>JBDTZN010000006.1:0-60237 GCA_040005095.1 Thermoleophilia bacterium | reverse complement strand
CCGAGACCATTCGCTCCGGCGAGAAGTGCTCCTCGGCGAAGCGCCGGAGCTCGAGCGGATCGAGCTCGTCCGCGCGTTCGAGCGCTTCGTGCATCTCGCGGTAGCTCTCGACCATGATGCCGCTCCGGCCATCCTCGATCACCTCCGGGACCGCGCCCCACCGCGTTGCGATCACCGGCGTACCGCACGCCATCGACTCGATCATCACGAGGCCGAACGGCTCCTCCCACTCGATCGGGAAGAGCGTGGCGCGCGCGTTCTGCAGCAGCTCGACCTTCTCGCCGTGGGAGACCTCCCCGAGGTACTCGATGTCGCCGACGAGGTGCGGCGCGACGAGCTCCTCGAAGTAGTCGATCTCCTTCTGATCCTGCAGCTTGCCGGCGAGCTTGAGGGGCAGACCGGCCTCCATCGCCACCGCGACCGCCCGGTGAGCGCCCTTGTCCGGGCTCATCCGCCCGAGGAAGAGGAGGTATTCGCCGCGGTGGGGCTGACAGGGATAAACGGAGAAGTCGAGCGCGTTCGGACAGTTCGCGATCCACGGCAGGTCGGGCTTCGGCTTGCGCTGGTTCATCGAGATCGAGATCAGGCCGACCTGCGGTGACACGCGCGCAATCGATTCGTACAGCTCCCCGGGCTCGCCGTCGAGCGGGCCGTGGACGGTGTGGACCACCGCCGTCTCGACCGCTCCGCCGAGCACCGCTCCGAGCATCCCGGTGTGGTCGTGGATCACGTCGAAGTCTCCCGCGCGCTCGTAACAAGCGAGCGCGTGGCGCAGCTCGGGCTGAGTGCGTCCGATCTGCGCACTGGGCGCTTCCGGGTAGACCGCAGCGAGCTTCGCGTGCGTGCGCGAGTCACCCGAGGCGAAGAGCGTGGTGTCGTGGCCCGCCGCGGCGAGCCCGTCCGCGAGCAGCGAAACGACCCACTCGATGCCGCCGTAGCCGGTCGGCGGCACCGCGAACCAGACCGGGCTCAGGACGGCGACCTTCATGCCGGCTCGATTCTCACCCGGCCGCCGTCGACGTGCACGTCCCAGAGCCCGTCGAACGCGCGAATACCGGTGAGCCGGATCGCTCCTGCCCAGGACGGCAGCTCCGTCGGCGCGTTCGTCGCGAGCTGATGGCGGCGGCGGTCGGGATAGAGCCCGAGCAGCAGCTGGAGCAGCAGGACCGGCGTTCCCGCGGCCCACGCCTGCGGCCGCGCGGCGGTCGGATAGGCGATCGGAAACGGCGTGTCGGCGCGGCGCATCCCGGCGAAGACCTCCGGTAGCTGGTGGTCGAAGTGGGCGGACGCGCTCAGCATCCGCTGCATGATCCGCTGCGCCTCCGACCAGCGCGCGTAGCGAGCCAGCCCCGCGGCGATCAGGGAATTGTCGTGCGGCCAGACGGTGCCGTTGTGGTAGGAGAGCGGGCTGTAGCCGGCGTCCGCGCTCGACATCGTGCGGACGCCCCATCCCGACCACAGGGGCTCCCCCATCAGCGCGTCGACCACGCGCTCCACGCGCTCTGGCTTGACGATTCCGCTCCAGAGCAGATGGCCGATATTCGAGCAGAGCGAGTCGACCTGGCGCTTCTCGCCGTCGAGCGCGAGCGCGAAGTAGCCGCCGCGGTCGTCGATCCAGTACGACTTGTCGAAGCGGTCGCGTAGCTCGTCGGCCTCCTGGTCGAGCCTGGTGGCCAGCTCGCGGTCCCGCCAGACCTCCCGCGCGATGTCGGCCAGCCTGCGCTTCGCGTCGTAGACGTAGCCCTGGACCTCGCAGGGCGCGATCGGCCCTTCGGCAAAGCGGCCGTCGTGGAAGCGCTGCGAGTCGTCCGAGTCCTTCCAGGACTGGTTGTGGAGGCCCCGGTCGGTTCGGCGCTCGTACTCGACGAACCCGTCCCGGTCGCGGTCGCCGTAGTCGTCGATCCACGCGAGCGCCCGCATCGCCGGCTCGCGCAGGCGCTCGACGAGCGCGACGTCGTCCGTCCAGCGCCAGACCTCGGAGAGCAAGACGAGGTACAGCGGCGTCGCGTCGACCGTGCCGTAGTAGCGGGCGAACCAGTGCTCGGCGGCCTTTCCACGCCGCACCTCGTGCACGATCTTCCCCGGCTCCGCGTCGATCGAGGGGTCGTCCTCGCGCGCCTGCAGCTTGGCGAGCACCTCGAGCGCGTTCCGCGCGAGCTCAGGCCCGAACAGGAGGGTCTGGATGCACGTGATGATCGTGTCCCGGCCGAAGACGGTCATGAACCACGGCATGCCCGCCGCCGGAAGCTTGCCGATTCCGGGATCCCCGTTCCCGTCGCCCGACCGCATCCGGAGCGCGGCGACGTCGGACACCGACTGCCCGAACGACCGCGAGAGGTCGTCCCACGACGCCCGCAGCTGCGGCACCCTCAGGCGCCACGCGACGAGCGATTCGCGGACGTGCGCCTGCTCCTCGCCGAAATGGCGCTCGGCGAACCGCGGCTCGATCTCCAGGTCGCCGTTCCGCGACGGGAAGACGCCCACACGCAGCTCCCAGCGCCCGCGCGGTTCAAGCGCGAGCCGGTACCGAACACCATTCGGTTCGACCTCGCCTGGCCGCGAGAAGACGATCCGGGTGCGGGCGCCGCCGGGGTCTGAGTCCTCGAGCAGCAGCTCGTCGAGGTCGTCGTCCCAGTCTCCGGTGACGACCGGCGGAAGCGGTGGCGCGTTGAGCGGATCTCCGAGCGCGAAATCGTGAGCCTTCACGGACATGATGTCTGCGAAGTCGGCGCCGATCTCCAGGTCGACGTCGAACTCGATCCGCCGCATGCTCTGGTTCTCGAAGGTCAGCGTGTCGTCCATCGCCTGTCCGACGAAGCGGGTCCGCTCGATCGAGAGCTCATCGATCCCGAGGCCCCCCGCGAGCGGGTTGCGCAGGAAGAACGCTGCCGAGAAGTACTCCACCTTCCCGGACGAGAGCAGCAGCGGCCGCTTGCCGTTGACCGTCAGCCGCAGCCGCGAGAGGAAACGCGTGTCATCGGCGAAGAGGCCGCCTGTCTCACCGGTGACGTCGCCGATCTCGTCGCAGATGCAGAAGGTCGAGCCTTCAAGGATCGTGAGCGTGCCGTTGCTCACGCGGGCTCGTCGCGCAGTATTCGGGCTCCGGACGCCTGGTTCAGCGCCTTGACCACGAGCTCGTCGACGTTCACGCGCAGCGGGCGGGTCAGCGCGAAGACGATGCAGTCGGCGATGTCGCTGGGCTGCATCGCCTCGACTCCGGCGTAGACCGCACGCGCCGTCTCCTCGTCGCCGCGAAAGCGCACACGCGAGAACTCCGTCTCGACGAGCCCTGGATCGACGGTCGTGATCCGGATCGGCCGGCCGAGGAGATCTTCGCGCAGCGCATACGTGAAGCCGCGCACGGCGAACTTCGAGGTTATGTAGAGCGAGCCGTTCGGATACGCGGCGCGGCCCGCGACTGAGCCGATGTTGACGATGTGCCCGCCGTCGCGGATGTGCGGGAGGCAGAGGCGCGTCATCCGGATCAGCCCGTTGACGTTCGTCTCGAGCACGATCCGCTCGTCCTCCTCCGTCGAGGCGGTGAACGGGTCGCGGCCGAGGGCGAGGCCTGCTGCGTTGACGAGCACGTCCAGGCCGCCGAGCTCGGCGACCGCCTGCTCGACGAAGCGCTCGCAGCTCGCGGGATCGGTCACGTCCACCTCGTGCGCGACCTCGGTCGTGAGCCGGTCGACCCTGCGGGCACCGCCGGCGACGCGCACGCCGGCCGCAGTCAGCGCGACGGCGGTCGCCGCGCCGATGCCGCTCGACGCGCCCGTGACGATCGCAGTCTTCCCTTCGAGGCCAGTCACGGCGCCGGACTCTACAGCGGCGTCCGGCGCGGCTCGGCGGCGCCGAGCTCCACGCTGTCTCCACCGCCGCCGACGTGGTCGACCTGGAGCGTCGTATGTCTCAGCTCGAACCGCTCGGCGAGGAGGCGCTCGAGGCGGCGGCGGATCGCGTGGCAATCAGCGTCCGCCTCCACGAGGACGTGCGCGGACGCTGTCGGGAAACCGCTTCCGACCGTCCACACATGCAGGTCGTGCGCCTCTACGACCTGCGGCTCAGCGATCAGCGCGCGACCGACGGCGTCGGGGTCGATGTCGGTCGGCGAGCCTTCGAGGAAGATCCTCGTGGACTCTCGCAGCAGCCCGAAGCTGGCCCAGAACGCGAGGCCTGCGACGAGGAGCGAGGCGAGCGGGTCGAAGCGGTCCCAGCCCGTGAGCAGCACGAGCGCACCCGCGACCGCCGTGCCCACGAAGGCCGCAAGGTCGGTGACCAGGTGCAGGAACGCACCGCGAACGTTCAGGCTCTCGCGACTCGCGCGCGCGAGCACCCGGGTCGCGAGGAGGTTGACGAGCACTCCGACCAAGGCGACGACGAGGACGATTCCGCCGCGCACCTGCGGCGGGTCGACGAGCCGCACGATCGCCGAGTAGACGATCCACGCACCGACGAGCAGCAGCGTGATTCCATTCACCTGAGCCGCGAGGATCTCGACGCGGCGGTAACCGAACGTCCAGCGCCCCGAGGCGGGTCGCGCCGCGACGGCCGCGGCGAACAGGGCGAGGCCGAGCGCCGCGGCGTCCGTGAGCATGTGCCCTGCGTCTGCGAGCAAGGCAAGCGACGAAGCGACAAGCCCGGTCGCGAGCTCCGCGACCATCAGTCCTGTGATCAGGACGAGCGCGATCGTGAGCGCGCGACGATCCGAAGTGGCGTCGCCGTGCGCGTGGCCGTGATGGGAATGCACGCTCACGCCGGCGCGCTCGTTCCCCAGCGGCGGGCCGCTGCGATCCGCTCGACAGGCGTCGGGTGCGAGAACGTGAGGACGTAGAGCGGCCGCGGCGGCTGCAGATCCGAGAGGTTCGACGTCGCGAGCTCGCGGTGCGCAGTCTCGAAGGCCTCCGGATCGCGCGTGACCTCGAGCGAGAACCGGTCGGCGGCGCGCTCCCAGCGCCGTGAAAGCGCAGTGCCGAACGGGAGCGCCAGCAGCTCCAGCACGACGCCGACGAGCATCAGGAACGGCACGACGCGCGGATCGCCCGCGCCGCCCACTCCGACGGCCGCGCGAACATCTGCGGACAACAGGAGCGCCCAGATCGCCAGCACCGCTCCGACCGCTCCTAGCATCCCGAGCGCCGTTCCCTTGGCAACGTGGCGGTCCTGCCGGTGCCCCAGCTCGTGCGCGATCACGAGCTTGACCGCGCGCGGATCGCTCCGTTCCAGCAGCGTGTCGTAGAGGACGACGCGTCGCGTCGCGCCAAAGCCCGACACGTAGGCGTTCGACTTCTTCGTCCGGCGGCTCGCGTCCGCGACGAGCACGTCCCGCACGGGCGTGCCGGCGCTCCGCGCGAGCGAGCGCAACTCAGCGGCGAACTCGGTGTCCGCGAGCGGCTCGAAACGATTGAACAGAGGCTCGAGCACCACGGGAGCGACGAAGCCGACCACGAGCACGAACACCGCCGACCCGACCGCCGCGACCAGCGGCCACCACGCCGGGAACGCGCGCGCGACCACGATCAACCCGCCGATCCAGATCCAGCTGAAGACGAGCGTCACGACGAACCCCTTCCCCGTATCGGCGAGCCAGCCGAAGATCGTCTGCGTCGAGAGATCCCACTCCTTCTCGTGCAGGTACGAACGCCAGAAGGAGACCGGCAGGCGCACCAGCGTGGTTAGGACGAGGACGACTGTGACGAACGCGAGCGTGTCCGCCCACCAGGGCCTGCCGTCGACCTGCCGGAACGCAGCGTCCCCCACCCGCGTGAAGGCCAGGATCGCGAGACCTCCGATCCCGACGACGAGGTCGACCGCGAGCGCCGGGTAGAGGGGCCGGTGGTACCGCCGCGCACGCTCGACCTGCTCACCGGAGAACACGTCCAGCGCTTCGGTAGACACGGACCCAAGCGTACTGAGGGGGACCCGGCAAGAGATACTGCGCAGGTGGCCCCTTCGGCTGTACCGCAGCTTCTGTCCGGCACTGCACGCAAACTCGTCGAGGCCCTCGACGGGGCGGGCGCGTGCGTCGTCTCCCGCGTGATCGGCGACCTGTTGGTCGATCTGACGCAGCATTCCACTTCTGCCCGGATCGACGCAGGTCACGAGTATCTCGTCTCCGACTTCCCGCTGACCCAGCAGGTGATCGAGAGCGGCGAGCCCCAGGTGGTGCTCGTCTCGGATCCCGCAGCCGACCAGGCGGAAGTGGATCTGCTGCGCCGCATCGGGTACGAGTCGCTGTTGATGATCCCGCTCGAGTCGAACGGCGACTCGTGGGGGCTCCTCGAGGTGTACGGCGACGAGCGCGGGTTCAGAGACGCGGACGTGCACACAGCGACCGAGGTCGCGGCCGAGACGGGACGCAAGCTGGCGGAGCTCGCGTGACCGCGCCGCGCTCGGTGTTCGTTCTCCGCCGCGGTGACGTCGTCGAGGCGCTGGAGGAGCAGCACCGGCAGATCGAAGAGCTGAGCGCGGCCCTCGAGGCGCTCGTCCACGAGCAGGGCCACGCCTGGCCGGCCGCAGGGGAGCGCGCCGCGTCCGCACCGCTCGACGAGATCTCCGCCAAGCTCGACCGGCTGCTCGCCGAAAGTGACGCCCCGCAGGAGCCGCGCGAGGTGGAGCACCGTCAGGTCTACGTGTCCGAGCTCGGCGATCTGGGCGAATTCCGAGCGCGCCGGGTCGCACGGAGAGGCGCCGTCTAACCGTGCCCGACTACGGCTCGAACATCTGGGACGACCTGAAGGAGATCGGCGACGGCGTCCGCGGCTCGCGGATCCTGCACCACGGGACCGAGGAGCTGCGGCTCGTCCGCAAGTCGCTGTACGACGACTGAGTCTTCGCAAACTTTTTTACGGTTCGAAAGTCTGGATTGGGGCAATTGTAAACCGCACACCATGGTGCGGAAAGTTCGAAAAGGGGGAAAAATGAATCCACGTCTACGTTCGCGGGTGCGGGCGACGGTCGTGCTAGCCGGCACGCTCCTCGTCCTTGGGGCACTCCCTGCCTCGACCGCAGCGATGACCGGGGGAGCAGCACATCCGACGGCCGCCAAGGCGACCACGATCACGCTCGCCCACTGGAGCTCCTCGCCCGTCGAGCTCAAGGGGATCCGGGCGACGATCAACGCGTTCGAGAAGGCGAACCCGTCGATCAAGGTCAACGAGATCAACCTCGACCCGTATCCGGAAGGAATGCTCGCCAGGTTCGCGGCGCGCAAGCCGCCGGACATCTTCTACGTCGACTCGAACGTGTTCCCCGACTGGGTCTCCCAGGGGGTGCTCGAGCCGCTCGACGCGCGGATGGCGGCAGCGCACATGAGCAAGAAGCCGTTCTACCCGCGGCTGCTCGACGCGTTCCGCTACAAGGGCAAGCTCTACGGCCTGCCCAAGGACTGGTCTCCGCTCGCGATGGAGGCCAACACCAAGGCGCTCGCAGCAGCGGGCGTTGCGGCACCGAAAACCTGGGCGGGGCTAACCGCAGCCGCGAAGAAGCTCAAGGCCGCGGGCCAGCCGCCAGTGTGCCTCGGCGTCGACCTGGCACGGATCCTCGCGTTCATGTACCAGAACGGCGGCGGCTTCCTGAACGCCACGAAGACCAAGGCGATCGTGAACACCTCCAAGAACACCGCCGCGGTGAGCACCTACATCAACTGGATCCAGTCGGGTCTCGCGCGTACGCCCGCGCAGCTCGGAATGGGCTGGTGCGGCGAGGCGCTCGGCAAGGAGAAGGCCTCGATCATCTTCGAGGGCAACTGGGTGACGAGCTACATGCACGACACGTTCCCCGGGGTCTCCTGGAAGACCTATCCGCTGATCGGCGCGAAGGCCGGCAACAAGTACCGCGGGAACCTCGGGTTCACGGCGTCGTACTCGATCGCCAAGGACTCGAAGAACAAGGCCGCGGCGTTCAAGATGCTCCAGTTCCTGGACGGCCCGGTGGGCCAGAAGGTCTGGATCTCGAACGTTGGCTACCTGCCGGCCCGCAGTGACGTCAAGCCGCCGGCCGGACGTGCCGTGTACCTCAAGGAAGCGCCGTTCACGCATCCTTGGCAGTTCGCGCCGGGCTTCTCGAAGGTGACCGATACGGCCAACAACGAGCTGCAGGCCGCGTTCGAAGGCAAGGAAACCGTCGACGTGGCTCTTCGCAACATCCAGGCCGCGGCGAACGCCGCCCTGGGGCACTAGCCGTTCGGTAAGGAAGGCACTAGACTCGCCGCGCGCTCGAACCGGGCGCGCGGCGAGTCGTCGTCTCCAAAGGCAGGGGGCAATGGCGGTAGCGACGGGCCGGCGCAGGGCGCCGGGGAGATTCCAGTCGGTCGGCAGCGCCAAGCTGCGCGAAGCGCTCGTGGGCTACGCGTTCGTGATCGTCCCGCTCGCGTTCTTCATGCTCTTCTTCATCTTCCCGATCGGCTACGCCATGTACATCAGCTTCTTCGACTGGGGGATCCTCGGGAAGATCGGCTACGTCGGCACCAAGAACTACCGCGACCTCTGGCACGACCATCTGTTCTGGACGTGGCCGCCGAGACGCGGCACGGCAATCTGGAACACCTTCTACTACACCGCAATCGTCGTTCCGGCGCAGATGGCGCTCGGGCTCGCACTCGCGCTCGCAGTCAACGCGCGCATCCGCGGCAAGTCGTTCTTCCGCGCAGCGTTCTACTTCCCGTCGCTGACGTCCTCGGCGGCGGTCACCGCGATCGCGCTCTTCATCCTGAACTCGGGCGGGCTTTTGAACGCGCTGCTCGGCAAGATCGAGGGCCATCCGGTGCAGACGCCGTGGTTCGCCCAGTCGTCGACGGCGCTCGAGTCGATCATGGGCCTGAACATCTGGACGACCTCGGGCACGATGATGCTCTTCTACCTCGCCACGCTCCAGTCGATCCCGACTGACGTCTACGAGGCCGCGGCGATCGACGGAACGAGTCGTTGGCGCACGTTCTGGAAGATCACCTTCCCACTGTTGAAGCCCGGCCATTTCTTCGTGGCCGTGCTGTCGTTCATCGGCTGCCTGAAGCTGTTCGACCAGGCGTTCATCATCTCGGGCGGAAAGGGCGGGCCCGCGTACTCGACCGTCACGGCCGTGCTCTACCTGTACCAGACCGCGATCTTCGATTCCCACTGGGGATACGCGGCGGCGATCGGCATGGTCCTCTTCGTGATCATCTTCTTCTTCACGCTCGTCCAGCGGCTCCTCTTCGGGCGCGCGGAGATCGGCTACTGACGATGGACGACCGGGAAGCCGCTCCGCACATCGCGCCTACCGAGCGACTTGCTCGCGGTGAGCCGCCCGCCGTGGGAACACCCATCGCCGCGGGCGTTCCGGGGCGAGGCAAGGGGCATCTCGTGGGCCAGCTCCTCCTGTACGGGTTGCTGCTCGCCATCGCGGTCTTCTACCTCTGGCCCTTCTACTGGACGATCTCGACGTCGCTCAAGACCCTCCCGGACAGCGTGAAGAGCTTGCAGCTCGTGCCTCATCACCTGACGCTGAAGGGCTATCGCGAGGCGTTCACGACCGGTCCGTTCGGCCGCTACTTCCTGAACAGCGCGATCTTCGCGATCACCGTGACCATCTCGAACCTCTTCCTCTGCGCGCTCGGCGGCTATGCCTTTGCGCGCCTGCGCTTCCCGTTGCGGGAGCCGCTGTTCATGCTCGTGCTCGCGACGCTGATGATCCCGGACCAGATGCGCCTCGTGCCGGTCTTCAAGCTGCTCGCGGACTTCCCCTACACGCACTGGAACATGATCGCGACGTACCAGGGCTACATCCTCATCCACCTGCTCTACGCGACCAATCTCTTCCTGATGCGGCAGTACTTCTTGACGATCCCCAAGGACTACGAGGAGGCGGCGAAGCTCGACAATGCCGGTTTCTTCAAGACGTACTGGCGCGTGATGCTGCCGCTCGCGGGGCCGGCGCTGGCGGCGATCACGATCCTGAGCTTCCAGGGCACCTGGAACGACTTCTACTGGCAGCTCATCCTGCTCCAGGACAACTCCAAGTTCACGCTGAACATCGGCATCGCGCAGTTCGCGAGCGGTGGCGGCTTCAACACGAACTGGCCGGCGCTGATGGCGGCGACCACGATCGCAATCGCTCCGGTCGGTCTGATCTACATCTTCTTCCAGCGCTACTTCATCGCCGGCGTGACGACCGCGGGGGTGAAGGGATGAGCTCGGGAGCAGCTCTGCGGGCCGCTTTCGGCGACTTCTATGGCCAGTCGTGGCGGCTTTTCGTGCTGAACGCCGCGCTGTCGGCCTGCGTCGTGCCCGTCGTCGTGGCCGGACTGTGGATGCCGGTCGCCTGGGGCTTGCTCCTCTTCGCAGGCCCGCTCGTCGCGGCGCTCATGCATTGCGCGGTCGTCGTCACCTCGACGGGCGAGCTGCGCTTGGGCGAGGCGCTCGTCGGCCTGCGCCTACACTGGCGGCGAGGGCTCCTGCTCGGGGCAGTCGTGGCCGCCGCCGCTCTGCTCAGTGCGAATGCGATCTCGTACTACGCGGACTCGAATGCGCTCTTCCTCGCAGTGCTCGGCGTCTATCTCGGGCTCCTCTTCGGAGCGTTCCAGGTCGTGCTCTGGCCGCTCGCGATTGCCGAGCGTGGCCAGCCCGTTCGTGCGGTGGCCGAAGACGCGGGCCGCGCGCTGCTGCGCCGCCCGGTTCAGGCGCTCGTGCTCTGCGCAACCCTCGCGATCGTGAACCTGGCCGGATTGGCTGCAGCGTTGCTCCCCTTCCTCACCGTCACGATCGCCTACTCGTTCCTCGCGGCCGCTCGCTTCGCGCTGCCGCCCTCACCTCAGGAGGCAACCGACTGATGGCTCGCGTGCTCTTCGACCACGTGACGAAGCGCTTCGACGGCACCGAGGCGGTCAAGGACTTCACCGTCGAGGTCGAGGACGGGGAGTTCCTGGTCCTCGTGGGGCCGTCCGGCTGTGGCAAGAGCACCGCGCTGCGGATGCTCGCCGGGCTGGAGGAGGTGACCGACGGCCGGATCATCATCGGTGAGCGCGTCGTCAACAACGTGCCCGCGGGAGCCAGGGACGTGGCGATGGTGTTCCAGTCCTATGCGCTGTATCCGCACATGACCGTCTACGACAACCTCGCCTTCGGACTGCGCAACCAGCACATTCCTCGGAAGGAAGTCGACCGTCGCGTGCGTGAGGCAGGCGAGATCCTCGACCTGGCCCCGCTGCTCAAACGCAAGCCGAAGCAGCTCTCGGGCGGCCAGCGCCAGCGTGTCGCGCTCGGTCGGGCGATCGTGCGCGAGCCGGTCGCGTTCCTCATGGACGAGCCGCTCTCGAACCTGGACGCGCAGCTCCGCGTCGCGACGCGCGCCGAGATCCTGAAGCTCCAGCAACGGCTCGACACGACGACGATCTACGTGACGCACGATCAGGTTGAGGCCATGACGATGGGAGACCGGATCGTCGTGATGAATCACGGCGTCCTCCAGCAGGCGGGCGCACCCGAGGAGCTCTACACGAAGCCGACGAATCTCTTCGTCGCCGGCTTCATCGGCTCGCCGGCAATGAACCTCGTCCCAGCGGAGAAGCTGAACGGCGCCGGGGCGGGAAGGATCGCGGGCTTCCGCCCGGAGCACGTGGAGCTCGGGCAGCGCGGCGGCGACGCGGTGCAGCTGACCGGCCGCGTCGAGGTGCGCGAGTACCTCGGCGACGAGCAGCTCGTACACCTGAACGTTAAGGACACACCGATCCTCGCGAAGCTCCCGATCGAAGAGCGCGTCTCGCCGGGCGACGAGATCTCGCTCTCGATCGCCCGCGACAAGATCCATCTGTTCGACGCCGAGACCGGCGAGCGCGTGTGATGGACCTTGCAGGGCAGCTTTCGAACCTCGCTTTGCCCTGAGGAGTTCATGTCCCGCTCAGCCGGACATGACCGGGCAGCTTTCAAGACTGTCGAAGGGCTTTCGACCTCTGGCTAGCGGCGGCCGGGCCCGAGCGCGGCGTTGGCAGCGCATGCAGGGGTCGAACGGAAGCTGGAGGCAGTCAGTCGTGGCGTTGCCGGTGCAGCCGGGCGAGTATGTGTTCGCGCGATGGGACTCTTGCGTCGTCGTGCTCGCGGACGTGGGCCTGTACTCGTGCGACGAGGTCGTCTTCGTTGTCGGCAGTGATGGTTGCGTCGCAATGCCTGCAGGTCAGGCTGATGGTCATTCGTGTCTCCTTGGGTGTGAGTGAGAGAGGATCCGTCGGCTCAGCGTGCAAGCCCGCGTCGGGTTCGGTGTTGAAGGTTCGACATGTCGTCGCCGTGTCTAGGCGTCGCGGTGGTTGATGAGGACGAATCCGGCTGCCAGGGCGACCACCGCGTAGAGGCAGAACACGCCGAACCCTGACCACGCTCCGAGCGCGCCGGCCTCCTGGTGCAGCGCGAGGATCTGGCTGCCGGCCTGCATCGGGAGATAGGGGCCGATCGTGTCCTTCCAGGGCTGCGGCAGCAGTTCCGTGAGGAGTTGAGGCACGAAGAGCCCGCCCAAGAGCGCTGCGATCGCTCCGGCACTGGAGCGGATGATCGCGCCCAGGCCGAGGCCGAACAGGCCGAGAACGGTCAGGTAGAGACCGCCTCCGGTCACGGCCCGCAAAACTCCGGGATCGCCGATCGAGGATCGCAGGCTTTCGCCGGATATGAACGCCTGAAAGACGAAGTAGGCAGCAAAGCTCGCGAAGATCCCGACGCTGAGGGCAGTCGCGGCGAACACGATCGTCTTCGCCGCGAGCATGACCCGGCGTTGCGGCACAGCGCTGAGGGTGGCGCGGATCATGCCCGTGGTGTATTCGCGCGTGATGACGAGCACACCTAGGACGCCGAACGCGACCTGTGACAAGTGGATGCCGCCGAGACTGAGCCGTATCGGATCGATGGTGGCCTTCTCGTGTGCGCTGAGACGACCGGGAAGGAAGATCGCGAGGATCGCCGCCAGTCCGATGTTGAACACCACGGCGAGGAAGAGCGTCCAGAAGGTCGAGCGAACCGAGCGGAGCTTGCAGAACTCCGATCGGAGGATGTTGACGAACCCCGATAGCCGACTGTAGGAGCTGTGCGGGGTTGTGATCGCTTCCATGGCGGCGTCAGTTCCGTGCCGGGGCGAGCGCGCCCTCGACGGTGCCGTAGTCGACAGAGTCTCTCGTGAGTTCCATGTACCTCTGTTCCAGCGACACCTGGTGCGCGGAGAGCTCTTGCAGAGTCACTCCGCTCGCCCTGGCGAGCTCGCCTACGGCTTCACATGTGACGCCCGTGACCCTGAGCGTGTCGTCGGCCTGGCGCTTTACGTCGGCGCCCTGCGCTTTGAGCAGCGTTCTGAGCGCGTCGCTTTGGGGCGAGCGCACCCGCACGAAGTTGCCCGTGCCGCTCTTGAGGAACTCCTCCACCGTCGTCTGCGCGATCAGCCGTCCTCGTCCGATGATGATCAGGCGGTCGGCGGTGACTGCTGTCTCGCTCATCAGGTGGCTCGCGAGGAAGACAGTACGCCCCTCGGCGGCGAGCGACCTTAAGAGGTTGCGGATCCAGAGGACGCCGTCAGGGTCGAGTCCATTGACCGGCTCATCGAGCATCAGCACCGGCGGATCGCCGAGCAGCGCGGCGGCGATGCCAAGACGCTGTCCCATGCCGAGCGAGAAGCCGCCTGAGCGTTTGTCGGCGACGCTACTTAGGCCGACCTGTTCGAGCACCTGGTCGACCCGAGCTCGGTCGATCCCATTGCTGAGTGCGAGGCAGAGCAGGTGGTTGTAGGCGCTGCGCCCACCGTCTAAGGCCTTGGCCTCGAGCAATGCGCCGACCTCGAGGAGCGGCCGGCGATATTCGGTGTAGGGCCGTCCGTTGACGGTCACCGACCCCGAGGTCGGCGCGTCGAGACCCAAGATCAGGCGCATCGTCGTCGACTTTCCGGACCCGTTCGGACCAAGGAACCCCGTCACCTGACCCGGAGGTACGCCGAACGACAGGTCGTCGACCGCCAAAGTTGCGCCGTAGCGCTTGGTGAGACCGATTGCTTCGATCACCTGTCGGCTCCAACGCTGGAGGCCGGCACTAGTGGCCTGCTGGGCCGATGACCCCTGTTAGATGCAAGACGACAAACAGCAGGGCGAGGGCGATCCCGATGATCCAACACGCGTATACCCGGCGCGATCTGCCGGTGGTTGATCCGCTGCCGGCCGCCTCGCGGCTGTCATCGCCGGTGTCGGGGTGGCGGGGCTGCTCAGCCATGTCGGTCTCCTCTATTGCGCGTGGGTGTCATGATCATTCCTTCCAGTTTACAATACATAGTGTCTCTGTCAATACTATTTGTATTGACTTGATACGGCGCGTATACTGAGGCGATGCCAAGACTCTGGAACGCCACGATCGAGGCGCACCGCCGCGACGTCAGGGACGCCGTTCTCGATACGACCGCCGCGCTGATCGCCGAACAGGGCCTCCTCTCCGTGACGATGTCCCGCATCGCCGAGGAGACCGGCATCGGACGGGCGACGCTGTACAAGTACTTCCCGGACGTCGAAGCCATCCTCGTCGCGTGGCACGAACGCCAAATGACTGCACATCTCAAAGACCTCGCCGAGGTGAGAGACCGGACTGGCGACGCGACCCATAACCTCCACGCAGTGCTGGAGGCCTACGCGCTCATGACCAACGAGTCAGCGAAGCACCATAACACCGAAATCGCGACGCTGATCCATCGGCACGAGCACGTCACCCAGGCCGAACACGACCTCCATCACCTAGTACAAGACCTCCTCTCCGACGCGGCGAAGAGTGGAGCGATCCGAGCCGACGTCCCGGCCGACGAACTCGCAACATACTGCCTGAACGCCCTCGCGGCGGCGGCCAGCCTGCCGTCAAAGACAGCGGTTCGGCGGCTCGTCGCAGTAATACTGAGTGGCCTGCATCGTCCCGAGTAACCAACAGCGTCGCGATTCGCGGCATGGACGCGATCACCGGGAACGGTCTGGTGAGCTACAGAAGCGCTGCTTCGCTTTGCCCGTCCGCCGCCAAGCCCAAATGGTTCGAGTAAGCGTTGTTTTGCTCCTCTAGCGACCGGACAAAAGAAATGCCCCTGAGCACGGGCATTGATGTGATAACGACAACGGATGGGCGGTGCAGGGCTCGAACCTGCGACCCCCTGCGTGTAAGGCAGGTGCTCTCCCAGCTGAGCTAACCGCCCGCAAGTCCCCACATTAGCCGCCTCGTCGGGCTCGCTTGTGCGAAAAGAGCGCCGAGCAGTATGGTCGGACGCGGCCTCATCGACCAGTGGCGCAGACGGCCTCGGACGCCTCCGACTTCGCTTCTTCTCGCTGCGACCCTTCGCAATCCGCGAGAAGGGAGACGGCAATGCACGCTTGGCTGGAGGAGCGACAGGCCCGTCGAACGACCAGGTCAGCGTTGCGGAGACGCTTGCCATACCCCATCGTCTGCGCTGCGGTGTACTTCGGGCTGGTGAGCCCGGCCTGGACCCGCACCGAAACGTGGAAGGCCGCGCCGCGCTCGGGTGCCACATTCGTAAGCAGCCGCGGCCCGGCGGTCCGTGCTCAGACTGTGATCTTCATTACGCCCGGCGCTACCAACCGAGACTTCAACCTCTCGTTCATGAACCCTGGCCCCGGAACCGTCAACGGACTGACGGTCCAGTGGGTCGGCGGGGTCATCTCGAGCTTCGGCGTGGACGGCGTTCCCGCCTCGACCTGCAAGGCCACTGGCGTGGAGAACGCGTTCGGCTGCTATCCGCTCAGCGACGGGCCGGGGCAGACCCTGATCGGACACGGCATGACGCGTGATCCCATCCCCGAGGGAGCTCCGTTCATCCTCTATTCGACCACCGACAGCTTCATCACCGCCACCAAACACGACGTGCGATTCCAGACCCCGCCTCCGCCCGCCAAGTGCAAGTGCGCGGGTGTCAGGGCGTTCATCAACAACGTGAAAACGTCGGAAAAAGCCGGCGGGACGCAACTTTCGATGGACGTCCATTGGCGATCACGTGCACGTCTGGCGCAGGCCCGGGCTGTAGGGGGATCGTCGAGGTAACGCCTCCGGTGAAAGCCCGCTTCGTCAAACAGGACTCCCATACGGCGCCTCTCAACGCGCCGGGGATCCCGGCCAACATCGCGTGTGGCGGCCCGTGCGGCGTGGGTGGGCAGCCGGCCGGTTCGACGGGCAAGTCCAAGCTGACGTGGGTGGCAACCGAAAAAGCGCCGCCGTTTAGACCGGATGCGCGCTACACGAAACAGGGACGCCGGAACCGAACCTTCCCGATCAAGGTCCAGACCAGATGTCTTGCGCCGGCCCTTGGGGGCGTGTTCGTCACGCTCAAGCTGCGCTTCGACGCGAACGGCAACGTGGACTACAAGAAATCCGACCTCAACGGCGACGGCCTGCCCGACCGCAAGGAGCTCAAGTAGGCAGTCGGTCGCGCGATAGTTGTCGCGCGGTAGGTAACGCAGCAGCGGTGTCCCGCACCCTGTAGAAGGGCGGTGCTGGGCTCGAACCGCCTGCGGTCTCCAGATTGGCCGCCGCGTCGGGCTCCGCCCGATAGCGGCCCACGTCGGCCGGGCCTCGAGGTATCCGTCCCAGATCATCATGGCTGCGGAGCAGCCGGATCTGGGACGGTTATACCCCCAACGGGATTCGAACCCGTGTTACCACCTTGAAAGGGTGGGGACCTAGGCCGCTAGTCGATGGGGGCCAGGCTGAAGGAGGATAGCCGCGCTGGCAGCGCCCTCAATGCGGGAGCACGAAGAACGCGATGGCGCAGTACTGGCACACGACTGCGGCGGCGACCAGAACGTGGAAGATCTCGTGGTAGCCGAACACCGCCGGTGACGGGTCCGGGCGCTGGATCGCGTACACGACCGCGCCGATCGTGTAGAGGAGTCCGCCGGCGATGAGCAGGAGGCCTCCGGCGGCGCCCACCTTCATCAGCTGCGGCAAGGCGGCGACCCCGACCCACCCGAGGGCCATGGCGAAGAACACCGAGAGCCATTTTGGCGCGTCCACCCACGCGATCCGCAACAACATCGCCAGTACGGCCCCGGCCCAAACGATCGCGAGCACCGTGGTGCGCCACGCGCCTGAGAGGACGAGCAGGGCGAACGGCGTGTACGTCCCCGCGATCAGCAGGTAGATCATCGCGTGGTCGAGCCGGCGTAGCCACGGGCGCCAGCGCGGCGACCACGTGACGCGGTGGTACAGGGCACTCGCGCCGAACATCGTGGCGACGCTGCCCGCGAAGACCGCTGCGGCGATACGCGCGCGCAGACCCGACGTCTCGACGACGAGCACGACCCCGACCGCGAGCGCGACGAAGAACGCGTACTGGTGCACGACCCCGCGCAGCCTCGGCTTCACGGGTGGACTGATGACCGGGTCCACGCCAGAAACGATACTGCCCGCGCCCGTGTCGTTCCCCCGCGTTGCTTTCGTCTATCCCAACTCGCGCCGAGAGCTCGTCGCCGAGGTCGCCCGCGGCGAGGCGCCCGACTCGACGCTGCTCGGGCAGAACCATCTCGCCGGCCTCGGGATCGACGCGACGATCCACGAGCCGCGGCTGACGCGAGCGCCCCGCTCCGGGCTCGCCCACCGGCTGACGTGGAACCTGCGGGAGCTGACTCTGCCGTGGGAGCTCCGGGACGTGGACGTCGCATTCACTCCGCTCGCCAATCTCCTCCCGCTCGCCGCTCGAGCACGACGCCGGCCGCGCGTCGTCGTCGTCAACTACGGGCTCAACCTGATCTACGAGCGGAGCACCCGCCCGCGGCGGCGCTTGCTGGCCGAGTCGCTGCGCTCGGCCGCCGCGGTTGTCTGCCTCGGCGAGTCCCAGCGCGAGCAGCTGCTCGAGCAGACCGGCCTCGAACCCGCGCGGGTGCACACCGCGCTGCTCGGGATCGACGAGCGCTTCTTCCTGCCCCGCACGCCGCCGGAACAAGGCGAGCCGTACGTGCTCACCGTCGGCAAGGATCTGTCCCGTGACTTCGCCGCCTTCGTCGAAGCCGTGCGCAGGCTGGGCGTACGCGCCGAGCTGGCCGTGTACCCCCGCAACCTCGAGGGGATCGAGCTGCCGCCCAACGCGCG
Source organism: Thermoleophilia bacterium (assembly GCA_040005095.1). Classification (GTDB taxonomy): domain Bacteria; phylum Actinomycetota; class Thermoleophilia; order Gaiellales; family Gaiellaceae; genus UBA5186. The sequence continues at coordinate 42,172 of JBDTZN010000006.1, read as the reverse complement.
GGCGCGAGTCGTCGGCCCCGCAGAGCTACGCGACCTCTACGCCGGCGCGGCCTGCGTCGTCATCCCGCAGCGCCGGCCGGAGCATCCGTACGGATCGGAAGGCGGCGGCCTCACGTCGCTGCTCGAGTCGATGGCGATGGCGCGGCCGACCGTGATCAGCGACCGCCCGATCCTGCACGACTACGTCAGCGAGGGAGAGAACGCCGTGATCGTCCCGCCCGAGGATCCCGCTGCGCTGGCTGCGGCGATCGAACGCGTGCTCGGGGATCCCGGGTCGCTCGGCGTCGCGGCGCGGCGGCGCGTCGAAGCGGAACTGACGACGCGGCACCTGGCCGAGCGCCTCGTTCCGATCCTCCGCGGGGCAGCGCGGTGACGATGCGCGTCGCCATCGATCTCTCGCCGCTGCGGCTGACGCGGGCCGGCACCGCGAGATACCTGCGCATCCTCCTCGACGAGCTGGAAGGTCGCGACGACGTCGAGGTGGCGCCGATCGCCTGGGGCGGCGCCGGGCGCGCCACGGCGGCCCTTCGCGATGCGGCGTGGTACCCGCTCGGGCTGCCCAGGGCCGCGCGCGAGGCAGACCTCCTCCACTGTCCGTCGTACCGGGCGCCGCTTCGCTCGACGACACCACTTGTGGTGACCGTGCACGACCTCGCGCTCTTCCGGCACCCGGAGGTTTTCAATCGCTGGTCGCGCGCCTACGGGCGGTTCGCGGTGCCGCGTGTCGTTCGGGCCGCGCGTCTGCTGATCGCCGTCTCCGAGTTCACCCGAGACGAGCTGGTCGAGCTCCTCGCCGTCGACCGGGAACGCATCCGCGTCGTCCCGAACGGGATCAGCACCGTGTTCAGACCGGACGGCCCCGCTGCCGAGGGCGACTACGTGCTCGCCGTCGGGACGCTTGAGCCGCGCAAGAACCTGCCTCGCCTGATCGAGGCAACGCGCGGACTTGACGCGGAGCTCCGTATCGTCGGCGCGCCCGGCTGGGGAGACGTGGACGTCGGCGAGAGCCATGTCCACTGGCTCGGCGAGGTTCCCGACGAGGAGCTCGCCGTCCTCTACCGCGGCGCTCGCTGCGTCGCGTATCCGTCGCTGTACGAGGGCTTCGGCTATCCGATCGCCGAGGCGATGGCCTGCGGTACCCCTGTCGTGACGAGCGCCGGCGGAGCGACCGAGGAGATCGCCGGAGGAGCAGCCGTTCTCGTCGATCCGCTCGACGCGGAGTCGATCCGGGCCGGAATCGAGGACGCGATCGCGCGGCGCGGCGCGCTCGTACCCCAGGGCCTCGAGCGGGCGAAGGCGTTCGCTCCCGACCGCTTCGCAGCGGCGACCGTCGACGTGTATCGCGAGGCGTTACGCAATCCAAACGTGGCGTGAGAACGCGACCGCCGCGATGGCGCCGACGGCCGCGAAGCCGATCAGCGTCGCCTCCCGCGCGCGTGGCCGGTCGCGGAGGACCGCGGCCAGCGCGATGAACAGCGGGAAGTCGTAGAGCAGGTAGCGCGGGTAGCTCGCGAGCGGAACGACGTCGACCGGGGCGCTCAGCAGCACGACCTGGATCGAGATCGCGTAGAGCCCGAGCGCCGGTCCGAGCCGGCGCCACACGATCCAGGTCAGCCAGAGGGCCGCGACCAGGACGAGGAGGTGCACGACGTTCCACGTGGCGAATACGTCGCGCTGCGGATAGCCGCCCGGGGCTCCCTGGCCGCGCGGAAGATGGCGGACGAGCTCGCTCAGCCCTTGCCTGCCCGAGCGCAGACCGTCCCACAGCCCGCCGAACGGGCCGGCGGCCGAGGTGTGGCGGTTCCAGACCTTGTCGAGCGCGTCCCGGAAAGTGAGCGCCGAGCCGAACCGGTGGCGGAGATAGAGCATGTAGGCCGCGAGCGCCGCGGGCAGGAGCAGGAGCGGCGCCGGACGCGCGAGCTCCTTCGCACTCCGTCCGCGCGGCCACAACAGGTAGAGCAGCGGCGGCACGAGCGCTAGTCCCGCCAGGCGCGTCCCGACCGCGAGACCTCCGAGGATCCCCGCGAGCCACGGCCGATTCCTAGTCGCAGCGAGAAAGGCACCGGCCGCGAACGCGAGGAAGAAGCCCTCGGAGTACGCGCTCGTGAAGACGAACGCGACCGGATAGAGCGCGATATAGAGCACGGTGTCGCGCGCCCCGAGCGGCCCGATGAGCGGCTCTGCAATGCGCGCGAGCGCCACCGCTCCGACGCCCGCGGCGACGAGCGAAAGGAGCGTCGCCACGACCACGCTCGAGCCGAGCGGCCGCACCGCCAGCGGATAGACGGGGAAGAACGCGGTCGAGTCCTGGATGTCGTACCCGTGGTGGGCGATGCGGAGATACCACCCCGCGTCCCACTGCTCGAACGTGCCGAACAGGAGGTCCGACCGAGCGTCGAACGCGTCGAAGGGCGGAAAGCCGTGCCGCAGAGGCACCCAGAGGAGCGACAACGCGGCGAGCGCCCAGTACGCCGCCCTGATCGCGATCAGCGTCCAGAACGGCCCGACCCCTGCAGCGCGCCCCTCCTGCATGGAACGGCCATACTCCCACAGTGAGCGAGCCGAAGACCGAGCAGCTGACCGCAGCCCAGCGCGACGCGCTGGCCACCGAGCTCGCCGAGCTCGAAGGGCCGCGCCGGACGGCGGTCGTCCACGCGATCAAGACCGCCCGCGAGCACGGCGACCTGTCCGAGAACGCCGAGTATCACGCTGCGAAGAACGAGCAGGGCTTCCTCGAGGCGCGGATCCGCAAGCTCCGAGCACAGCTCCATGACTCGGTGCTCGTGGACGAGTCCGAGCTCGCACACGACGAGGTCAGCGTGGGATCCATCGTCGAGATCGAGGATGAGACCGGGCAGAAGCTGGAGGTCGAGATTTCGAGCATCGGCGGCACCGGAGCCGTGTCTCCCGACTCGCCGCTCGGCCGCGCACTGGTCGGCTCCGGGACGGGCGACGAGGTCCAGGTGGAGGCCCCGCGCGGCGCCTGGAAGGCGCGCGTGCTCTCGGTCCGTCGTGCCTGAGACCCTTCCGGCCGACGCCCGGGCGCTGATCGAGTCGGGCGCGCTGGGTCATCTCGTAACCGTGAACCGAGACGGCTCGCCGCAGGTCTCGTGCGTCTGGATCGGGATCGAAGGCGACGAGCTCGTCTCGGCACACCTGTCCGGCGCCCAGCAGAAGCTGCGTAACGTCCGCCGCGATCCGCGCGTGACGGTCTCGTTCGAGGGCACGAAGATCCACCCGCCGGGCTTGAAGGAATACCTCGTCGTCCACGGGCGGGTCCGGATCGAGGAGGGCGGTGCGCCCGAGTTGCTCCAGCGGCTGGCGCACGTCTACCTCGGGCCGGACGCGAAGTTCCCGCCGATGGACGAGCCGCCGCCGGGGTTCGTGATCCGCATCGCGGTCGACCGGCTCGGCGGCGTGCCCTGGGGGCAGAGCTAGTCTGAATTCGTGGCCGACGCCACGATCCTCGTCGTCGACGACGACGCGCCGATCCGCCGCATGCTCGAGCGGACGCTCGCCGCTGAGGGATACGCGGTCGAGACCGCTGCCGATGGCGGCGCGGCGCTCGCACGCGTTGAAGCGTCCGTTCCGGACCTGATCGTCCTCGACGTGTCGATGCCTGGAGTGGACGGACTCGCGGTCTCCAGGCGGTTGCGCGAGAAGGGCCTCGCCCTGCCGATCTTGCTCCTGACGGCGCGAGACGCGATCGACGAGAGGGTCGCCGGGCTCGATGCCGGTGCGGACGACTACCTCGTCAAGCCGTTCGCCGCGGAAGAGCTGATCGCCCGCCTGCGCGCTCTCCTGCGTCGCGGCCGCGAGCCCGAGGAGGTGCTCGCCTTCGCCGACGTCGTCTTCGACGTCCGCTCCGGCTCGGCGCGACGCGGCCGGCGCGAGCTCGGACTGAGCCTCCGTGAGGCGGCGCTCCTCGAGCTGCTGCTGCGGAACTCGCGCAAGCTGGTCACGCGCGAGCTCGCGCTCGAGCGCATCTGGGGCGGAGCCACAGCAGCGAGTCCGAACGTCGTCGACCGCTACGTCTCGTACCTACGCCGCAAGCTCGGCGATCCGCCGCTGATCGAGACCGTGCGCGGCTCCGGCTTCGTCCTCGGCCGGTGAGGTCGAGCTCGCTGCAGCTGCGCTCGGTCGTCGCCGCGGCGACGGCGATCGTGCTCGCGCTCGTGCTGGTCGGGGTCGGCGTGGATCTCCTGGTCTCGCGGCACCTGCACCGCTCGCTCGACCGGAACCTGCGGGATCGAGCCGTGCAAGTCGCCCAGCTCAGCGCCTCGGCCCCGGCGCTCCTGACGACACCCGGCGCGCTGGACTCGCCCCTCGGCGGGACGCAGCTCTCGGTCGTCGTCTACGACCGGCAGGGACGAATCGTCGCTCGCTCGCTGTCGCTGGGCGGACGCGTCCTCCCCACCCGCACGATCGTCACGGCGGCGATCAAGCTCGCCCAATCTCGCTATGCGAACGTCACGACCGGCGGCCAGCGGACTCGGGTCTACGCTGCTCCGCTCGCGAACTTCGGCGGCCCCGCGGCCGGAGGCGCAGTGCTGATCGCGGCGCCGACGCGCGAGCTCGACCAGACGCTCGGGAGCCTGCATCTTTTCATCGTCGGCTCGGCGGTGGCCGCGGCGGTGCTGGCCGCGCTCGCGGTCTTCCTGTTGCTGCGGCGCGCGCTGCGCCCGCTCGGCCGGCTGGCGGAAGCCGCGGCGGAGATCGAGCGCACCGGCGACTCGCGGCGCCGCCTGCCCGAGCCCGCCGCCGACGACGAGGTCGGCGTCCTCGCCTCGACCCTGAACCGGATGCTTGCCGGACTGGAGCGCGTGCGTGAGGGAGAGCGTCGCTTCCTCGCGGACACGTCCCACGAGCTGCGCACGCCGCTCACCTCGCTGCGCGGGAACGTCGCCTACCTCGCGCGCCACGGCGCGACTCCCGAGCTCGTCGCCGAGCTCCAAGCGGACGCAGACCGGCTCGCCCGGCTCGTCGACGACCTGCTCGTCCTCTCCCGCGAGGAAGCGGCCACCGCCCCGGCCGAGGACGTCCGGCTCGACCGGCTCGCCCACGAATTCGCAGCGGACGACCTCGACGTGCGCGCTCCGGATCCGGTCTCGGTGCGAGGCGACCGCGCTGCGCTCGAGCGCGCGCTCGCGAACCTCGTGCAGAACGCCCGCCGCTACGGGCCGACCGGCGGAAAGATCGCGGTCGAGCTCGAGCAGTCGGACGGCCTGGCCCGGATCACCGTCGCCGACGAGGGCAAGGGCCTCCGGCTCGACGAGACGAAGCTCGCCTTCACGCGCTTCTGGCGCGGGCGGCGCGACGCAGACGGGTCGGGCCTCGGCCTGGCGATCGTGCGCGCGACCGCCGAGCGGCACGGCGGCCGCGCCTACGCGGAGGGCGCCCGCTTCACGATCGAACTGCCGGCTCTCAGAGATGTCTCAGAGTCCGCCGGTACAACGGGTGAGGAAGAGCCACCGAAAGGATTGACATGAAGCTGCTCCGCACCCTCTCGACTCGAAGCCTGCTGTTCCTCGTCGTTGCCGTCGCCGCCCTCGCGGGAGGCGCCGCCGCAGTGGCCGTCGCCGCCGGTGGAGGCGGAGGACCGACGCCCCCGGACAAGCCGCTGGCGCAGGCGCTGCAAGACGCTGCGACCGCCGACGCGCCCGCCGGCATCACCGCGCGGATCCGCTTCACGAACAAGCTCTTCCCCTCCGGCGCCCTGACCGGCCAGGCCGGCTCGGCGCTGATGTCCGGCGCGATCGGCCGGCTCTGGGTCACGAACGACGGCCGCGGCCGGCTCGAGCTCCAGTCGACCGCCGGAGACGCCCAGATCGTCTGGAACCAGGATCAGATCAGCGTCTACGACGCCTCGTCCAACAAGGTCTACAAGGCCAAGCTCCCGGCCCAGTCCACGGGCACGACGGACACCGGCGCCAAGGATTCCGGCGCTCCGCCGACGATCGCGGAGATCAACGACTTCCTCGCCAAGCTCGGGGCGCAGGCGACCATCACCGCCGCGCAGCCCGACAACGTCGGCGGCCAGCCCGCGTACACGGTCGGGCTCTCACCGAAGCACGACGGCGGCCTGCTCGGCTCGGTCGAGCTCGCCTGGGACGCCGCCCGCGGCATCCCCCTGCGCGCCGCGATCTACGCTCAGGGCAGCTCCACGCCGGTCGTCGAGCTCGTCGCGACCCAGATCAGCTACGGGCCAGTGGCTGCGAGCGACGTCGAAGTGTCGCCGCCCGCCGGCGCGAAGACCGTCGACCTGAGCCCGCCCGCCAAGGACACGACCGGCGCCGGCAAGGACACGGCAGTGACCGGACTCGCCGCCGTGCAGGCTGCGGCCGGATTCCCCGTCATCGCGCCCGACACGCTGGTCGGCCTTCCGCGCAAGGACGTGCGGCTAGTCGGCAACGGCGACTCGCCGGCAGCGCTCGCGGTCTACGGCGAGGGGCTCGGCGCGATCGTCGTCGTCGAGCGCAAGCCAGACGCGGCGGCACCGGGAAGCAACGGCGCGCAGAACGGCTCGCTCTCGGGGCTCCCAACGGTGTCGCTCGACGGCGTGACGGGCCACGAGCTCGCGACGCAGCTCGGGACGATCCTCCAGTGGGAGCGCGGCGGCGTCTCGTACATTCTCGCCGGTTCGCTTCCGCCCGCGGCGGCCGAAGCGGCTGCGCGGAATCTGAAGTGACCGACGCGCCGCCCGTCGCCGCGCGCGGGCTCGTCAAGCGCTACGGCGAGATCGTCGCGGTCGACCACGTCGACCTGACCGTCGAGCGCGGCGACGTCTTCGGCTACCTCGGCCCCAACGGCGCGGGCAAGACGACGTCGCTGCGCATGCTGCTGGGACTGATCCGTCCGACGGAGGGATCCGCCGAATTGTTCGGACGCAACCCGCTCGTCGAAGGCGCGCGAGCGCTCGAAGGCGTCGCCGGCTTCGTCGAAGGGCCGCGGTTCTATCCGTACCTCTCGGCGCGCAAGAACCTGCGGCTGCTCGCGGACTACGACGACGCCGGCGCCCGGGGGCGCATCGACGGCGTCCTCGAGCTCGTCGAGCTCACCGACCGCGCAAAGGACAAGGTCGGCGGCTACTCGCACGGGATGCGGCAGCGGCTCGGCATCGCCGCGTCGCTCCTCCGCGAGCCGCAGCTCCTGCTGCTCGATGAGCCGACGACCGGCCTCGACCCGGCTGGGATGCGCGACATGCGCGCACTCGTCCGCAGGCTCGCAGGCGAGGGAATCACCGTCTTGCTCTCGAGCCACCTGCTCAGCGAGGTCGAGGAGCTGTGCAACCGCGTCGCGATCATCCGCAAGGGACGGATCGTCTACGAGGGCAAGCTGGACGATCTGCTCGCCACCGCCTCGACGGGCTACGTGTTGCGCTCGAACGACCAGGAGCGCGCGCGGATGGCTCTTTTCGCGCAGCCGGGCGTCGCGAACGTCGAGCAGAACGGGGCCGGCCTCCGCTTCCAGGCCGATGAGGAGGCCGTCGCGGCGCTGTCGATCGCGCTTGGCCAGGCCAGGATCGGCGTCACCGCGCTCGTTCCGGAGGCCGCGAGCCTCGAGGAGCTCTTCCTGGGCATGACCGAAGGGGACGCCGGGACGAACGAAGAGGCGGTCGCGTCGTGAGCGGCGTCGCCAAGGTCTACCGCTGGGAGGTCGCCAAGCTGCTCGCCCAGAAGCGGACGTATCTCGGACTCGGCTCGGCGATCCTCGTGCCGCTGATCTTCGTCGTCGTCCTGCTGCTGCAGAAAGGCGGGCCGAACGACGTGCCGCTTGGCCGGTACATCCGCGACACCGGCCTCGCCACGCCGTTCGTCGTGCTCTTCTTCATGTCGATCTGGGGCCTCCCCCTGATCACTGCGCTCGTCGCGGGCGACATCGTCGCGGCAGAAAGCCACAACGGTACGCTCAAGACGATCCTGACCCGCTCGCGGGAACGCGGCGAGGTCTTCGGCGGCAAGGTCCTCGCGGCGTTCAGCTACACCCTCGTCGTCGTGTTCGCGATGGGCGTCGTCGGCGTGATCGCAGGATCGCTCGCCTGGGGGTTCAAGCCGCTGACGTCACTCTCGGGGGCACCGGTCTCGGCCGGCCACGGCCTAGTCCTCCTCGCGGGAAGCCTCGCGCTGTACGTGCTCGCGCTGGTCGCGATTGCGGCATTTGGCCTGATGCTCTCGACGATCACGAGAAACAGCGCGGCCTCGGTCGTGGGCACACTCATGTTCGCGCTGCTGATGCAGCTGCTCGGGGTTCTGCCGGGAACGGAGAGCATCCGCCCGTATCTGCTCGGAACGCAGTTCGAGGCGTGGCACGGCTTCCTGCGCGTGCCGGCCGACTGGTCACCCGTGGTCCGCGCCGCTTGGGTCTGCGCGCTGTACATCGCACTGCCCGTCGTCGCCGCCTATCTGGTCTTCCTGCGCCGCGACGTCGCGGCTGAATAGGCCGTTCAGGCACCGTTCAGATCCGGCTGATTAGAACCCCACCCGGCGCGTCTGTCGCGCCGGGTGATTAACGTCAGCACTCTGTCCGAAGCCAAGACCCACGCTTCCCTCGATCGCTTTGCGATCGGTTTCGACCACCGCGATCGCGCGAGGCTCCATGAACTGTGGGATCGCGTGCTCGATTCCGAGCGCTGGTCGGAGGGAGAGCTGGTCGCCGAGTTCGAGTCGTCGTGGGGCGCCTGGAACGATCTCGACGCGGTGGCCTTCGCGAGCTGGAGCGGCGCCGCGCTGGCCGCGCTCGAGTTCGCCGGCGTTCGCGGCGAGACCGTCCTCTGCCCGTCCAACACGTTCATGGCGACGCCGCTGCTCGCGCTGCGCGCGGGCGCGACCGTCCAGTTCGTCGACTGCAACCGCGACGACCTCTGCATGTCCTTCGCGGACTTCGAGGAGAAGGTGCACCAGCACAAGCCGCGCGCGGCGTTCGTCGTCCACATCGGCGGACACGTCGCCTTCGAGATCGAGCAGATCGCAGAGCTCTGCCGCGCGGAGGGCATCTTCCTGATCGAGGACTGCGCCCACGCCCACGGCGCTGCGTGGAACGGGCGACGGGCCGGAACGTGGGGCGACGCAGGGATCTGGTCCTTCGCACCGACGAAGACCATCTCGACGGGCGAGGGCGGAATGGTCGTCTCCCGCAACCCGGAGGCGGTCGAGTTCGCCCGGAGCTTCCGCAACTACGGCAAGCCCGACTACGCCGTGGAAGGACTCAACCTGCGCATGAACGAGTTCACCGCGGCGGCCGGCATCGTCGGCGTCGAGCGGCTCGACGAGATCGTCGCGTGGAAGAACGCCGCGGCGCGCGAGGTGCTCGACCCGAGCCACCGCTCGCGGCTCGAGCTCCCCGACGGGATGGTCTCCGGTCTCTACAAGTACATCGTCTTCGAGCCGATCGAGCGCTCGACCGGCAAGGTCTACGACGAGCCCTGCCATCGAGTGCTCGGCCATGCCGTCGACCTGCCGAACAGCGACTGGGTCGCAGAGAACCACTGGTGCGTCCCGCTCTACTACCGCCCGGAGGAACGCACATGAAGGTACTCGTCACCGGCGGCTCGGGCTTCATCGGGTCGCACGTCGTCGACATCCTGATCGCCCACGGCCACGAGCCGCGCATCTTCGACATCGTCCCGTCGCCGTACGCGGCGCCGGACGAGGTGGAGACGATCGTCGGCGACCTGCTGGACCTCGAGTCGCTGCGTGGAGCCGCCCGCGGCTGCGACGTTGTGATCCACCTCGCCGCCGTCTCGGACGTGAATGAGGTCGTCCGCGACCCGTCGCACGCAGAGCTCGTGAACGCCCGCGGCACGGAGGTGATGCTCGAGGCCGCGCTGCTCGAAAAGGTCAAGCGCGTGCTCTATGCGAGCACCGTCTGGGTCTACGGAGGCGCCGCCGGCGAGGAACCGCTCGACGAGGACACGTCGCTCGTTCCCCCAGCGCACTTCTACACCGCGACCAAGGTGGCCGGCGAGCTGTTCTGCCACTCGTTCGACGAGCTCTATGGGCTCGAGCAGACCATCCTGCGCTTCGGGATCCCATACGGGCCGCGCGCCCGTGCATCCACCGTCGTCGCCCAGTTCGTGTCCCGCGCGCTCGCCGGGGAGCCGCTGACCGTCACGGGCGACGGAGCGCAGACCCGCCAGTTCGTCTACGTCGAGGATCTCGCCGAGGGCATCGTCGCGGCGCTCGCGCCGGTCGCTGGGGGCAAGACCTACAACCTTGTCGGCAGCGAGCAGGTCAGCGTCCGTCAGATCGCCGAGACCGTTCAGCAGCTCGTCGGGGACGTGCCGATCGTGTACGTCGACGACCGGCCTGCCGACCTGCGCAGCTCCGCCATCTCGGGCGAGCGCGCCGAGCGGGAGCTCGGCTGGCGGCTCGAGACGCCGTTCCACCAGGGTGTTCGGAGCTACGTCGCCTGGGTCAAGGGGATCCAGGACACGCCCAGCGACGAGCCCGCTTCGAAGATCGCCGGCAATGCGTCCACCGTGCTCCGCCAGGAGCCCGCCGAGCTGTAGTAGTCGGCGTCGTGCAGGAGCACGACGTCCCCAGCCGCGAGCCGGCCCGAAGCACGCCGCGCAACCGCCTCCCCGGTTGCGCGGCGTTCCCAGTCGCGGCCCCAGCGTGACCAGAGGAGCGGGATCCAGCCGCGCTGCCGGGCGATCGCGAGCGATGCCCCGCTGAAGACGCCGTAGGGCGCCCGGTAGTAGAGCGGCGCGATCCCGGTCGCTTCGGCGATCAGCGCGGCAGCTCGGTCGAGGTCGTCGGCGAGCCCGCGCCGTGTGCGCCGTAGCAGCAGCCGGTGGCGGTATCCGTGGAGGGCGACCGCGTGACCGCGGGCTGAGATCTCCCGCGCCAACTCGGGCCGGCGCTCGACCTGCTCGCCGACGAGGAAGAACGTCGCCTTCGCGCCTGCCGCGTCGAGCGCGTCGAGGACAGCCGGCGTGCCCTCCGGATGCGGGCCGTCGTCGAACGTCAGTGCCGCCGCGTCGTCGCGCGGGATCCGGAGGGGGATGCCGTACGCGCGGGCGACGCGCGGGACGTGCACCGCGAGTGGCAGGAGCACCGAGTGCCGCATGCCCGCGATAGTGACACGCGTGGACGGGACTCTCGCCGCCGGAATGGTCGCCGCCGGGTGCGCCGCCGCCTGCTACGAGGTCGGCTACGCGCTGCAGGCGCGCGCGTCACGTCGCGCCCCGGGGGAGCTGGAGCTTCGGCCCCGTCTCCTCGGCGCACTCGCGGGACAGCGGCTCTGGGTCGGCGGGGTCGCGCTGGCGGCGCTCGGCTGGCCGCTGCAGCTGCTCGCGCTTCGCTACGCGCCTCTGACCGTCGTGCAGCCGACGCTCGCACTCGGGCTCGTGCTGCTGCTCGTGCTGGCAGCGCGGTACCTCGGGGAGCCTGTACACGCCCGGCACGTCGCCGCGGTCGGCGCGGTCGTCGCGGGAGTTGCGGCGATCGCCTGGGCGGCTCCGGCGCGAACGACCGGACACGGCTCCGCCGTCTGGCTCGCGACGGCGCTGGCGCTGCTCGGCGCGGTGGCTTTCTCGCCTTACGTGGTGCGGGGACGAGGGGGCCTGCTGATCGTTGGCGCCGGCGCCGCCGACGCGTGGGCCTCGTTCGGAGCGAAGCTGGTCGTCGACGAGCTCTCGGGGGGACGGTGGCTCCGCGCCCTCGTCTGGGGAATCGGCGCCGGGCTGGCCTTGGGGCTAGGGCTGCTCTCCGAGATGACCGCGCTGCGCCGTTTCGCCGCGAGCGTGGTCGGCCCGGTCGTCGTCGTCATGCAGATCGCCGTTCCGGTCTCCCTCGCGCCGCTCGTGGGCGGCGAAAGCTGGGGCGGGACGCCGCACGGTGGTGCCGTGATCGTCGCCGCGCTCGTCCTGGTCGTCGGCGCCGCCGCCGTTCTCGCCTCCACCGCGGCGGGCGTAGTCGAGCACGACTGAGGCCGCGGACGGGAACTCGGCGAACGAGAGATCCTGCTCCTTGCGCTGCGCCAGTGCGCGGCCCAACGCCGCCCGCAGCTCGTCCGGCCCGATCGCCACTTCGGCGAGCCCGAACCGCTGGAAGGCCGCGTTGTTCATCCGGATGTGGCCGCGCCCCCAACCGAAGGAGATCGCCGGGCACCCGCGGATGTGCGCCTCGAGGATCGTCAGCCCGCCCGTCGAGTGGATCAGCGCGTCCGCGGCCGCCATCCAGTCGCCCATCTGTTCCGTGAAGCCCTCGGCGCGCACGCGCAGGTGCCCGAAGCGTTGCTCGATCCGCTCCCGCAGCTCGTCGTTGCGCCCACAGAGGCAGACGACCTGCGCGACGTCGCCGTTCGCGAGCGCGACGTCGATCATTCCCTCGACGTCGCCGACGCCCCAACCGCCGCCGGAGACGAGCACGATCTTTCCGTCGTCCGGCAGCCCAAGCGCCGCGCGTGCGTCGGCCCGACTGCGCGGCCGTGCGAACTCGGGCCCGGTCAGGCCGTGCACCGCCTGCACGACGGTTGTATCGCCGGTGATCTTGCGCACCTCCTCCTCCGACTCCGGATGCGTCAAGAGATGCACGTCCACCCCCGGGGCCGCCCAGTAGCGCAGCGCCGAGAGATCCGTGATCGCGGCGAGGACGGGAACGCCGAGCCGGCCGTTGCGCCGCAGTCGCGCGAGCACCTCGGTTGTGGCGGGATAGACCGACACGATCGCGTCGGGTCGCGTGCGCTCGATCAGGCGAACCAGGCGCCCACCGCCGACTCGCTCGAGCAGCGCCTGCGTGCCGCGCCGCGTCGGGCCGAAGCCGGCGAAGAACCAAAAGCCGAGGTCCCAAAGCCACTGGAACCGGTAGAAGACGATTCCGGGCGCCGACTCGCCGATCGTGGACACGAGCCGTCCCATCGCCGCGAGCCCGTCCTCGGTGACGATCTCGACGGCCGGGCACTCCTGGCGCAGCTGCTCGGCGAGCGTGCGCGCGGGCCGGTCGTGGCCCTCACCGACGCTGGCGGTGAAGATCAGGATCCGTGGAGCGGCGTGGCTCACGCGCCCATCTTGCAGCAGCGAGCCTGAACGGCTTCTGAGCACCCCCGCATTCACACCCCATTCTCAGTCCCTTCTCACGGCGCTCTTGGGCAAGCCACGAGACGAACGAGAGCGCTGCGCGCGAAGCGCAGGAGGACGCGGGGCAGTTCCCGACAGTGCCCTAGGAGCGTGAAGCGAGCGGGTGGGCACGGCCAGCCCACCCGCCGCCCGCTCGCTCCTAGCGCAGGCGACCCATCCGAAACCTGAACGGCTCCTTGACATGCCTCTCCACTCCGTGGAACTGTCGTGTTGTCGTTCTAAGGAGGAAAAGCGTGCGAAAGGTACTTACGGGCGCGGTCGCGGTCCTCGCGGTTACCGCCCTCGCAATGTTCGCCGTCGCCGGCGCCTCGGCGAAGAGCGGACGAAAGGCTGCGAACGCGGACGTCTGCGTTCTGCTGCCTGATACCAAGACTTCGGTTCGCTATGAGCTCTTCGACCGCCCGTATCTCGCGGCCGCGTTCAAGAAGGCCGGAGTGTCGGCGAGCATCGTCAACGCCCAGGGAAGCGCCCAGAAGATGCGTTCCCAGGCCGACGATTGCCTGACCAACAAGGCGAAGGTCGTCCTGCTCGACGCCCTCGATCCGGGCTCGGGAGCGGCGATCACGACCACGGTCACGTCACGCGGCGGGAAGGTCATCGACTACGACCGCCTCGTCGTCGGGAGCAAAGCGTCCTACTACGTGTCCTTCGACAACGTCAAGGTTGGGAAGCTCATGGGTACCGGCCTGGTCTCAGCGCTGAGGGCGAACGGAAAGTATTCGAAGCACCCGGTCGTCGCAGAGCTGAACGGCGGGATTACCGACAACAACGCCAAGCTGTTCAAGCAGGGCTATGACGGTGTGCTGAAGCCGCTCTATTCGAACGGCACGTTCAAGAAGGCGACGGGTGGCGATCAGTGGACCGACTGGGACAACCAGAAGGGCCTGAGGATCTTCGAGCAGATGCTCGCCCGTAACGGGAACAAGATCGACGCCACGATCGCGGCCAACGACGGGCTCGCGGGCTCCGTCATCTCCGCGCTCAAGAACCACAAGCTGAAGCCGATCCCGGTCACCGGCCAGGATGCGACGCCCACCGGCGTGCAGTACATCCTCGCGGGCTGGCAGAGCGGCACGGTCTACAAGTCCGTCCGCACGGAGGCCAATGCGGCCGCCGCTGCTGCGATCAACTTGATCAAAGGCAAGCCGGTCAAGTCGAACGGTGTCGTCAGCGGGACGAAGTCGATCCTCCTGACGCCCGTTTGGGTCACGAAGGCGAACTACAAGCTCCTGTTCACCGAGGGCTTCGTCAAGAAGTCCCAGGTCTGCATCGGGGCCTACAAGAAGTACTGCAAGTAAGCGAATGCACTGCGTGGGCGGGGCTCCTACCGGGCGCCCCGCCCGCGTCGGTGTGTTAGGAACGCGCGGATGGCTCCTGTTCTAGAGCTGCAAAACGTCTCCAAGTCTTTCGGCTCCGTCGAGGCGCTCGCCGAGGTCGACTTCGAGGTCCGCGCCGGCGAGGTGATGGCGCTCGTCGGCGACAACGGCGCCGGCAAGTCGACCCTCGTCAAGTCGATCGCGGGGATCCACCCGTTCGACAGTGGCGAGATCCTCTTCGACGGCGAGCCGGTCACCATCCACGGCCCGAAGGACGCGGCGAGACTCGGCATCGAGGTCGTCTACCAGGATCTGGCGCTCTGCGACAACCTCGACGTCGTCCAGAACATGTACCTGGGGCGCGAACTGCACGACGTCCTGCGCCGCTTGCGCGAGGCCGTGATGGAGCTCCGCACGGCAGAGACGCTGCGAACGCTCTCGGTGACGACGATCCGCTCGACCCGGCAGACCGTGGCGACGCTCTCGGGCGGCCAGCGCCAGTCGGTCGCCGTCGCCCGCGCGGTGATGTGGAACTCGCGCGTCGTCCTGCTCGACGAGCCTACGGCCGCACTAGGAGTCGCCCAGACGCGTCAGGTGCTCGAGCTCGTCAAGCGGCTGCGAGAGCAGAAGCTCGCGGTAGTGCTGATCTCCCACAATCTCCACGACATCTTCGAGGTCGCCGACCGGATCACCGTGCTCCGGCTCGGCCGGAACGTCGGCGTCTTCGAGCGCAACGTGGTGACGCAGCAGGACATCGTCAGCGCGATCACGGCCGGCGTCCCGACCGAGGTGGCCGGGGTCGCGAGCGCGGAGCCGGCGTGAGCACTGCAGCGCCCGGCGAAGTGCAGGCCGCGGCGGAGGAGCGGGAGACGGTCTTCGGCGCGGCGCGCGCCTATCTCGAGCGGCTGAAGGCCGGCGACGTGGGCAGCTTGCCCGTGATCGTCGGGATGCTCGTGATCGTCCTCTACTTCACGAGCCAGAGCTCGAACTTTTTCACGGCAGTCAACTTCGAGAACGTGATCGTCCAGATGGCGGGGACGACGATGATCGCGATCGGCGTCGTCTTCGTGCTGCTGATCGGCGAGATCGACCTCTCGATCGGCTACGTCAGCGGCATGGCGGGTGTGACCGTCGCGTATTTCCAGATGCCCGGCTCGAGCCACCAATTTTCGGGGCCGTACGCGATCGCGCTGGCAATCGGGGTCGGCGCGCTGATCGGTCTCGTCCAGGGCTCTTTCGTGGCGCTGGTCGGCGTCCCGTCGTTCGTCGTCACGCTGGCGGGCCTCTTCGTGTGGCAGGGCGTGATCATCCGCTGGATCGGCGATCGCGGGGTGATCGGCATCCAGGACAACCTCGTCAACGACACGGCGAACTACTACCTGTCGAAGAACGCGGGGTGGATCGCCGCCGCGGTGACCTGCACCGGCTTCGCGCTTGTCTCGGTTGTCGGCGTGATCTCTCGCAAGCGCGCCAAACTGCCTGTCGGAAGCATCGCGGTGGTGGCGATTCGGGTCGCCTTCATCACGGCGATCGGCATCGCCGCGGTCTGGATCGCCAACCGCGATCGCGGCGTTCCCTTCCCCGGCCTTCTGATCGTGGGGATGCTCGTCGTCTGGACGTTCGTCGCGCGGCGGACGACCTTCGGCCGCCACGTCTACGCGGTGGGCGGCAACGCGGAGGCGGCACGCCGCTCCGGAATCAACGTGCGCTTCATCCGGATCTGCGTCTTCATGATCTCGGGAGCGATGGCGGCCGTGGGGGGCGTCGTCCTCGCGGCACGGCTCAGCTCGGTCGACCTGAACGCCGGCGGCGGGACGATCCTGCTCGAGGCGATCGCCGCCGCGGTGATCGGCGGGACGAGCCTCTTCGGAGGTCGGGGGCGGGTC
Source organism: Thermoleophilia bacterium (assembly GCA_040005095.1). Classification (GTDB taxonomy): domain Bacteria; phylum Actinomycetota; class Thermoleophilia; order Gaiellales; family Gaiellaceae; genus UBA5186. The sequence goes on along the minus strand of JBDTZN010000006.1, from coordinate 25,892 downwards.
GTCGCGGCGCTGCTCGGTGCACTCGTGATCGCGACGATCGCCAACGGGCTGTCGCTGATCGGCGCCGCTGCGGCCACGCAGTACATCACGACGGGGCTGATCCTCCTCGCAGCGGTCGTGCTGGACACGCTCTCGCGGCGCCGGCTCGAGGCTTCGGGCCGCTAGGGGGGTTTGGCGGATCGTCGCTCGACGGCACAGACTGCGTTTCGCCAAACCCTCCCAAGAAGCGACAGGGACCCGGCGGGCTGCTGGGCGCGTACCGACTCCATGGACGCGGCGCCTGCAGCGATCGTCGTCCCCGCGCCGAGCTTCAAAGGGCTGCCCCACGGCTGGCGGCAGTTCAACGACGCACCCGACTTTCTCACCCGGCGCGGCGCCAACGCCGAGGCCGTCGCCACGAGTTGGGCGGTACCGGCCGAACTCCCTCGGCTGGGCCGGCTCGCTCCCGCGTGACGGAATCGTCGTCAGCGTCAACCTGATCCGCCGCAACCCGGGGAAGGCAGTGGGCAATTTCTGCGGGTGGACACCGCACCTGCGGGACTACCCGCTCGTGCGGAAGCTGCCGCTGCGCCTGCCGCGGGCGACGACGCATACGTTCGAAGGCGCCGACGGCATTCCGGAATACCGAATCTTCGGGCGGATCGGCGAGTCCTACAACTTCGAGGTGCGGGTCGTCATCGATCGGCACCGCCCGACCCGTGCCCAGCTCGCTGCGGCCCAGCGCGGCGTCGGCGCGATCCGCTTTCCGCGCTGGCCTACGCCGGCGCGCTGCTAGAGGCGCGGCGGAGCGCTACTCCCCACCGCTCGCGTTGCCCGGCCACGTCGGCCGGGTCTGCCTCGGGCTCGTAGCGCTTCGCAACCCCGACACGCGCCGCCGTGCCCGCCGCGAGAGCGGCGGCGCCGAGCGCAGTCGTCTCCTGCTCCGCCGCGACCTCGACCGGCACTTGCAGCAGGTCGGCCTGGAACTGCATCAGGAATCCGTTCTCGGTCGCTCCTCCGTCGACCCGCAGCCGGGTCAGCGGCTCGGGCAGGACGTCGGCCACGTCCGCGACCTGGTGCGCGATCCCCTCGAGCGCAGCGCGCGCGAGGTGAGCTCGCGTCGTCCCGCGCGTGATCCCCGACACGAGCCCGCGCGCATCGGGGTCCCACCACGGGGAGCCGAGCCCCGCCAGCGCGGGCACGAACACGACGCCGTCGGTGGAGTCGACGCTTTGCGCGAGCGCCTCCGTCTCCGCGGCGCTCTCCACGATGCCGAGGCCGTCCCGGAGCCACTGGACCGCTGCGCCGCTCGTCAGGATCGCGCCCTCGAGCGCGTACCCGTCGGCCGCCGCGGTCGTGAGCAGGCCGTCGGGCCTCGGCCGAGGGTCATCTCCGCTGTGTACGAGCACGAAAGTGCCCGTCCCGTACGTCGCCTTCGCCTCGCCCGGAAGGTGGCAGCCCTGGCCGTAGAGCGCCGCCTGCTGGTCGCCCGCGATGCCGCGCACGGGCAGTGTCGCGCCGAGGAGGGCCGCCTCGGCGAGCTCGCCGGTCGAGGGCGCGATCGTCGGGAGCAGCGCGCGGTCGATGCCGAAGACGGTGAGCAGCTCGTCGTCCCACTCGACCGGATCGAGCCGCGCGAGCAGCGTGCGCGAGGCGTTTGTCCGATCGGTTGCGTGGACTGTCCCGCCTGTCAGGTTCCAGAGCAGCCACGAATCGACTGTCCCGAAGGCGAGCCCGCGGGGGTCGCGGTCGCGGAGGAGCCACTCGAGCTTCGTCGCCGAGAAGTAGGGATCGGGGACGAGCCCGGTCCGCTCGCGGATCAGGTCGGCGTCGAGCTCGCGGCAGCGCTCGGCGGTCCGGCGGTCCTGCCAGACGATCGCCGGCGCCACAGGCCGGCCGGTGCGGCGCTCCCACAGGACGACCGTCTCGCGCTGATTCGTGATCCCGATCGCCTCCAGGTCGCCCGCGACGGCGCCTGCAACACGCAGCGCGTCACCGGCGGCGTGGAGGACGGAGTGCCAGATCTCCTCGGGATCGTGCTCCACCCAGCCAGGCCGCGGGAACGACTGCGTCAGCTCGCGGTAGCCGCGCCCGAGCACCTGCAGCTCCTCGTCGACGACGAGGCAGGCGGTCCCCGTCGTCCCCTGGTCGACCGCGAGAATCATGCGAGGCCCACGCAAGTTCTACGTGCGTGAGGAGTCTGGTTAATTGTGGGCCGAAGAGGCATAAGGTGCGTCCCATAGTGGCGGAGCGACTCGATGAGGCGAAGCTCGCGACTCTGCGCCTGTGGGCGGAGGGCCTCGCGCGCGACGAGCGCGACGAGATGCGGGCGGCCGCGCGGGCGATCCTCCTGCTGATCGACGACGTCGAGAGCCTGCACATGGACCTCTGGCATGCGCGGGGACTCGGCGCGTCTGGAGAGGACGATCTGGACGTGCCCGACTCGCTCAGATCGGCCCTGGCCCACCGCCTGCGGAGCCTGCGCGGCGACGCTCCGACGCCCGCGCATCGCAGCGACTGAGCGCAACAGCCTCGATCGACCTCGCAAGACAGTCGGCCCGTGGGCGGATCTTCGTCGCGCTGGCTGCGGTCGCCTGGTCCTCCGCGGGCGTTCTCCAGCGCGAGCTTTCGGTCGATCTCGGGACGCAGCTTGCGGGACGCGCGCTGTTCGCGGTGCTTGCACTCCTGGCCTACGTCGCCGTTGCGGAGCAGGGCGCGGTCGTCCGCGCTTTCCGCGCGATCGGCCGCGCAGGGCTGGCCGTCGCCGCTCTCATGGCCGTCTCGTCGGGGGCCTTCATCGTCGCGTTGAACTACGCGCCGGTCGCGAACGTCCTCTTCATGCAGGCGCTTGCTCCGATCCTCGCGGCGGCGCTCGGAACGCTGCTCGGCGAGCCGGTACCGGCTCGAACGTGGACGGCGATGACGGTCGCGCTCGTCGGCGTCGGACTGATGGTCGGCGGCCCGGGCGGGCATCCCCACGCACTCGGGGAGGGAATGGCGCTGCTGATGTCGATCTCGTTCGCCGGGACGCTTGTGATCACGCGGCGGCGGCGCGACGTCTCGATGGCGCCGGCGACCTGTCTGTCCCAGGTGGCGGTGCTCTGCGTGGCGGCACCGTTCGCGCATCCGACCGGGGCAGGAGGCCGCGACGTCCTGCTGCTGGCGTCGCTCGGCGTCGGGCAGATCGGGCTCGGGCTCATCTTCCTGACGATCGGCGCGCGCCTGATCCCGGCCGCCGAGGTCGCGCTGATCACGCTGCTCGAGATCGTTCTCGGGCCACTCTGGGTCTGGCTCGTCCAGTCGGAGCAGCCGACCGCCGCGACTCTCGTGGGTGGAGGGATCGTCCTCGGCGCGGTCGCGCTTCAGGCCCGCCCGGGCCCGACGCCGGGCTCGACGGTCCCGCCGCCGCCCTAGGTGTCGAACGCTGCCCTGCGAACTTCTTCGGGAAGGCCAGGCGAGGCGTACGTCGAGGTGCCGTCCTCGAGGAGCTCCCGCGCGCCGGCGAGCAGCGCGGCGTATGCCGCTCCCGCGAGGAGGCTGCCGGTCGAGACGCGCCGCACCCCGACGGACTCGAGCTGGGGGACCGGCGGCCCGGCAGGGATTGCGAGCACGTTCACCGGCGCTCCCACGGCCTCGACAAGGGTCTTGATCTGGCCGAGATCGCTCAGCCAGGGCGCGTACAGCGCGTCGGCGCCCGCGTCGCGATAGGCGACGAGGCGCGCGATCGTGTCGTCGAGATCGTCGACCCCGCGCAGGTGATTCTCGGCACGGCCGGTGAGCAGCAGGGGCTCGGAGAGGCTGTGCGCCGCTTCGGCCGCCTCGGCAACCCGCTCGGCGGCACGCCCCACCTCGTCGATGCGCTGCGTCGCAGGGTCGTAGTCCTCGATCGAAAATCCAGCCGCGCCTGCCTGTGCAAGCAACGCGACGGCCTCGGCGATCCCGCCGGGTTCGTCGGGATAGCAGCGTTCGCTGTCGACGTTCAGCGGCAGCGACGTCGCCCCGGCCAGCGCCGCCACATGCGCGACGAGCTCGTCGCGGGAGACCTGACCGTCGAGCTTTCCGAGCGACCACGCGCAGCCGGCGCTCGTCGTCGCGAGCGCCTCGAACCCGGCCGCTTCGAGCAGCCGTGCCGAGCCCACGTCCCACGGATTCGGCATGAGAAAGAGCTTCTCGCGCGCGTGCAGCGCACGGAAGCGTGCTCGACGATCAGCGACCGACACGTGCACGCACCGCCTCCCAGGCGAACCCCGCGGCATTGGCAAGCTGCCAGCCGCCGATCTCGACGGCGGCGTGCGCGATCTGCTTGCCCTCCCCGAAGCCTTCCTTCCGGACCAGTCGTCGAGCGGCGTCGCTGTAGAAGCCACGGGCTCTGTCGGCCTGGCTGTCGCCTTCCCGCGCAGCCGTACGATGGAAATGGAACGCCCCGCGCCCGTACGAGAACTGCTGGCGGACGTAGGCCTGAGGCGTCAGTCGGTGCGCATGCTCCACGACCGCGGCCGGGACGTAGATCAGCTCGTGGCCGGCCGCGAGCCAGCGGCGGCAGAAGTCGCGATCCTCCGCCCAACGGAACTCCTCGTCGAAGCCCCCCAGCTCGCGGAAGGCGTCGGCAGGGACGGCGAGGTTGTTGCTCGCGAGGAACGTCGCCCTGGCCGGGTCGGCGTTGTAATAGGAATAGACGATGTCCAGAACCCGCTGGCTCGCCGCTGACCAGCGGTTGTCGGCGAACTGATTGACGATGCGGCCGCCCGCGGCGATCTTCGGAGCGCTCTGGATCGCCTGCGAGAGGGTGCGCAGCCATTGCGCGTCCACACGGCAGTCGTCGTCTGTGAAGAGGAGCACGTTTCCGCGGGCCCGGCTCGCGCCGAGGTTCCGCGCGGCGGACGGGCCGCGTCCGTTGGTCTCGAGGAGCGACACGTCCAGCCGGTCGCGAACCGTGTCCACGGCCCCAGCGGGCCGCGCGTCGCCGGCGGCTCCGTCATCGACCACGACGACGTCGAGCCGGTCGAGCGGATAGTCCGACCGCGCGATCGACTCGAGACAGACGGCGAGCATCCTCGGGCGGTCGCGCGTCGGAATGACAACCGTGCAAGCAGGGAGCTCGGTTCTCGCGTCTGCCCCCAGACCCATCGAGGCGCATCGTAACCTGGGGGACTGGCTATTCGCGTGCGACGCTGCCGGTTACAACCGGATCTGACATCGCCTGCGCGGCGACCTCTTCGATCGCGTCGTTGATCTCGTCGATGTCTGCGCCCTTCGAGAGGTAGCGCGCGGCTCCGAGCGCGAGCACCTCGTCAACGACGCTTGCCGTGGAGAAGCCGGAGAACACGATGATCTTGGCCGCGGGCGCGACTTGCCGGAGCTCCGGGAGCGCGTCCAGCCCGGTTCGCCGCGGCATCGCGAGGTCGAGCAGGATGATGTCCGGCTGGAACCGCCGCGCCTCCACGATCGCTTCGTTGCCGTCCCGGGCCTCGCCGACGACGCGCAGGGATGGCCGAAGGCCGATGACCTCCCGCAGCAAGGCGAGCAGCGGCTGGTTGTCGTCGCAGATCAGGACGTCGATCGCGGCGCTAACGGAAGGATTGGCTCCATTGCCCATGTCAGTTCGGAGCGGCGTCGCCCATGAGCTCTGCGAGCGGGACTCCTTCGCTGCGCAGGTCGTCGAGTGAACGGCCGACGATGGCTCGGGCGTTCTCCAGGGCGCCGAGCAGAGCTTCGCGGGATTCCTCGTGGCGGTCGAGATCCAGGGCGAGCTGGGTGACCGCGAGCCCCTGGACGACTCCGTCGTGGAGCTCGAGCACCTGACGCCGGCGTGTGAGCGTCAGTTCGTTTGCCCGGAGAACATCTGCGTTGCGGCGCTCGAACGCGCCCTGCACGTTCTGGAACTCGGCGAATCGCCGCAGTGTGATGTCGATCGCGCTCTGCAGCTCTTCCGGCCGGGTGTCCACGATGTAGGCGTAGACGCCGCGTTCGGCGGCCAGGTCGACCCACGCGGCGTCGTAGGCTTCGAGCAACGCGATCACGGGACAGAACGCGCCCCGGACGATCTCCGTGATCAGCTCGAGTGCGTGGTCGGAGCTCTCGCCGAGCCCGACCAATGCGACGTCGGGACGCTCCCGCGCAGTAACTGCACCCACGTCTGAGACGTGGATCTCGCTCGCGATCACCTCGTGACCGAGAGCCGCCTCGCGCCCAGCCGGCGCTTCAAGATTGAAACGTCATAGTCGGTCTCCTTATCGTGAGCTTCATCGCCGACCAAGACGTGCGTCGGTCGACCTGCTCCGACCTGCTCTGCTGAGGGCGGACCGTTTCGCGGAGGCCGATGGCTATGGCCGCCGCCGCCGAATCGCTGCGCCGATCAATGAGGCGCCGCAGTTGCCGATTGTAGCACGGCCACTCCGTAATCCTCCCGACGTTTCAGCCCGCACCGTCCGTACAGGCTGGCGCAGCTGCAACTTGGTCAACCAGCGCGGGCGGTACCCGAGGTGGGTTCCGTCAGCGCCGCGAGTCGTTCCGCCAGCTCTCGAAGCGACCCGGGACCGTCGACGCTGCCAATTTCGAGCCGTGCACCCTCACGGCGCGAGATCCGCAAACGCCCGGCAGAGAGTCGGATTGATGCGATGTCGTCGAACGAGATGACGTCGAGAAACCGGTCGCCGAGCGCCGACCCCGAGAGCTCCGCTGAGGAGCCGGTGAGCTCTAAGCGGCCGGCGTACCGCGGACTTAGCCCGCCCGCGTACCAATAGATCGCGTAGGACATGGCTGCAGCTTGGCTTTCCCGGACGGGCCCGGCATCCGGGTGGGAGCCATCTTTGTTGCGGCAAATCCCTGACCCCAGGTCAGCGCGCCCTCCGATGGCCCGAACCTCACTGCGCGCCGACACTGAGAGCACACGAACTGAAAGGAAACGACCATGAAGAGATTTCGCTCGCTTACTTGGGGAGGCCTGGCGGTCGCGGCGGCCACAGCGGCTGTCGCTGCGCCGGCACTCGCCGGACCTAGCTCGACAATCACCATCCGCCATCAGATGCACGGCTGCCACGCCTGGTCGTTCGCGGGCGGGCAGTTCAAGTCGTCCTTGAAGGTGTCGGTCGCCCGGTCGACGTCGCTGACGGTCGTCGACAACGACGTCATGCCCCATATGTTCATTCAGGTGGCAGGCACGAAGGTGACGATCGCCCGCCCGGCCATGCGCAAGATGGGCGCGACTGCGGTCGTCCGCTTCAGCAAGGCCGGCGTCTACCGCTTCACGACCAAAGCCGGCGAAGACTACAAGTCCGCTGTCGATATGAAGACAATGGGCGAGGACAATGTCCTGCACCTGACCGTCACGGTGCGGTAGATCCCCGCGATGAACACCGTCCGACACACGCCCTCGCGCTCCACCGATGCGGAGCGCGAGGAAACGGCGTCGTCAGCGTTTTTCGCCCTTGCGTGCATCGGGCTCGGCTTTCTCGTCGTCGGGCTCTCGTTCTTCGCCGCCTTGATGTGGTCGGATGCAAACGGCGCCAGGGACGCTGCCGATCGGGCGGCCGCGCGGGCCGGGTCAGGCCAGTCGATGGCGACGCCCGCGTCGGCTCAAACCGGAGTCTCGGACTTGAAGAGCTTCGCGGGCGCCGCGCCGGCGAACGCCGACGCGCTCGCGACCGCACACAGAGCGTTTCCCGCCGAGCTCCCTGCCACTCCCGCGGGCGCCGTCGCCGCGGTCGACCTCGTCCTGAAGGACGTCGAGATCCAGGTCGCACCCGGCATCAAGTACAGCGCGTGGGCCTGGGCAGGCGGCGCCCCGGGGCCCGTCATCCACGTTCGACAGGGACAGCTGGTGAAAATCACCCTGACGAACGACGGAGCGATCCCCCACTCCGTCGACTTCCATGCCGCGCGGGTCGCTCCCGACAAGACCTTCGGCGACGTCATGCCGGGGAAATCTGTGAGCTACACCTTCCGGGCGAACGATCCCGGCGTCTTCATGTACCACTGCGGGACTAAGCCAGTCCTCATGCACATCGCCAACGGGATGTACGGGGCGATCGTGGTTGAGCCGAAGCCCGGCGTCGTGCCCCACACCGATCGCAACTACGTGCTCGTGGCCAGCGAGTGGTACCTGACCTCTGACGGTCTCTCGAAGCCTGCCCAGTTCAACATGGCCAAGGCGCACGCCCGCCAGCCCGACTGGATGACGTTCAACGGCTACGCTGGCCAGTACGTCAAGCATCCGCTGACCGCGAATCCGGGCGAGACCGTCCGGTTCTGGGTCATGGACGCCGGCCCGTCAATCGACACCGACTTCCACATCGTGGGCACGATCCTCGACCGCGTGTGGATCGACGCAGCGCTGACGAATCCGCCGCTCCGGAACGTCCAGACGGCCGCTATACCCGCGGGCGGCGGCGCGGTCTTCGACGTCAAGATTGACGAACCGGGTCTTTATCCGTTCGTCTCACACGCTTTCGCGGCGGTCGACCAGGGTCAGGTCGGGCTCCTCAACGTCGGGAACGTCAAGGGGACGATGAGTCACTAGTACGGGCGAGCGAATGACAAGCGAAACGCTCCGACGAGAGTACGATCGTTGTCATGACAAGACGACGGATTCTGTACGGAATAGCCGCGATGGTCGCTCTGCTCGTTGTGGGCACCATTGTCGGCGTCATCTGGGCCAAAAACAGCAACATCGCCGGTCTGTTTGCCGTGGTGACGAACATCGTCGGTGCCGTCGGCGTCGTGTCTCTCTTGATCGCGCTTGCCGTCGTGACCCGGCGACAGCGGCAGGCTTAGCGGCCTACGCCGCCAGCGGTACGGCTCGCGCTCGGGCGAGCGCAACGGCCAAGCGGCTGAGAATCACAAGGTCGCAGTGGAGACTGACGCGGTCGAGTCTGCCCACTCGGATTGCCGCGAGCGCGTAGCGGTGTTTCAGGTTTCGAACTCGCGCTCGGACGGCGGTGCGGCGGCGGTAGAGGTCGCGCCATCGCTTTGTCTCGCGTGGGATCAGGGGGTTGCGGCGGTCGGCCTTGCTAGGGCTCGTCCAGCAGGCCCTGCGCGAGCGCGTGGCGCACGAGCTCGGCGCGGGTGCCGAGCCGCAGCTTCTGCATGATGTGGGCGCGATGCGTCTCGGCGGTCCGGACGGAGATGAAGAGCATCTTCGCGATCTCCTGATTGGTGTGACCTAGAGCCAGGAGGCGCAGGACCTCGCGTTCGCGGTCGGAGAGGGGATCGGCCTCGGCTGCGGCCCGGGCAGCCGCGTCGGCGGTGACCATGCGGGCTCCCAGGGTGGGGTGAACGTAGCTTCCACCACCGGCGATCTCACGGACGGCGGTCACCAGCTCCTCATCCGCGGCTTCCTTCAGCACATAGCCGCTCGCGCCGGCTGCGAAGGCTTCGCGCACGTAGCTCGGCTCGTCCTGCATCGACAGAACGAGAACCTTCGACGTGGATGCCTCCTTCAGGAGCCTTGGCAGCACCTCGATACCGCTCTCGCCCGGCATGACGAGATCCAGCAGGATCACGTCCGGATTCAGCTCGCGCACGCGGAAGACGGCCTCCTGCGCGTTCCCGGCTTCGCCGACGACCTCGATGTCGTCGTGGCTGTCGAGGAGCAGCTTGATGCCCGAGCGCACGACCGCATGGTCGTCGACGACCACGACGCGGATGGCCATTACAGCGGTACCTCGACGACCAGGGTCGTTCCCGATTCAGGGGAGGACTCGATGGTGAGCCGGCCGTCATGGAGCGCCAGGCGCTCGCGCATCCCGATCAGCCCGGCCGCGTCATCGCGCACCTCGTCGACTCGGAATCCGTCGCCGTCGTCTTCGATCACTGCTGTGGCCTTCCCGGCGCGCCGGATGAGCAGGACGCTGGCCTTGCGCGCGTGCGCGTGCTTGACGATGTTCGTGAGCGCTTCCTGCACGATTCGGTACAGCGTGGTCTCCACCTCGGTTGGCAGCCGTTCGTCTCCGAGCTGCGCTTCGAGCTCGACGCCGATGCCGGTTGCTTCGGAGAACGTCTCGACGAGACGGTCCAGCGCCGCAACGAGCCCGAAGTCGTCGAGCGCCTTGGGCCGCAGTTGCACTGCGAGGCGCCGAACGTCCTGAAGCGTTTCCACGACCAGCTCGCGGAGCTGGGCCGCGGCTGCGCGGGTCTGCTCGCCGGACTGCGCTTCCTCTACCGCTCGGAGGCCGAGCAGGATCGACGTCAGCGCCTGCCCCGTCTCGTCGTGCAGCTCGCGGGCAAGGCGTCGCCGCTCGACCTCTTGACCCGCAACGACGCGACGCAATGAGTCCCGCGCGACACGTCGCGTGAGGTCGACCGCCACGGACGCGCGTGCCGCGAACTGCTCCGCGAGACGCTGGTCGTTGCTGTCGAACCGTGCATCCGCGCCGAGCTTGTCATGCGCCAGGATGACGCCGATCGCGGTGCCGCGGACGACGAGCGGGACGAAAAGCCCCGTGCGGGGACCGAGCTGCCGAGTGGCGCCCTGGTCGACCTCTGGATCGTCGAGCATTGAATCCACGCGCTCGCTCGCCGCACGCTCGAGCACACGTCCCGCCTTCGAATCCGCGGCGCCGAACGTGACACCCAGCAACTCGTGGGCCGGCTCGCCCGCCGCTGCTTCGATCCGGAAGCCGCCTCCCATCGGCAGCGCGATCGCGACGATGCGGGCGTTCAGCAGCTCGCGCAGTCGGGACGCGACGAGATCCAGCACGCGGGCCAGGTCGAGCTCTCCGACGAGCGCATTTCCGATCTCGTTCAGCGACTCGAGCTGCCGCGACCAGGCGGTCGCGGACTCGTAGAGCCTGGCGTTCTCCACCGCCACCGCGGCCTGGGACGCGAGGAGAGTCACGAGCTCCTCGTCCTCGGACGTGAAGTCCTCGCCGCCCTGCTTCTCCGTCAAGTAGAGGTTCCCGTACGCGACACCGCGCAGCACGATCGGGACGCCGAGGAAGGTGCCCATCGGTGGGTGATTCGGCGGGAATCCGACAGAACGGGGATCCTCGCTGAGTTCGTGCAGGCGAAGCGGTCGCGCGTCTCGGATGAGGACACCGAGAATGCCACGCCCGTGCGGGGGATCACCGATCTGCGCTCTGGTCGCCTCGTCCAAACCGGTCGTCACAAACCGCTCGAGACCCGTTCCGGCGCGGTCGATCACGCCGAGCGCCGCGTAACGCGCACCCGTGAGCGTCGCGGCCGCTTCGGCGATCCGCTCCAGCACGCTGTCGAGCGAGAGGTCGGAACTGATCGCGACCCCCGTTTCCACGAGGGTGCGAAGTCGGGCCGAGTCCTCGGTCGCGGTCATCTCACCGGAATCGTAAGCGGCGGCCGACCGCAGCAGGTCTGCGGAAAACCCGCGACCGCTCAACGGGCCTCGGCGGATGGCGCCCGACTCCGCACCGCGGACACTTAGACAACGAAAGAGAAGTCCACGGAAAGGGAGTCGCCATGTTCAACAAGAAGTTCTTCGAGCTCGGCGGAATCGCCGCCAGCATCGTCCTCATCGCGTTCGGCATCGGCGCCATCGCACTCGGACTCAACGGCCGCAGCACGGTGCGTGACAGCCTGAAGCTCGAGCAGATCGTCGGCTCGCCCGACATGACCAGGGTCGCGATCGCAGCAGAGGCCAAGAAGGCTGGCCTCACGAACGTCGTTCTCCCCGGCGGCGACGTCGCCGGCAAGTCGATCAACACCGGTGAGCGGGCACGCTGGTTCGCCGGCTACATGCGCATCCACACACTCGAGGCGACGCAGGGCAAGACCTTCGCCGAGATGCCTCGCTTCGCGACCGCCGACGGCAAGGGCACGAACGACCCAGCCGCGGCGCAGAAGTACCCAAGCGGAGCACCGATGAGCAATTCGGCGCGAGATATCTGGGTCACCGAGACCGCCTTGACCACGGCGCTCAACACGAGCTACATGGCCGAGCAGCTCGCGCTCTTCGGAATGGTCGTCGGAATCGCGCTCCTGCTCAGCGGGATCGGATTCGGAGTCCTCACGCTCGGAGGGGCGCTCAAGCGGCGCCCGGACACGAGCAAGGCGCGCCGGCCGGTGCCGGTCGCGGCAAGCTGAGCGGCGACTCCGCTCGCGACGGGAGGGCGGTCGAGAGGCCGCCCTTTCTCGTTCCCGTCAGCGCGCCGGCTTCATGATCTGCAGCTTCGGCCCGAACTGAAGCGGGAAATACACGAGATGGGTGCGCGAATCGACTGCGACGACGTGGGCGGCGGGAGCGAGTAACGTCTGCCCAAGCTTGGTCAGGCCGCGGCGCTGCTCGGCAAAGACCGCCACTTCGCCGCTCTCCGACGCGACGTAGAGCCGGCGCAGCGAGCTGTCGGAGGCCAGCACGTCCGGGCTGCCGCCGACGGTCGCCCTGCCAATGACCACGAGCCGGCGCAGATCGAGCGTCAGCAGGATCGCGTTTCCGTCACAGGCGACATACGCGAGCCGGCGCGACGCGTCCACCAGCAAGCCATGGGGATGCCGACAGCCGGGTAGCGCCACGCGCCGCGTGACGTGCTCGGAGCGTGGATCGACGACGGCGAGGTCGTTCCGCGTTTGCACCGCCACGAGCACGCGACGCGACCCGCCGTCGTACTGGACGTTGCCAGCCTCGCCGCCGAGCTCGACGGTCGCGATCCGGCGGCCGCCGGCGCCAAAGACCGTCAAGACGCCTCCGCTTTCGTCCGAGACGTACACGTGACGGCGATCGGGGTTCCAGGCAATGCCGTCGGGATAGTCCCCGGCCGGAGCGCTCGCGATCACCTTCAACGTGCGCTCGTCGACGGTCAGGAGCTTGTGGCTGTCGGTCGCGGTGGCGAACACCCGCCCGAGCTCGGGCACGGCGAGGACGCCGTGCGCTCCCGGAGCTGGAATGGCCTTGACGACGCGGCGAGTCTTCGTGTCGAAGACGATCACGAGTCCGCCGCCCAGGTGCGCGATGAAGAGTCGGTGGCGCTGCGAGTCGACGCTCGCGTAGTCGAGCCTCGACGAGCCGCCCGGCAGCGGAACGGTCGCGACGGTCTTGAGCGGCAACGATCCGGCCGACACCACGACGACCGCGACTGCGAGCGCGCGCACCACCGGCTAGTAGGAGAAGACGGCCGCGGAGACCTTCACCCCGGCCACCGCTCTCGTGTTGACCCAGACGTAGCAGAGCGTCGCGTTGTCGAGCACCGGCGGGTACGCGTAGATCGAATGCACGCCGGTGACCGTGGCCTGCGCCTCACCGGTCATCACGTCGTCAGACTCGAACTCGCAGTAGCTCGCCCAGAACAGACGGATCGGCCGGGCCGATGTCGACCTCACCACGATCCGCACCGCCTTCGGGTTCTGATGACTGCGATAGAAGTGCAGCGCCTTGCCGGGCCGCGAGGTCACGGCCACGCCGACCTGTCGCCACGGCCCCGGAGCCGAGGGAGGGCTCAAGGCCGCCCCGGAGAGCGCGAGCGCCACAGCAGCGGCCGCCACGGCGGGCCAGCCCGAGACCATGGGTCAGGATAGATCAGTCCGGTGAATCGTTAATGCTCTCTTGATGGCGCGCTCGCTCCGACGCCCACGAAACGTTCTCTTCCTGCACGGGAAGAAGCTCCGCTCCCGGTGCCCCTTGGCGACGAATTCCGCGCCGCGATCCGCCGCGATCGCGCGCCAGCGGATCGTGGTGTGCCGCGCCATCGGCTCAGGATAAGGTCGTACGCTTAGCGCATGGCTGCGTGTCCGAGCTGCGGACAAGAGAATCCCGAGGGCGCCCGCTTCTGCAACGCCTGCGCCGCTCAACTCGCGGGCGGGCCGGCAGAGCCGCGCGAGGAGCGGAAGATCGTCACCGTCCTGTTCGCAGACCTCGTCGGCTTCACAGCCCGCGCCGAGCTTCTCGATCCCGAGGACGTGCGCGCGATCCTCAACCCGTACTACACGCGGTTGCGCACCGAGATCGAGGCCTTCGGCGGAGTCGTCGAGAAGTTCATCGGAGACGCCGTCATGGCGGTGTTCGGCGCCCCCGTCGCACACGGAGACGATCCCGAACGGGGTGTGCGGGCCGCGCTCGCCGTCCGCAGTGCCGTGCAGGAGATGAACGCGAACGACCCCGAGCTCGATCTTCAGGTTCGACTCGCGGTCAACACCGGCGAGGCGATCGTCTCGCTCGACGCGAAGACCGAGCTGGGCGAAGGCATGGTTGCCGGCGACGTCGTCAACACCGCAGCCCGGTTGCAGACGGCCGCGCCGACGAATGACATCCTCGTCGGAGAAGAGACCTTCCGCGCAACCCGAACGCTCGTCGACTACCGGGAGGTCGAGCCGGTGGTGGCGAAGGGAAAGCGCGAGCCGATCCAGGCGTGGGAGGCACTGAGCACGCAGATGGGCCCCGGCGAGCGCACGACCAACGCCGTGCCGATGATCGGACGCGTCCACGAGGTCGCAGTTCTTCATCGCCTCCTCGACGGCGTCGTCACCGAGCGGCGCGCGCATCTCGTCACGGTCGTGGGCGAGGCGGGAATCGGCAAGACGCGACTAGCCGCCGAGTTCACAGCGCAACTGGAGCACGAGGGGGTACGAATCTTGCGCGGGCGGTCGCTCCCGTACGGCGTGAGCACGTTGTACGGACCGTTCTCGCAACACGTGAAGCAGTTCGCCGGGATCTTCGCGAGCGACGACGCGCCGTCTGGCCACGAGAAGCTGCGCGCGGCGCTCGCTGAGATCGTCGCCCCCGAAGCCGTCGACGAGATTGCCTCCCATCTCGAGCTGCTGATCGGCTTCGGCGCCGATGGCGAGGTCGCGAATCGCCAGACCCTCTTTCTCGCCGCGAGACGCTTCGCCGAAGCGCTGGCGCATGACCGTCCGACCGTCCTGGTCTTCGAGGATCTCCACTGGGCGGACGCCGGCACTCTGGACCTGCTCGAGGTGCTCGCGTCGCGTATTCGGGACGTGCCCCTGATGTTGCTCGCGCTCGCGCGTCCCGACCTCTTGCTCGCGCGCTCCGGTTGGGGCGGAGGCCTTCCCGCTTACACGGCGCTTTCGCTCGAGGCGCTGAGTCAGGAAGACTCGCAGGAGCTTGCTACGCAGCTGCTCGGCCGGGGCCCTGCGAGCTCGAGCGCACCGCGCGTGGTCGAGACGGCGGAGGGGAACCCGCTCTTCATCGAAGAGCTCGCGGCTTCGGTGGTCGAGCGCCCGACCTCGGCGGCACACGATCTACCGACCACGATCCGCGAGCTGGTGTCGGCGCGTCTCGACGCGCTACCGGCCGCCGAACGACCGGTGCTGCTCGACGCCGCGGTCGTGGGAAAGGTTTTCTGGCGCGGTGCGCTCGAGCGGATGAGCGGGAACGGCACGAACCTGCCGGAAGCGCTCGACTTGCTCGAAGCGCGCGATCTCATCAGGCGCGAGCCGGCGTCCTGGATCGAGCGCGACGAGCAGTTCGCGTTCAAGCACGCGATGATCCGCGAGGTTGCGTACGCCACGCTTCCGCGCGCCAAGCGGAAGGAACGGCACGCCGTCGTCGCCGGGTTCCTGGAGGAGGCGACCGGCGACGCAGGCGCCACCGCGACCGCGCTCGCGCACCACTGGAGGCAGGCCGGCGACAACCAAGGCGCCCTCGAATATCTGTTGCTCGCTGCCGATCAGGCCGGTCGCGGCTGGGCCAAGGACGAGGCTGCGGCCCTCTACGGCGAGGCGCTCGCGCTCGTCCCCGAAGACGACGTGGAACGGCGGCGCGGCATCGCCCGCAAGCAGGCGCTGGCTCTCGTGGCGCTCTCCCATGTTCAGCTTGCGGACATGCGTCGCCCGTAGCCCGGGCTACGCGCGGATCAGATCGGGGGGAAGTCGGCGGGCGTGACGTCGCCGGCGATCTCGTAGATCGCCTGGATCGTGTGCTGACCGAGCTGGTCCGCGTGCGCGCGGACGATGTCCTCCGTCGGCGCCGCGTACACGCAGAACGTCTTCACGGCGCCGCCGTCGTCGACCGCCACGTGACTGTGCTCCCAGGTGATCTCGGGAAACTGCTCCTCGACGATCTTGCGCGAGCGCCGTCCTACGTCAGGCATCTGGTCTTCGCCGACGGTGAACTGTCGCTCGACGAGATATCTCGGCATCGATTCCTCCTTTTACCGGCTTCGAGAAGCGTATGCGAGAGGAAGCGCCGCATTCAACCCCTGCGTTCGATCTCGATGCGCGGCGGATCGGTGAGCGTCTGGAGGACGACGCAGTAGCGCTCCGTCTTCTCCCGCAACGCGGCCAACTGCCCGTCGCTCGCCGCCGGCGCTGTGACGTCCAGGCGAAGGCGGATCGACTCGAAGCCGACTTTCGACTCGCGATCGAGTCCGAGCGTTCCGCGCAGGTCGAGATCGCCCTCGACCGTCACCGCGATGTCGTCGACGGGGAGCTCCATGGCCGCGGCCACCATCTGGCAGGTCACCTGCGCGCACGCGGCGAGCGCCCCGAGCAGCAGGTCCCCGGAACATGCCCCCGTGCCGGCGCCGCCGACGCCCGCATGCGCCTGCGCGTCGTAGATCGCCCGGCCGAGGTCGACCGAGCAGGCGATGGGCGTCTCGCCCGACGCGCCGCGTGCGACGAGCGTGATCCGAGAGGCCTCCGGCTCGGCTCGGTAACGGTCCTTCAGCGGTTTCTGCACTGCCCGTAGATCCACTCGCTCTCTCCTCTCAGCTCCTGAAGCCGATCGCGCGATGGCTGCCGTCGCAAAACGGCTTGTTCTTCGAGGCCCCGCAGCGGCAGAGCGCCACCCGCGTGTCTTCGCGGATCAGCTCACCGTCCGCGTCGACTATCCGCACCCTCCCGCGGGCGAACAACGGCCCATTGGGCCCGGGCTCGATCCTCGTCTCGGCATCGGGCTCCTCTTGGGGCCCTCCGTCGAGCCGGCGGAATTGGAGCGCGCCCGTGGGGCACGTCAGGACCGTCGCCGCGACCGCGTCGTCGGCGGCGTCCATTTGGACCCACGGCCGCCGTGAACCATCGAACACTTGCGGTAGCCCCCGGACGCAGTTCTGGGTGTGGATGCAGAGCTTCGGCTCCCATTCGACGGCAATCGCGTCCGTGGCGTAGGTCCGGGCGGGATCGCGGCCGATGCTCACGCGGCGTACTCCGGGTGCCGCCGGATGTATGCGAGAACGAACGGACAGATCGGCACAACGGCCAGACCGCGTGCGCGGATGTCGTCGAGCGTCGCCGCTACGAGCTGCGACGCGACACCCTGGTGTTCGAGCTCGGGCTCCACCTCGGTGTGGATGAGCGTGATCCGATCCGGTTCCGCCCTGTAGAGGATGAAGCCCAGCAGCCGTTCCCCGGCCTCGAGCGTAGCGATGCCTGGCCGGGTTGTCCTCGACTCGGAGCTCGTCGAACACAGCCACCCGCGGTGAGCGTACCCTTGGCGTACCCTCTCATGAAGGACCGTCATGAGCACATCCGTCGCCCTGGGCAGCGTGGCCGAGCAGATCGAGGCGGCCAAGGCTGGCGAGCGCACTCCGGTTGTTTTCATCCGAAAGATCCTTGAGACGGTGCTCCCCCAGGTCACGCAGCGTGCTCGTGTCGACCAGCGAAGCCGTCGAGGCGGAGACAAGAACCTGGCCGCCGTGGACGCATGCTGCGATCCGCGCCGCCCGATGAACGTCGACGCCGACGTAGCCGCCGCCGGCCAGGCTCGGCGTGCCTGTGTGGATGCCCATCCGCACCCGTATCGGCCCTGCCGCTAATCCTTCGACAGCCGCGCTGGCCGCCTGCAGCGCTCCCGGCGCGGTCGGGAACGCGACGAAGAAGGCGTCCGCCCTGCGTGTCGACCTCGACGCCGTCATGAGCTTGGAAGGCGTCGCGCAAGAGGCGTCGATGGTCCGCGAGCAAGTCGGCATAGGCATCCCCGTGCTCGTGCAACAGCCTCGTCGAGCCCTCGATGTCGGTGAAGAGGAAAGTGACCGTGCCGGACGGAAGGTCGCGCATCAGTCCCGGATGATGAGAGCTGCGCCCACGTTCGTCCAGCTACCGGCTCGCAGGATCGGCGCGGCTACGATCGCTGCATGCGGTTCCGCAAGGAGATCGAGGTCGGTCGATCCGTCGAGGAGGCGTTCGCGTACGTCGCGGACTTCTCGAACGCTGAGGAATGGGATCCCGGAGTCGTCGAGGCTGCCAAGCTCACCGAGGGTTCCGTGCGGCTGGGGAGCGAGTTCGACCTCGTCGCGCTTTTCCGCGGCAAGCGCCACCGCTTCCGCTACGTGGTGACCGACTTCGACGAGAACCGGCGAATCGTTCTTGCGGCGGAGGGCGACAGGGTGGACTCCGTCGACCAGATCGCTCTCGAACCGGCGGGAACCGGCGCGCGAATCACGTACGTGGCAGACCTCCAGCTCAAGGGAATCTTCCGTCTCGCCTCTCCGCTGCTCGCACCGGTGGTCAACCGGATGGGCGACGCCGCACTCGAAGGGCTGAAGACTGTCCTCGACCGCCCCCGCTGATCGCTCGCCCCCGTTGCAACAGCTGACCACAGGCGCCGAGATGCGGGTGACGGGCCCGACCGAGCACACGGCCGTCATCTGTGTGAACGGCGGACAGGGCGGCGCCGTACCCGGTACCTGGAGCGCATCGCTCGAGTGGCTCGTGCGCCGGCTCGCGCCGCGGTTCCCCCAGCTCGGATTCGCCGAGGTCAAGTACCGGATCAAGTCCTGGAACCGCCTGGACTGGTGCGTCGCCGACGCGCGCGCGGCGATCGCGGAAATCAGTGCGCCCCGCACGCTGCTCCTGGGCTTCTCGATGGGCGGCGCGGTCGCGATTCGCTCTGCGGACGAGCCGTCCGTCCGGGGGGTCGTGGGGCTCGCTCCCTGGATCCCGGACCGGCTGCACCTCGAGCCACTCGCGGGACGCCGTTTCGACGTCGTCCACGGCTCGCTCGACCGCTGGCTACCGGGAATACCCGGCGTCAGCCCCGCGAGCTCGAGGCGCGGGTTCGAACGTGCCCGTGCGCTCGGCGCCGAAGGGAGTTACACGATCATCCCGGGCGCCCTCCACGCCATCGCCCTGCGCGCGCACTGGGGAGCGCCGATCCCCCTCCCCGGCGCCCGACGCTGGGCCGAGCACGCCACGCTCGCGCTCGAGCGTCAGCTCTAGGAGGCGCGCCGCAGGAGCTGCCGTTCGTCGGGGACCTTCACGTCCCAGACGAGCCGGAGCTTCTCCATCCCGCGGATCACCCACCACGAGACATCGATCTGCCAGCGGCGGAGACCGTGGCGGGCCGAGCTGGGGAAGGCGTGATGGTTGTTGTGCCAGCCCTCGCCGAAGACGAGCAGCGCAACGAGCCAGTTGTTCCGCGCCTCGTCTCGCGACCGGAAGTCCTTGCGCCCGAACATGTGGCAGATCGAGTTCACGCTGAAGGTGGCGTGCTGGTAGAGGAAGATCCGGATCAGGCCTCCCCAGACCAGCGCCTCGAACCCGGCTCCCACGGTTCCCCCGACCGCGTACCCGACCGCAAACGGGAGCCCGAGGGTCAAGACGACCCAGAGCAGGTACAGACGGTCGATCGTCCGTACGAGGCGGTTCTCGTAGAGATCCTTGCCGTACTCGCGGCCTTGCTCCATGCCGAGGTTGTCGAAGAGCCAGCCGACGTGGGCGTGGACGAACCCGCGCACGGCCCCCCACGCTCCGTCCCCGTGGCCGACGTGCGGCGAGTGCGGGTCTCCGGGCTGGTCCGAGAGGGCGTGGTGCTTACGGTGATCCGTGACCCACTGGGTCAGCGGTCCTTGCATCGTCATGCAGCCGAGAATCGCAAGCACGGCTTCGACCGGCTTCCGAGCGGAGAAGCCGCGATGCGTGAAGTAGCGGTGAAAGCCGATCGTCGTCCCGAACGCGCAAAGCACGTAGAAGGCGGCCAGCAGCAGGAGGTCGACCCAGTGGAACGCAACCCCCCAGAGGAGTCCCATCGCGGAGAGGATTCCGATCGGGGGCACGATCACGGCGACGAGCGTCACGATCTGGCTGATCCGGCTCGTGGCCGTACGGACCGTGCCGATCGGCGGCACGTCGGTCATTGTCTCTGTTTCCGTCATAGAAGCCTCCGCAAAATAGCCCGGTCAACCATTATTCGCTCGTCGGCGAATAACGGTTGATGCGGATTGCGATCATCGGGAGCGGGATCTCTGGGCTAGGCGCCGCCTTTCTGCTCGGGCGGGCGCACGACGTGACGGTGTTCGAACGAGACTCGCGAGCAGGCGGCCACACGCACACGATCGCTCACGACGGGCTCGCTCTCGACACGGGCTTCCTCGTCCACAACCTGCGGAATTACCCTCTTCTAACCAGGCTCTTCGGCGAGCTCGGCGTGCGAACGCAAGCGTCCGAGATGTCCTTCTCGGTCAGCTGCGACGGCTGCGGGCTCGAGTACTCGGGCCGCCGGCCGCTCGCCCAGCCGCGCAACGCGCTGAGCACGCGCTTCGGCTCGCTGGTCTGGGAGATCGGGCGCTGGCTCCGGACGGCCCGCCGCTCGCTCGACGAGGCTGACTACGAGCGCCACTCGCTCGGCGCATATCTCGACGAGCGCCGCTACTCCCAGCTCTTCCGCCGCCACTTCCTCGTGCCGTTGACAGCGGCGCTCTGGTCGACGGCACCCGGACGCGCGCTCGAGTTTCCCGCGGCGTACGCGATTCGCTTCTTCGACAATCACCGGATGCTCGGCTTCGGTCGCTTTCGCTGGCGGGCCGTCAGCGGCGGCTCGCAGACCTACGTTCGGGCCATCAGCGAGCAGCTCGGGCCGAGGCTCCAACTCGGCCTCGGCGTCCGCTCGCTGAGCCGCGAATCGGACGGGATCACGCTGACGACCGGCGACGGCGAGCGGCATCGCTTCGACGAGGTCGTCGTTGCAACGCACGCGAATCAGGCGCTCGCCCTGCTCGAAGATCCGAGCGACGACGAGAGACGCGTGCTCGGCGCCTTCGAGTACACGGCGAACGAGGCCGTGCTGCACACCGACCAGAGGCTGCTTCCCCACACCCGGGCGGCGCGAGCATCCTGGAACTACCGCCTCGGCGACGACGGCCGCCCAACCGTCACCTACTACCTGAACCGGCTGCAGCGACTCGAGAGCGACACGGACTACTGCGTGACTCTCAACGAGGACGTGGCCGAGGAGCACGTGATCCGCCGGATCGGCTACGAGCATCCGCTCTTCACGATCGAGTCGCTGGACGCCCAGCGCGAGCTCCGCTCCCTGTCCGGGCTGCGAC
This sequence comes from Thermoleophilia bacterium, assembly GCA_040005095.1. GTDB lineage: Bacteria > Actinomycetota > Thermoleophilia > Gaiellales > Gaiellaceae > UBA5186. The sequence goes on along the minus strand of JBDTZN010000006.1, from coordinate 4,725 downwards.
ACACGCATTTCGCCGGCGCGCACCACGGCAACGGCTTCCACGAGGACGGGCTGGCCTCGGGGGTCCGGGCCGCCGCGGCGCTGGGAGTGACCTGGTGAGGTCCGCGCTCTACACCGGCACGCTGACCCACGCGCGGCGCACACCGGCACGCAACGTCTTTCGCTACCCGATCTCCTACTGGCTCCTCGACCTGGACGAGCTCCCCGAGCTCGAGGACCGCCTCGCGCTCGTGTCCGTCAACCGGCCGAACGTCGTCACGTTCCGGGACAGCGACCACTTCGACGGAGATCGCCCACTCAAGCAGGCGGTCGTCGAGTTCGCCGGAGATCCCACGATCGAGCGCGTGCTCGTGCTGACGCAGCTACGGGTCCTCGGCTACGTCTTCAATCCGGTGACCTTCTACTGGTGCTACCGCGGCGACGGATCGCTCGCCTGCATGGTCGCCGAGCTGAACAACACGTTCGGCGAGCGCCTCCCCGAGCTGCTCCAGGGGCCGGAGCTCGAGTACGAGCACGAGAAGCACCTGCACGTCTCGCCGTTCTTCGGGCTCGACGGGTCGTACGAGTACGCCTTCTCCGAGCCCGGCGCGGAGGTTTTCGCGCGCATCCATGTGCGGGAAGGCGGCGCGCGACCGCTCACCGCCGTGCTCCACGGGCGACGCACCGAGCTGACGAACGCCTCCGTCGCACAGATGCTCCTCCGCTACCCGCTGATGCCGGTCCAGGTGACGACGCTCATCCACTGGCAAGCGGTCCGCCTCTGGTTGAAGCGCGTTCCGTTCCACCACAAGCCGGCCTTCGTGCCCGGGAAGGGGTCGGTGCGGCCTTGAGCACGTACGAGCCAACCGAGCCCACGCTCCGGCTGGCGCCGCGCGCCGCGCGCCTGCCGGCACTCGAGCAGCTCGCGATGGCGATTCTCGAGCGGGCGCTCGCCCACCTCGAGGGTGGCACGCTCGAGGTTCGCCTGCCCCCGGGCGCGGTGCGCCGCTTCGGCCGCGGCCCCGCAGTCTCCATGGCGATCCACGATCCGCGATTCTTTCGGCGCGTGGCCACCAGGGGGAAGCTCGGAGTCGGCGAGTCGTACACGGCCGGCGAGTGGGACAGCGACGATCTCGTGGCGCTGTTCGAGCTGCTGCTGCGAAACGCCGCGGACGCGTCCGTGCGGCACGCGCGCGTCCGAAGGCTCCTCGAGGCGCGGCCGCGCCTGAACCGGAGAAACGGCCTCCTCCGCGCGCGGCGCAACATCGCCTACCACTACGACCTCGGCAACGACCTCTTCCGCTTGATGCTCGACGAGACGATGACCTATTCCTGCGCGGTCTTCGAGCGGGACGACGAGCCCCTCGCCGACGCGCAGCGGAGGAAGTACCGGCAGATCTGCGAGCGCCTGCGGCTCGAGCCTGCAGATCGCGTGCTCGAGATCGGCTGTGGCTGGGGCGGCTTCGCGCGGTTCGCGGCCGAGGAGTACGGCTGCACTGTCACAGGGCTGACGATCTCCGCCGAGCAGGCGGCGATCGCGCGCGAGCGGACTGCAGGCTTCGACGTCGAGATCTTCGAGCAGGACTACCGCGAGCACACGGGGAGCTACACGAAGCTCGTGTCGATCGAGATGCTGGAGGCGATCGGTGAACGGCAGTTCCCGACCTACTTCGAGACGATCGACCGTCTGCTCGAGCCGGGAGGCACCGCCTGCATCCAGACGATTCTCGTGCCGGACGACCGCTGGGACCGCTATCGCAAGGCGCCCGACTGGATCGAGCGCTACGTGTTCCCCGGATGCCTGATTCCCTCGCTGACGGCGCTCACGCGGGCGATGACACGGAGCTCGCGGCTGATGGTCCACGAGGTCGACGAGATCGGCTCGCACTACGCCGAGACGCTGCGTCGCTGGAGGATGAACTTCCATGAGCGGATCGACGACGTGCGTGCACTCGGCTACGACGAGCGCTTCGAGCGGACGTGGGACTTCTATCTCGCTTTCTGCGAGGCCGCTTTCCGGACGAGGGCGCTCCGCGACGTGCAGCTGACGCTGACCCGGCCCTTCAACGAGGAGCTTGCGTGAACGCCTACGACCTCCTCGAGCGCACCCGGTCGCGCGCGATCATCCGGCGCCTGTACGGCGTCCGGGTCGTCGGCGCCGAGCGGATCCCCGCGAGCGGACCGGCGATCCTCGTCGCGAACCACGAGTCGATGTTCGACCCATGGATCCTCGCGCTCGCGACGCCGCGGGAGATCCGGTACATGGCCAAGGCCGAGCTCTGGCGCTTCCGTCCTGTCGCGTGGGCGCTCGACTCGTTCGGCACCTTCCCGGTCGAACGCGGCGCGGGCGACACGACGGCGATGTCTCGCGCCGCGAGCCTGCTGGCGGAGGGCGAGGTGCTCGGGATGTTCCCGCAGGGGACGTCGAAGCGGCTTCCGAGCCGGCCGTATCACCGTGGTGCCGCGCGCCTCGCGCTCGTGACCGGGGCGCCGGTGATTCCGGTCCGGATGCTCGGAACGCGCGGGTTTCCCCATCCCGGACGGCCACCTGCGCATGTGATCGTGGGCGAGCCGATCGTCGTGGCGTCTGCGAAACCGACCGTCGCGGCAGCGAAGTCGCTGACCAACGAGATCGAGCAGACGATCATGGAGACGGTGGCGTGATCCAGCACCGCTGGGAGCTGTGGCTGATCGGCTGGGCTGGCGCCGCTGCGCTCCTTGCCGCCCTTTACCTCGTGCAGCGCCGGACCCGCGACGCCACCGCCGTCGACGCCGGCTGGGCCTCCAGTCTCGTCCTGATCGCCGTCCTCTGCGCGATCCTCGGCCCCGGCCACGCGAGCCACCGGATCTTGATCGCCGTCATCGCCGGCCTCGAGAACCTGCGCATCGCCTCCCTCGTCCGCGGCCGGCTCGGCAAGGGCGAGGACTCGCGGTACCAGGAGCTGCGGTCGCGCTGGAAAGCGCGCGGGCGCGAGCAACTCACCTTCGCGATCTTCTACCAGACGCAGGCCCTGGTGGCGGCAGCGCTCACAGTGCCGTTCGTGCTCGCCGTGTTCAACCGCCACCACGGCCTCGAGCCGTTCGAATGGGCCGGGGCCGCACTCTGGCTCGTGGCGGCTCCACTCGAGGCGTTGGCCGACCGTCAGCTCAAGCGCTTCAAAGCCGATCCGGCCAACAAGGGCAGGACAATGCGCTACGGGCTCTGGCACTACTCCCGCCACCCGAACTACTTCTTCCAGTGGCTGACCTGGGTTGCCTACGCGCTCGTCGCGCTCGCCGCGCCGTGGGGCTGGCTCGGGCTCACGGCACCCGCCTTGATCCTCTACCTGATCCTCTTCGTCACCGGCGTGAAGCCGGCAGAGGAAGCGGCCGTCAAGAGCCGGGGCGACGACTTCCGCCGCTACCAGCAGGAGACGAGCGCCTTCGTGCCATGGTTTCCGAAGTCGTCGACGGCCTGATCGAGTCCGGGCGCGTCCCGGACCCGATCCTTCGCGCAGGCATCCGCGCGAACCTCGCGCTGCGGCTTGTCCGCGAGCGGCGCAAGGGCCTCGACGCGAACCGGGCCTTCGTCGAGCGCCTGCGCGAATCGCCGATCGCCGAGGAGGTCGACAAGGCGAACGACCAGCACTACGAGCTGCCGGCCGGGTTCTTCCAGGCCGTCCTCGGACCGCGGCTCAAGTACAGCTCGTGCGTCTGGGAGCCCGGGACGCAAACGCTCGCAGCAGCCGAGGAGGCGATGCTGTCGCTGACCTGTCGCCGAGCGCAGGTCGAGGACGGCATGACGATTCTCGACCTCGGCTGCGGCTGGGGCTCATTGACGCTGTGGCTGGCCGAGCAGTACCCGAACTGCCGCATCGTGGGCGTCTCGAATTCGAACGTGCAGCGGGAGTACCTCGAGCCGAGATGCCCCGAGAACGTCGAGATCGTCACCGCGGACGTCAACGACTGGCGGCCCGACCGGCGCTTCGACCGGATCCTCTCGATCGAGATGCTCGAGCACGTCCGCAACTACGAGCGGCTGTTCGGACGTGTCGCAACCTGGCTCGAGCCCGGCGGGCTCTTCTTCGCCCACGTCTTCAGCCACCGAAGCTACGCCTACGCGTACGAGGACACGTGGATGGCGCGCAAGTTCTTCACTGCCGGGAACATGCCGTCGGACGACCTGTTCCTCCATTTTCAGCGCGACCTGGCTTGCCGCGAGCGCTGGCAGGTCAACGGGCAGCACTACGCCCGGACCGCCGAGGCCTGGCTCGCGCGTCTTGACTCCAACATCGAAGAGGTCACGGCCATTCTGGCGGGTGCCTACGGAGAGCAGGACGCGCCGGCCTGGGTTGCGAACTGGCGGGTGTTCTTCCTCGCCTGCGCGGAACTGTGGGGCTATCGCGGCGGCCGGGAGTGGATCGTCTCGCACTACTTGTTCGAGCCACGCCGTTGACGCGGTGGCTTACGCCGGCTGGTCGAGTGCCTGCCGCGCCGCCTCGTCGAACGGGGTCAGCTCGCTCGGCAGGAGCCTGCGGATTCGGTCGTCGCGAACGACAGTCTCGGTTCGCAAGCCTCGATCAGCGGACGCGCGATTCCCGCTTTCACGGGCGTCACCACATGGAGCCAGAGCGACGAGAGATACGGGGTCAGCACGGGCACTTCCAGGATGAACGGATGCTTTCCACGGAGCCGGGCGATTTTCTCCATCATCTCTCGGTAGGTCATGACTTCCGGCCCGCCGACGTCGTATTCGGCGCCGAGCGCC
>JBDTZN010000026.1:0-22570 GCA_040005095.1 Thermoleophilia bacterium | reverse complement strand
TATCAGCACCGTGCGGGCCCGTTCGACCCGCGACCGCTGATGGAGCCTTTGTGGAGCCCCGTGGTCGCAACGGGTGGCAAAGGATGCGGGCGGTCCGACGCCGGAAAGGCCCCTAAGCAAGCCAAATCCGTTGCCACCGGCTGCCACCGGTTGCCTGCGACGTTCCATGGTAAGGAGGGGGTCGACGGTTCGAGTCCGTCAGAGGGCTCTGCAAAAGCGCCGCACACGGGGCTTTTGCTTTCGGATCTATTTGCACTGGCTCGAACGTGGGGCAGGTATGGAGCCCTTTATGGAGCCTTCAGGTCGAGAACCGCCGCCATCAGCGCGCGCACGCGCTTCAGCTTTGGCTCGTCGCGCGGCCACGTCACGGTCGATCCTTCAGCGGCACGACGACGAGCCGTTCGCCACCGGCGCTGCCGCCCGCGGCAGGGCAGCTCACGATCAAGCGTTTCTCCGTGACAGCCAGCCTCGGGACGAACTCGGGATCCGACACGGGGCAGGCGCGGATCCATCCTCGAAGGCGTCCGCGCTCAGCCTCGACGACCGCGACGCGGCCCGCCTTCACGACATAGATGTTGCCTCCGGCCCCGATCATCGCGTCAATCGGGTGGAGCGAATCGACGTGCAAGCCCAGACGCAGAAGTCGGCCATCATCGGGGTCGAAGCGCGCAACCGCATCGTCGGGGAGGTACCAGCCCGCGGCGTAAAGAGAGTCGCCCGCGGGGACGAGCTCACGGACTTCCGAAACGCCGTGGACACCGTCCCAGTCGATCGTCCACTTCGTTCGCTTGCCCGTCTCGTTGTCGACCGCGGCGAGCACGACCGTCCCTAAGCTCGGATTGCCGCCGATGAAAACCGTGTCATCGGCAACCGCGACCGCGTAGGGCACGCCGACGTCTGCTAACGGAGGGTTCCACGGGAGCGTCTGAGCGGACGTCGAATCGACCGCACCGACTTCGTGTCGGACGACGTCGTTGATCGAGTCGAAGTCGCCGGCGACGTAGACGACGCCGTCATCGACCGCAAGAGACTTCACGCCTTCGAACATCGCTTCGCCGCGGGCGGCGGGGTCCCAACGCAACAGACGCAACGACGGAAGCGCAAACGCGGCCAGGCCCAACCGCGGTTTGCCGTCAATTCGTTTGAAGCCACCTCCGACATACAGCGTGTTACCGCTCGCGAGCAGCACGTTCACGCCGCCGGCGTGTGGATGCCACGGCATAATGCGTCCATGCGCGTCGATGCCGGCTAATCCCTCCCTCGGGACGGTGTTGACCGAACTGAAGGAGCCCCCAAGCAACACCCGCCGGCCACTCGGAACGATCACGGAGACCGCGCCGTTCGGCCTCGGGTTCCAGCTACTCGGGCGGCCAGTTCGCGCGTCGACGCCCGCGGCGTAGCTGATTTCGGACCCCTTGTTGTTCAGCCCGTCGCCGCTCACATAGACCTCGGCGTCATTTGCCGCGAGAGCGACAACCGGGATGTCCGGGCGTTGCGCGTACAGAGGTTGCGCCGGTAGGAGCCTCGCGGAAGACGCCGTGACGACCGCTAAGCGACGGCGCTGGGCGCCGTCCACGCGACGGAAGGAGCCGCCGAGAGCGACGCGGTTTCCGGTCACTGCGATCGCGGACACGGCGGGCTCCCTGTCGGTACCCGGCCCGACGCGGGGCGCCCACGGCGTTGCGGCACCGCTGCTCGCATCGACGGCCGCGATGTTTGCGCGCGGCAGCCCGCCGATCCGACTGAACCCGCCGGCGACGTAGAGCACGTTCCCCGCCAGCGCAAGCGCCGTGACGTAGGGACGATCGCGGCGCCCGTCGTTCGTGGCGAGCGCAGCGTCGAACGGCAACGGGCGCCCGGTCGTGCCGTCGACGGCCGCGAGATCGTGCAGAGGTCTGTGCGAGACAGACGAGAAGGTGCCGCCGACATAGACGACGCCGCGCCGCGCGCGGAGCGCGTACACATACGAGGCAGGCCCGCAAGCGTCTTTGTAGCAGCTTCGGCGCGTCCCGAGAGCGGGCGCCCACGCGCGGCGTTGGCGGGTGCCTATGTCGAACGACGCGAGACGCCACGGCGCTCCCCACGGCGGTTCGATACCTGTGAAATACGCGATGTACAGGTTCCGGCCATCCCGCGCGAGCGCTGAAACGACGCCGCCGCGTAGCGGACACCAGTCGAGCGTGTCACCTGCGACGTGCGCGAGCGCATGACACGGCTTTCCGGCGACGGTCTTCAAGTCGCCGCCGATGAACCAGCCGCCGCGGCCGTCGTCCACAGCGACACGGACGTCGCCGTCGACGATCGGGAAGGGAATATGCCGGCCGGTCCGAGCGTCGACGAGGGCGGCTGCCCCTGTCGGAGGACCGATCGAGTTGAAGTAACCGCCGACGTAGATCGTTCCGCAGACCGCGACAACCGTCCCGATCGACCCGTCGACGACCCACTCCCGTTTCGGCGGCTCCGATGCGCCTTTGCATGCCTGACGGCTGGTGTGGCCGCAGCCGATAGTTCCGGACAGAATCCCGATCGCCGTGACCGTTACGGCGAGCGACACGCGTGGATTGAACGAGCGCGGCCAGCTCATCGCCGCGGGAGCGCCTCGCGGAACTCCGTCACCCGTGTGCTTCGTGCCATGCCACGACGGGATTCCGGAGCACGCCATCTTCCTGCCGTCACACCCACCCCGTCGTGCGTCTCGTGCATGTCGCGTCCGGTGTACGTGCGCATCGCCCGACGACCACGTCCACGACTGCATCGATCGCATCAAGACGATCTAGCCGCTCGTACAACGACCCCATTGCGCGCACCTCGTCGTGTTCCCAAGCCTCGCGGCGCCAATCCTAGACGGCCGCAGCGACCGCGGCTCCGCACACGCCGCCGACCGTCACTCCCTGCGCCGACGACCAAGCTCCTCAGCGTGCCTTATCCCAGTCGGCCGCGCCGCCCGAGCGACAGTGGGTTGCCAAGCGAGGCGACAAAGGATGGAGCCTCTATGGAGCCCCGTGGTTGCAACCGGTGGCAATTCGTCGCAAATCGGCGAGCCACGGAAACGGCCATAACAAGCGAAAACCGTTGCCCTCCATTGCGACCACTTGCCCAAAGGAGCGCATGGTAAGGAGGGGGTCGACGGTTCGAGTCCGTCAGAGGGCTCTGCAAGATCGAGCGGTAACCGAGCGCTGCCTCAGAGGCGCCCGGCCCTCGCTCCCGCCTTACGCTGCGACCTTCTCCAGCAGCGCGTCGACGCGTGCGAAGCCCGCCTTCGCGCCCTCCTCGACGCCGTACTGCATCGTCGTGTCGCGCTCCTCGGTCGTCGCGAAACGCATCGTCTACGTCAGTTTCGTCCGGTCGCCCAGATCCTCGAACTCCAGCGTCTGGAGGTGGTTCTGGAACGTTTGCACGAGCCGCTCGGGCGCCTCGACCTCGCGGAATTCGCCCTCGACGACGCCGTAGGCGGTGCGGAAGCGGTACGTGCCGCCGGGACGGACGTCCATCTCCTCGACGACCGTGCCGTCGCCCCACCATTCCGGGATCAGCTTCGGGTCGGTCCAGACGGAAAAGACATGCGAGCGCGGTGCGTCGAAGATCCGCTCGACACGAATCTCGAGCTCGTTCGGGGTGGTGACGGTGGTCTCGTTCACTTCAGCCCACCGCTCTCTTCACCAGCGCGCGGATCTTAGCCTCGCCGGCTGCGGTCAGCTTCGTCAGCGCGAAGGCGACCGGCCACATGGAGCCTTCGTCGAGCTTCGCGGTGTCGTTGAACCCGAGCATCGCGTACCGCTCCTTGAACTTCCCCGCGTTGCGGAAGAAGCAGACGACCTTGCCGTCCTTGCCGTAGGCCGGCATCCCGTACCACGTTTTCGGCGAAAGGTCTGGGGCGGCGTCCTTGATGAGCTCATGGACCCGCTTGGCGATGGCGCGGTCCTGCGGCGACATTGCGGCGATCGCGGCGCGCACCGCAGTTTCCCCGTCCGTCTTGTCCTTCAGCTCTCGGGCCCGCGCTTTCATCGCGGCTTTTTCCTCGGCCGTGAACCCTTCCTTCTTGTTGGTGCTCTTGGCGGACTGTTGCTTGCCTTTCTTCGTGGTGGTGCTCATCGGTCTCCTTTCGTGCGTTCGACGACCTTCGCGAAGCGGTCGAGCCGCTCCAGCCACGTGGCGATGCCCTCGAAGGCGTAGGGCGCAAGCATGCACCTACGGACACGACCGACCTTCTCCGTCGTCACGAGCTCGGCCTCCTCGAGCAGCCGGATGTGCTTCTTCATCCCCGTCAGCGACATGCCGAAGGGCTCGGCGAGCTCGCTGATCGTCGCCCTACCGGAACCGAGCCGTTCGAGGACGGCGCGGCGAGTCGGGTCGGCGAGGGCTGCGAAAGCGCGGTCGACGGTCGGTGAATACTGAACCATGAGGTTCACTATAGTAGGTTCGGCCCTGCGACGCAACACCGCCGCGTCCGGCAAGTCGCGGCTGAAGCTAGTCCGGGTACTCGTCCTTCCGCCAAGTGCGGGGCTCGCCCGGTTGGGCTTTCGGCGTTCGCTCGAGCAGAAACCCGAAGTACGGCGCGACGAACGGGTCGGGCGCCATAACCGTGTAGGTGTGGTAGATCGTCCCGTTCTCGCGCGCGAAGGCGATCCAGCCCGGCCCCTCGCGCAGCCCGTCCTTGAGCTCGGCCCCGATCTGGCCTGACCACTCCTCGAGCCAGTCGGGCGGGTTGTCGATCATCTCCTTGACCTCGGGAACCTGCTGCGCCTGCTCCTCGGTCAACGCGAGACCGAAGTCGAAGGCGAAGTCGGTGTTGTAAGTGGAGACGTAGGGAAACTCCCAGCCCATCCGCTGCTTGTAGGCGGTCAGCCGCTCGATCGGCGCCCGCGAGAAGCAGAGCAGCGTCACGTCGCGATGGTTCAGGTGGACGAGCGAGCCGTCGAGCCCATCGCCCAGGCTGGTGCAGCCGGGGCAGGCGCCGAGCGTGTAGTCAGGGCCGAACATGATGTTGTAGGCGAGCAGCTGTGAGCGCCCGTCAAAAAGCTCGGCGAGGGTCTTCTTGCCGTCCTCGGTGTCGAACTCGTACTCCTTCTCGACCGGGACCCAGGGGAGATCGAGGCGCTTTTTCTTGATCTCCTCGTTTTGCTTCGCCTCCTCGGCCTCGAGCTTGGCGAGCTCGTTCCGGGCCGCCTGCCATTCCTCGCGGGTTCCGATCTGGTGTTCAGGCATGTCATCTCCTCTCGTCGGACTCGTGCCGCTCCCGCGCGAGCCGACCCATCGTTGAACCGGACGCTAGCGGCATCACGAATTAAGACCCGCGGCGACCCGGAAACTCATCTGTAGCTCGCCGATCAGCCGAGCGTCTGACGGCGACCTCACCGAGACCGCCCCCCGGTTCATCTGCGCGGCGTGGCGGAGCTCTTCGTCGCTCAGCTCGACGAGCAGGAGCTCGCCGTGCTCAAGAGCGCCCTGGACAAGGTCGCCGTCGACTGCACCTTCGGCTGAGACCGAGGGGGGACTCAGGTCGTCATACGGGTGGCGACGTTGTACTTCGTCACCGACGTGCGCCGCCCGGGCGTGTCGGCCGCCGGCATCGCGCCGAGAATCTCGTCGCCCTGCTTGTAGTCGTCCTCGTTGTCGAAGAAGACGATCGCGACCGCCTTGTCGGCCTCGGGATCGTGGAGCACGATGATCTCCGTGGCGTTGAGTCCCTCCGGCTGCTCCCCGCCTTGCATCTCGCTGTCCATCTCCTCCATGCGGGCTTTGTCGATCCCTTCGAATGCCACTACGCGTGCGAGTGCCATCTCTGCCTCCCGGTCGATTTGCAGGTAAACCCTACGCCTCCGCGGCGACTCGCTCGAGGGTGGGGACATCGATTTCGGTCAGTACTGCGTCTGCCCGTTAGACCGTCCGACCGGTCAGAACTAATCGGTCAGTGCGGCTGCGGCACGATCCTGATGTACGGCCGCGGCGACTCCCAGCCCTCCGGGTAGGTCTCCTTGGCCTCCTCGTCGGAGACCGAGCCGGCGATGATCACGTCGTCGCCCTGCTGCCAGTTCACGGGCGTCGCCACCTTGTGCTTGGCGGCCAGCTGCAGCGAGTCGATCACGCGCAAGACCTCGTCGAAGTTGCGGCCTGTCGTCATCGGATAGATGAGGATCAGCTTGATCTTCTTGTCCGGACCGATCGCGAAGACGTTGCGGACGGTCTGGTTGTCGGCCGGCGTGCGGTCGCCTGGGTCACCCGAGATGTCGTTGGCGAGCATCCCGTACTGCTTCGACACGTTGAAGTCGGCGTCACCGATGATCGGGTAGTTGGGCGCTTCGCCCTGCGTCTCCTTGATGTCGTTCGCCCACTGCTCGTGCTTGTCGGTGGGGTCGACCGAGAGGCCGATGATCTTCACGCCACGCTTGTCGAACTCGGGCTTGATCTTCGCCATGTAGCCGAGCTCGGTCGTGCAAACCGGGGTGAAGTCCTTCGGGTGCGAGAACAGCACGCCCCAGGAGTCGCCGAGCCAGTCGTGGAAGCTGATGCGACCCTCCGTCGTGTCCGCCTCGAAATCCGGTGCCGTATCGCCTATCTGCAAAGCCATTTCGTTCCTCCTTTGTGCGGTATCTAACAGAACGGAGCAAGGGCTCATTTCTTCCCATGGGCGACGGCGCGGTTCGTCCCGATACAGGCGAGGACAACGGCGACCAGCAGCGCGACCACAGTCCAGACGCCTGCGATTCCGCCGTCGAAGCGGTCGTGGTGCAGCAACCTGGGCGCGGCCAGGAGCGCGACGAGCCCGCCGGCGACCGCGACCGCCGCGCACTGGGCGTCCCGGCGCGTGACCTCGAGCCGGCCAACCGCGGCTGGCGCGAGCGCAACCGCAGCCGCCACCACGGCCAGTACGGGTGCGATCGACAGCCAGCCGTGTCCGAGCCCCGCGTGGGCGAAGACGGTGTCCGTGAACGTCCCGTCCCGCAGCCGGTCGAGCCAACGGCTCGGGTGCGCGACGTCGCCAAACCGCACGATCCCCGGGCCTTCGTTGTTCGGAAGCAGGGGCTCGGTGATCGTGGCGAGCAGCATCGCGCCGGCTGAGACGGCCGCAAGGGCGAGCGTCGTCACCGGGAGGCGGCGGTAGGCGGCGGCGAGGCCGACCGCCACGAACGGGAGTGCGGGAATCAGGTAGCGCGGCCCCGGGCCGAAGCCGCCGAAATAGATGAAGCCGGTGTTGTAGAGCAGAAACGAGCCCGCGACCGCGCCGATCGTCAGCGCCTCGGCGCGCCGTCGCCGGTAGAGGAAAACCGCGCCGGCGATCCCGAGAGCGACGACGGGCGCGAGGGTCAGCAGGCCGCGCGACGAGAACAGCAACTCCACGGCGACACGCGGCTGGAACCGGTGGCTGGACGGGTGGGCGACGACCACGTGTCCGCCCTTGTTGCTCACGACCAGGTGCGAGTACGAGAGCTGCGTGAACGAGCCGAACGCCCACTGGTTGAAGGCGAGCAGCGGCAGCAAGCCGACGAAGACTCCTCCCGTCCAGACGAGGCCGCGCTTGAAGACCGGGCGGCGAGAGACCGCGTAGAAGCCGAGCACGACCGCGATCAGGGCCAGCGGATACTCGACGGACGACCGCGAAGCCGGCGAGAAGCCCCGCCGCGGCGACGAGCCAGAGGCGCGGCGGCCCCTCCCGCTCGTGCCAGAGCAAGGCGAACGCAGCGAACCCGAGCAGGGCCGACAGGATGTGGGCGAAGTACATTCCGAGGAAGGGCAGGACGAGCGTCGCTATCCCGAGCGTGAACGCCGCCGCGAAGCCATACCCGGGCTCCGCGCGATCCCCCACCCGCCAGACGAGGAGCAACAAGAGGATCCCCGGCAGCAGCACGCCCCAGAGCGACAGGGACATGCACGCCGCTCGGCAGCCCGAGCGCGTGCGCGACCTTGTAGACCGGCAGCGTGACCAACGCGAGGCCGGGCGCCTTGTTCGAGTAGTAGTGGCCCTTGTAGTAGCCGATGTCCCCGCTGAAGTCGCGGTACGCGTCGATCCGCGGGCGTCCCGTCCGACAGTGCGCGGACAAGCGCGTAGTGAGCGCCCTGGTTGTAGCCGAACGGCTGCACGAGCAGGGCGGTCGCGAACGCGAAGGCGAGGATCGCGAGGAGCCCGAGCCGCCGGCGCTGGGTGGTGGTCGTTCCGGCCACTAGCCCGCCCGGAGGAAGATCCCCGCGGACTCGACCGTGGCTACGCGGCGGTAGCCGGCCGCCTCGAGGGCTGCGTCCCAGCGCGCGAACGGCTCGACCGTGAGCCAGTTGCGGTAGACGACGATCCGCGGGCGGCGCGCTCGGATCCGCGCCTCAAGCCCGGGCTCCGATGCGACGAGATCGCGGCGCGCCTCGGCGGGCGAGAGCTTCGCGGCCGCCGGGGGGCGAAGTGGTTCGTGTAGTCGGGCTCGGCGCGGGCGTGCGTGCCGAAGAGATAGCCCGGCCAGGAGGAGAGCACGGTTTCGCCCGGCCGGCTCAGCCGGTCGACCTCCCGCGCGACCGCCTGAATCGAGGCGATGCTCGGCTTCTGCACGGGGTCCCCGGCGCGCTGGTGTCCCACGTCCGCGACCACGTAGGCCGCCGCCGCGGCGAGCAGGACGGCGGGCACACGCCCGGCGGGCCAGGCCTCGAGCACGCCGAGGACCGCGAAGGGCACGACGACCGAGAAGTACTGCGCGTAGGTGGGTGACGGTGCCAGGCAGGCGAGCGCGAGCAGCAAGGCGACCCAGAGCGCCAGGGGCAGACGCCGAAGCACCAGTGCGGCAGCCACCGCGGCGACGAGCAACAGGGCGACCTGGAGTCCCGCGAGATGATCCGTCCTCCCCAGGCCGAACAGGTTCCCGATCGTCCGCGCCTTCTGAGCCAGGTCGTCGCAAAGGCCTCCCGAGCCCTTCGCGAGGTGATAGCCGAGGTTGTCGAACACGAACTGCCGCGGCGCCAGCGCGAAGGGACGATCGAGGGGATGAGTCCTGCGACAAAACCCCCGGCGAACGGGGCGAGCCGCGCCCGAGCGGCAACCGCGAGCGGCGCGGCTGCCGCGAGGAAGACCAACCGGACGTCGACGGCGAGCGCGGTGAGGAGTCCGGCAGCGAAGGCCGTCCTCGCCGAGCGCGCGCCGCCGTCCACCAGCACGAACGCGCCGAGCAGGAGCGCCGTTGCGAGCGCGAACGTCTTGACGACGACGAAGAAGCCGAAGACGAGCGCCGAGGAGACGTAGAGCAGCACGCCGAGGAAGGCGGTCCGGCGGCCGAACCTCCGCGAGGCGTGCACGTACAGAAGCGCGCCGACCGCGCAGGCGAGCAGCGCCGAGGGCACGCGCAGCGCGTACCACGACCCCCGGTCACGCCGATCCACGCGCCGTAGACGTACGGCAGCAGCGGCGTCTGCTCGTAGAAGAAGTTGCGGTAGGGGAGCTGCCCGTGCCACGCGAGCCGCGACGCGTAGGCGTAGACCCCCCTCGTCGCCGTCGACGAAGCGGACGAGCGCCAGCGGGACGAAGACGAACGCCGGAACGACGATCGCAGCCGCGTCCACCCACGCGAGACGCGGCCTCATGAGCGACCCCTAGGAGAGCGCGGTGTCGCCGGGCCTCGGCTCGTCGAGTCCCGTCTCGGGCGGCCCAACGGGAACGGGGGCGAGCGGCCGGAGATAGAGGAACTCGTAGGCGAGCGCCGCCACGGCCGCTCCCACAAGCGGGGCGGCATACCAGATCCACGCGTTCGTCCAGACGTTCTGGACGAGCTCGGGGCCAAAGGCTCGGGCCGGGTTCATGGCCGCTCCCGTCAAGGGCCCGCCGGCGAGGATGTCCATCGTGATCGTGAGCCCGATCGCGAGCCCTGCGATCGACTTGAACGTCCCGCGCGGGTCGGCGACGGTGGCGAAGACGACGAAGACGAGGAAGAAGGTCAGCACGGCCTCCATCGCGAAGGCGCCCCCGCTGCCGATCACGCTCGCGACCGCGGGCGCGCCGAGCTTCGCCCGGTCGGTCAGCTGGTCGGGGAAGATCGCCTTCACCATCAACGCGCCGGCGACGGCCGCGGCGAACTGGGTCACCCAATAGACGAGCGCCAGGATCGGTGCCATCCGCTTGGTGACCAGAAACGCAAAGGTGACGGCCGGGTTGAAGTGCCCCCCGGAGATGTGTCCGACCGCGGACACCATCACGGCGATCGCCAGGCCGTGAGCGAAGGCGACCGTGGTGAGGTTCCCGCCGACCGTGATCGACGAGACGCCCACGAACACGAGGGTGAACGTGCCCACGAACTCGGCGACCGCGCGGCGCAGAACATCCCCTTCCACAGGGCGCGACTCTAGCCTACGAGTGTCCGAAAAGCGTTCTGGTACGTTGAAATCACGTGGCCGCCCCCGACGTCCTGCACGAGGTCCAGTGCCCGCATTGCCGCAAGCCGTTCACCGCCGAGGTGATCGCCGGCGGGGCTGAGCGCTACCGCGGCTTCAAGTGCCCGCACTGCCGGCTGTTCGTTCCCGCCCAGCGCGCTGTTAACGGGGATGACACCGTGGATTCCGACGCGGCTTAGCACCGCTTAGCACTTTCAAGGCATAAGGGGTTCGTGCCGATACGCGGAGCGTGGCAATCGACCTCGCCGCGGGGCAGCCCGCGCGCACAAAGGAGCTGGGACTCCTTCGCCTCGTGGCGGTGCCGGCGCGCTTCGTGCTCGCCGGCATCGTCGCAGCCAGTCTGTGCGTCCGTTTCCTGCTCGCGCTCGCGCACGCGACTCCGCTCTACCTGCCTGACGAGTACATCTACGCCTCGCTCGCGCGCGGCATCGCCGAGACCGGCCGCCCCGTCATCCGCGGCGGTTCGGCGCATTTTCCCGCGCTGCTCGAGCCGATTCTCGCCTCGCCGTTCTGGCTGTTCGGCGACCCTGAGCTCGCCTATCGCCTGACACAGGGCCTGCACGCGCTGGCCATGTCGCTCGCAGCGGTGCCGGTCTACCTCCTGTGCCGGCGGATCGGGCTCGGGAAATGGTTCGCGCTCGGCGCCGGACTCTTCGCGGTCGTGTCGCCGGACCTCTTCTACGTCTCCTTCGTACTCGCGGAGCCGATCGCGTATCCGCTGGCGCTGGCAGCGATCTACCTGGCGGTTCGAGTTCTGGACGAGCCGACGCGCCGGACCCAGGTCGCGCTCGTCGCGGCCTGCGGGCTGGCCACGTTCGCGCGGATCCAGTACGTCGTGCTCCCGGCCGCCTTCCTCGTCGGGGCACTCGTCGTCGAGCAAGGGAACGTGCGGCGGGTCGTGTCGCGGCTCCGGCTGTCGCTCGGGCTGTTCACAGCGCCGGTGTTGCTCGCGCTCGCGCTCGGGCCCTCTCGCGTGCTCGGCTACTACTCGGGGATCTCGAAGATCCAGCCCGATCCGGGGCGGATCCTCCACTGGCTCGCTACCGATTCGATGCTGCTCGTGTACGCGAGCGGGTGCGTGCTCGTGCCGGGCGCGCTCGTCGGACTTGCGTTCGCGCTCGTGCGGCCTGCCGCGCGCGTCGAGCGCGCCTTTGCCGCGGTCGCCGCGGCTGTGGGCGCAGGGCTGCTCGGCGAGACCGTCCTCTACGCCTCGAACGCCCAGAACCTCGCCCATTTCCAGGAGCGCTACCTGTTGTGTCTGATCCCACTCATCGCGCCGCTCTTCGGCCTGTACGTCAAGCGAGGCGCTCCGGCTCGCGGCGCGGTGGCGCTGCTCGCCGTGGCGCTCGTCGCGATCTCCGCCCGGTTCCCGCTGTCGGGCTACACCGACTCGACCGGCCGGCAGGACTCTCCGTTCCTGCTCGGCGTCTCGAAGCTCGAGACGGGAATCGGGACCGCGAACGGCTCGCTGGTGGTCGCGGGCCTGATCGCTGGTCTCGCTCTCGCGGCAGCGGCTCTCGCCTTCCGTCCGCGCCTGGCGGGAGTCGGGGCGCTCTGGCTCTCGATCGCGTTCCTCGGAACCGTCGGCGCCGGCGCGTTCTCCCTCGACCGCGAGGTCTCACACCACGCCCGTGACACGTACCTTCCGGCCGACCCGCGCTGGGTCGACCACTCGGGCTTGAAGGACGTCACTGTGATTCAGACGCCCGGCGCGCCCAGGCCGCTCGCGCTCGAGCAGCTCTTCTGGAACACGAGCATCACGCAGCTCGTCCGGCTGCGCCGCGTGGAGGCACTCGACGCATTCGCGGAGCCGCGGGCGCTGATCGGCCGCGACGGCACGCTGCTCGTGCACGGCCGGCCCCTGGATCGGCCGTTGCTCGTGACGCGCTTCGCGGTCGTGACGCAGTTCCGGAACGCGGTGCGCGTGCGGCGAACGCCGGTGTTCGATCTCTGGCGTCCTTTAGGCGTGCCGCAGCTCTCCCTCTTTGCCGGCGGGCGCTTCTACGACGGCTGGCTCGCCTCGTCGGGGTACGTGCGGCTCTGGCCCGACGCGAGCGGACGCGTAGCGGGGACGCTCCGGCTGCCGCTGGCGCTGCCGCGCCAGGTCAAGACGACACGGATCCGCTTCACGGCCCCGGGTGTCGTACGAGTCGTCACGCTCCAGCCGGGCGAGTCGACGATGCTGCGCTTCGCGGTCTCGTCCCGGCAGCCGTGGACGGTCAGGTTCGAGGCCCTGAGCGGCGGCGGGTACCTCTCGGACGGTCGCGGCGTCAGCGCCCGCGCCGGCGAACCGGCTTTCGAGCGCCGCTAAAACGGGGTCAGGCCCCGGCCGGGGCCGGCCGGCAAAACGAAAGGCCTGCTCAGCGCCGAACTCAGCGTCGAGGGACGGACACGTCCGGGGTCTGACCCCGAGCCGGTCCCCGCAGGCTAGTCCGCCCTAGACGCAGTCCTTGAGGCCCTGCGCCTCCGGGAGCGACTCGAGCTTCTTCAGCGTGTTGTTCTCGATCTGCCGGATCCGCTCGCGCGTGACGCCGAACGCCCGCCCGACCTCTTCGAGCGTGCACGGCTGCTCGCCTTTCAGACCGAAGCGCAGCTCGATCACCTTCCGCTCACGCTCAGGCAGCGACGAGAGCGCGTTCTCGATGTCCTCACGGCGCAACGAGAGCTGCGCGGTGTCGTAGGGCGACTCCGCGGCCTCGTCCTGCACGAAGTCGCCGAGCGACGAGTCCTCCTCCTCGCCAATCGGCTTCTCGAGCGAAACGGGGGGCTGCGCCATTCGCAGGATCTCGCGCACCTCCTCGGTCGTCATCTCGAGCTCGTCGGCGATCTCATCCGGGTTCGGCTCGCGGCCGAGGCGCTGGACGAGCTGACGCTCGATGTGGACGACCTTGTTCAGCTTCTCGACCATGTGCACCGGAATCCTGATCGTGCGCGCCTTGTCCGCGATCGCGCGTGTGACCGCCTGCCTGATCCACCACGTCGCATAGGTGGAGAACTTGTAGCCCTTGCGGTAGTCGAACTTCTCGACCGCGCGGATCAGCCCGAGCGAGCCCTCCTGGATCAGGTCGAGAAACGACAGTCCGCGGCCGAGGTACGACTTGGCGATCGAGACCACGAGGCGCAGGTTCGCCTCGATCATCTGCGTCTTCGCGACCATGTCGCCGCGCTCGATCCGCTTGGCGAGATAGACCTCCTGGTCGGCGGTGAGCAGGTTGACCTTGCCGATCTCGCGCAGGTAGAGCCGCAGCGAGTCGAGCGACGGCTCGACGGTCAGGTCGAGCTTGGGAACCTTCTCCTCCTCCGCGAGCGCCGGCTGCTCGTGCAGTGGATGCTTGTGCTGCTCGCCCTCCATGAGCTCGATGGAGTGGTCGATCAGATACGTGTAGAAGTCTTCGATCTGCTCCTTCGTCAGCTCGACCTCTTCGAGCGAGTTCGCGATCTCGTCGTAGGTGAGGAACCCCTTTTCCTGACCTTCGGTGACGAGCTTCTGGAGTTCCTCGATGTCGGGGAGGGCGATGTCGACGGTGAGCATGAACCTCGGCTTTCTCGCGTGGGTGGACGGGCCGGCACTACCTGTACGACACACACGGAGCCGGTGATGTCCCCCGGCTCACCACTCAACAGGGGCGGGACATTACTACAAAAACGGCACTGCTTTGAGCGGATTTTGCGACGTTTTCAGGACACCGCCCGGACGTCGCCGACCCGTTCCCCGCGGCTGTTCTCAACCGAGGCAACGGCAAGCTGCGGCAGCGCGACTCCCAGTCGATCCGCGAACGCGGCCAGCGCGGGACCGACGGCACGGTTTCCGCCGTCGTCCACCTTCAGCGCCAGGCCGATCCCATCGGGGCCGGACGCGCAGAGCAAGCCCTCCGCCCCGCCCTTCGCCGCCCAGCCCTCGTGCGTGCGCATCAGCTCGGTGTCGGGCGCGCCAGGCCCGCGGATCAGGTCTGGGTGCGCCTGCATCGCCGCGGCCACACGAGCGCCGTTCTCGAGCGCGGGCAGGCGCGCGAACATGTGCGCCATCCGCTCCAGCGTGAGCGCGAACGTGACCACGCCGCAGCCGTCGATTCCCGCCGGGATCTCGCCGGGCGTGATCTCGGCGGCACCGGCGACGACTTCGAGGCAGGCCTGCTGGACAGGATGGTCCGCGAGACGATAGCCCGGCTTGGGCCAGCCGCGCGCCACGCACAGCGCGAGCAGACCCGCGTGCTTGCCCGAGCAGTTGTGCTCGATCCGCGTCGGCTCGGCACCGCACTCGAGGTCGTCTTCTGCGGCCGGTGCCTTCGCGAGCAGGGCGCGCACCGCGTCCAGCTGATCCGGTCGGGCGAGGTGCGACGCAGACGCGATCGCGAGGTCCCTGTCGTCGAGGTCGTCGCGCGCGCCAGCGAGCGGGAGGGCCTGGAACGGCTTCGCGGACGAGCGCAGAAAGGTCAGGAGCTCGGGATCGCCGGCCGCTGCGACGATCTCGCCGTCGCGAACGGCCACAGCGTCCACCCGGTGCGCAGCTTCGACCGTGCCGCCGCGGCGAACCTCGACCAGGATCGGCTCCACGACGGCGGAGCCTAGTAGGAGTAGTCGCGGTACCGTGAGCATGTGCCCGAGCTGCCCGAGATCGAGGCCTGGCGTCGCGCCCTCGACGCGCCCGTCTCGGCGTTTCCGATCGAACGCGCCGGCCCCGCCCACATCGCCACGCTGAAGACGTTCGACCCGCCGCTCTCCGCGCTCGAGGGACGCAAGCTCGCGGGTGCCGAGCGCCGCGCCAAGCGCCTGCTCTTCCCCACCGAGGACGGAGAGCTCGTCGTCCTCGTCCACCTGATGACCGCGGGACGGCTGCGCTACCTCAAGGCGGGCGAGAAGGGCCCGAAGACGCCAGCGTTCCGACTTCAGTTCCAGGGCGGCTCGCAGCTCGTGCTCACGGAGGCCGGGTCGAAGAAGCGCGCCGGAGTCTGGCTGCTGAACCCTGAGGAGGCGGAGAACGAACTCGGCCACCTCGGTCCGGACGCTATCGAGGTGGACGCCGAGGCACTCGCCGCCATCCTCGCCTCCGACTCGCGCCGGCTCCATTCGCTCCTGCGCGACCAGCGCGCGATCGCTGGGATCGGCCGCGCGTGGGCGAACGAGATCCTCCACACGGCGAAGCTGTCGCCCTACGCGCTCTCAGGTCAGCTCGAGCCCGGCGAGACCGAACGCCTCGCCGCCGCGATCCACTCCGAGCTGACCCGCGGGCTGGAGCTGCGCGAGCGCGGCGCGAACGACCAGAAGACCTACTGCGTCCACAACAAGCTCGGCGAGCCGTGCCACGTCTGCGGCTCCCCGATCGCGCGCGTCGACTTCGAGGAGCACACGATCTACTACTGCCCGCAGTGCCAGACCGGCGGGCGTGTGCTCAAGGACCGCCGCCTGTCGCGCCTGCTTCGCTAAGGCGCACCAGCAGCGTCGCGTCGGCGACCCCAACCGCGCCGCCGAGCGCTTCGACGACCATCCGGCCGACCGCCGCGCCGAGGTCGCGGAGCTCCTCACCCAGCACGATTGGCGCAGCCGCCTCGGTCACCGGGCCGAGCCGCAGCTCCGCGCCAGCGACTTCGATCCGGACCGACTCGACCGGCCCGTGACGGCGCAGGCAAGACGCGAACGCGGCGAGCGCACGCTCTACCGCCTCGACGTCGACGTCGACCGGCCCGCCGGAGCCGCTGACCTCCACGCCCTCGACGTGCTCGGCCACCCCGCGTGCGAGCTCGAGCGTGTCGACCTCCCGCGGCGCGGGCTCGTAGAGTCCACCGGCAATGCGGGCGGCGACGTTCAGCTCCTCCAGGAGCTCCCCGAGCTGCTCCGACGCCGTCTCCATCAGGCCCAGGTAACGGGCGATCTTGTCGTCGACTCCATCCACGCGCGTGAGCGTCTTCGCGAACCCGCTCACGGTCGCGAGCGGCGTGCGCAGGTCGTGGCACGCGAGCGAGACGAGCCGGGGGAAAGACGTATCCTCAGAGGCAGACATGACCGATTCCAGAGAGCTTCTACAGGACGACCTGCAAGCCTCCCTGCCCGACGTCAGGCTCGGCCTCTCGCGCGCAGGAGTCACCGGCGTGCAGAAGGCGATCCGGCTGCGCCACGGCGACACCGAGAAGCTCATCCACGCCGACATCGAGTGCACGGTCGACCTCGATCCGGCGCGGAAGGGCGTGCACATGTCGCGCTTCCCTGAGCAGTTCGCGCAGGCGGTCGACGAGGTCGTGATCGGCGAGGCATTCCTCGTCGAGGTGCTCGCCGAGCACGTGGCGCGGCGAATCCTGAGCCGGCAGGACGCGCTGCGCGCCGAGGTGAAGATCGTCGCGCGCTATCCGCTGGAGCGCCGGACGCCGGTGACAGGCCTGCCGACCCAGGAGATGGTGTCGATCATCGGCATCGCCGCGGCCTCGAGCTCCACTCTGAAGCGGATCGTCGGCGTCGAGGCGACCGGGATCAACGCCTGCCCTTGCGCGCAGGGGCTCGTGCGCGGGCACGCGTCGGAGCGCCTGATCGAAGCGGGCTTCGACGAGGACGACGTCGAGCGCATCTTCGAGCTCGTCCCGCTCGCGACGCACAACCAGCGCGGGCGCGGGACGCTCTACGTCGGCACGGACGAGCCCCTGAACGCCGAAGCGCTAGTCGGGGTCGTCGAGCGCTCGATGAGCTCACCGGTCTACGAGCTGCTGAAGCGCCCCGACGAGCTGTTCGTGGTCGAGCACGCCCACCTGCAGCCGCGCTTCGTCGAAGACTCCGTGCGCGCCGCCCTGAGCGAGACGCTCGAGTCGTATCCGCAGCTCGACGACGCGGACTTCCTCTTCTCCCGCCAGGTCAACCTCGAGACGATTCACGACCACGACGTGCTCGCCGAGCGCTACGGAACGGTCGGGGAGCTGCGCCGCGAGCTGGCCGACGGCGTGCACCTGACCCGGCACACCGATCTCCGAGACTGGCTCAGGTCGGCCTAGGAGGGACTGGCGCCGCGGGCTTGCGGCGCCTGAGCTCGAAGCGGTTCTCGGTCCCGGCGCGCAGGCGGGCGAGGTTCGTGCGGTGGAGGCCGATGACGGCGATCGCGGCGGCGGCGGCGAAGCCGACGACAGACCAGGGCTTCCCGGTCAGATAGCAGAGCACCGGCAGCGAGATGGCCGCGAGCAGCGAGGCGACCGAGGCGTACCGGGTCAGGACGAAGACGAGGATCCACAGCAGCCCCGCCCCGAGAGCCGCGTAGGGCGCGAGCCCGAAGAACGCGCCGCCGCAGGTGGCGACCATCTTCCCGCCCTTCTCGAAGCGCAAGAAGATCGGGCGCCAGTGCCCGAGCATCGCGGCTGCGCCAGCCAGGACGCCGGCGAGGTGCGAGACGAAGATGACCGCGAGGAGCGCTGGAACGAAGCCCTTCAGGGTGTCGAGCAACACGATCGGGATCCCGTACCAGCGCCCGTACGCGCGCCAGACGTTGGTCGCGCCGATGCCGCCGCTGCCTATGCGCCGGATGTCCTCGTGCTTGAACACCCGCACGACCCAGTAGCCGAACGGCATCGAGCCGGCGAGGTACCCACCGACCACGGCTGCAAGCGTCGGGAACAGCGGCGTCATGGCCCCTTACGCCACGTCCGGGGTCTGACCCCGGGCATGGCTACTTCGCCGGGATCTGGTACTTCGACACCCAGTCGTTGATCGTGTCCCAGTCGAGATTGTCGAAGAAGGCGTCGATGTAGGACGCGCGATCCGTCTGGTAGTCGAGGAAGTACGCGTGCTCGTAGACGTCGAGCGCGACGAGCGGGGTCGCGTTCCAGATCGGGAAGGTGTTCTGCGCGTCGCCGATGTAGTTGAACAGGCGCCCTTCGTCCCAGTCGTACGCGGTCCAGGCCCACCCGCGCCCGCCCATCCCGGTCGCCTTGAGGTCGGAACGCCACGCCTCAACCGAGCCGAAGTCACGTTCGATCAGCTGCGCCACGAGGCCGCTCGGATCGCCGCCCTCACCGCCGAGATGCTCGAAGTAGATCTCGTGATTCTTGATCCCGCCGATCGCGAACGACAGGTCGACCTTGAGCGCCCGAAGCTCCGAGTAGACCTGGTTGGCGCTGGCGAGGTCGACGTCCGCGAGCTTGCCGAGGATCTCGTTCCGCTTGGCGACATAGCCCTGGTAGAGCTTGTAGTGCGCCTCGACCGAGGCGCGCGAGATGCGGTCGAGTTCGTAGAGCTGCGGCTTCAGCTCGCGGGGGGCGATCTCTTCGAACTGGTAGGCGAGCGTGGCCACTCGGCTCCTCTCTGTCTCGCTAGCAGGGCGGCCGGAGCATATCCTCGACGTAACCGAAAGGAGCCCGACCATGCCCCTGCAACTCCCACCGCTGCCGTACGACTACGACGCGCTCGAGCCGACGATCGACGCCGAGACGATGAAGCTCCATCACGACAAGCACCACCAGGCGTACGTGGACAACGCGAACAAGGCGCTGGAGGGCACCGCATGGGCAGATCGCCCGGTCGAGCAGATCCTCGTCGAGCTCGATCTGCTCCCCGAGGACAAGCAGGCCGCGATCCGTAACAACGCCGGCGGGCACGCGAACCACTCGCTCTTCTGG
Source organism: Thermoleophilia bacterium (assembly GCA_040005095.1). Taxonomy (GTDB): domain Bacteria; phylum Actinomycetota; class Thermoleophilia; order Gaiellales; family Gaiellaceae; genus UBA5186. The sequence continues at coordinate 3,623 of JBDTZN010000026.1, read as the reverse complement.
GAGATCATGGGCCCGAACGGCGGAGGCGAGCCGTCCGGCAAGCTCGCCGACGCGATCAACGACACGTTCGAATCGCTGGACGCGCTGAAGACGCTGATGAACGACACGGGCGTCAAGCGCTTCGGCTCCGGCTGGTCATGGCTCGTCTGGGACGGCACCGGGCTCGCCGTGTACTCGACGGCCAACCAGGACAGCCCGATCCTGAAGAGCTACGACGACGTCCCGCTACTCGGCATCGACGTCTGGGAGCACGCCTACTACCTCAACTACCAGAACCGACGCCCCGACTACCTCTCCGCTTGGTGGAACGTCGTGAACTGGGAGGCAGTCGGAGCGCGATTCGAGGCGGTTCGCTAGCGGCGCGTGATCGGCTGCGAGCCGCTGTGCGCGGAGAGGTAGCCCGGACCCGCCTGGTTGACGGTCATGAACGTCCGGAACGAGTTCTTCCCGCGCGGTAGGCCGCGGACGCTGATCTGGAACAGCCGGCCGCCGAGCGGGCCGAGCGTGAGGCTGCGGATCGTGACCCACTGGCCGAATGAGCGGTTGAACCGCTGCAGGTACACCGTGCGACCGGCGAACGAGTGGGAGCCGGCGCTGACCTGCGTCTTGAAGTAGCCGTTGTGCGGGGCGCTGAGCGTCATCTTCGGCGCCACCTGGAGCGTGACGCTGCCCGAGACCGCGTTCTTCCAGTGCGCCTCGTAGACGGTGAACAGCTCCGGCGTGACGGTGTAGCTGTAGCCGCCGCCGGTTCCGGTGAGGACGCTCGCGATCTGCACTGCCGAGGTCTGCGGATACGGCGTTGCGTAGAGCGTGACGGTCTCACCGGCCTTCTGGTTGTTCACGACGCCGGAGAGGGTTACCGCCGTTCCGTACGTGACGATCGGCTCCGTCGCGCCGAGCGTCAGCGCCGGCGCAGGTCCTTTGACCGTCACGCGGCCTTTGAGCGTCGGCTTGAGCGCGTCGTGGTAGCGGACGGTTCCGGCCCGCTTGAAGGTGAAGGAGTAGTCCTTGCCGGCCTTGAGGATCGGGGACGCAAAGGTCCCGTCGTCCGCGACGAGCTGGTGGTCGGCCGTGTCCGAGTTGTGCCACGCCACCGTGTCGCCGAAGTTGATCGTGATGTTGGCCGGGGTGAAGCCGGATTTCGTGATCTTGACCGCGATGGTCGCGGCGGGAGCGGGGCCGGCCACGGCGAGCGCCATTCCAGCGACGAGCGCGAGCAGCAGTCTGCGCATTTCTAGTACCTCCATTTCGGGTGCCTGCCTGATGCCTGTACCCGTTGAAACGAAGTCCTAGAGCGGCGGTTGCGGATCCGAACAGGATCCGTTCGCGCATTAACAACTTCCAAACGGATCTGGCCGTGCCCGAACAGAACAGCTATAGCTGGCCGCCATGCGGGCACTCGTCACAGGCGGGACCGGCCGGGTCGGGTCGGCAATCGCGCGCCGACTTGAGGCGGAGGGCTACCGCGTGCTCGCCGCGGGACGGCGTGACGGAGATCTCTCGCGGGCGGACGACGCACGCGCGCTCGTCGAGCGCGCCGCGGCCGAGCTCGGCGGGCTCGACCTCGTCGTGCACGCGGCGAGTGAAGGCTTCGTCCCACGCGCGCTCGAGGACGTCACCGAGGCGGAATGGGACGCAGCGCTCGGCGCGACCGCCAAGGGGTCCTTCTTCGTCGGCCAGGCCGCCGCTCCCCATCTCCGGGCGTCGCGTGGGCTGCTCGTGCTGGTCGAGGACGTGGCCGCCTACCAGCCGTGGGTCTCGTTCGCTCCCCACTCGGCAGCCAAGGCGGCCCAGGCGATGCTCACGCGCGTGCTCGCCCGAGCGCTCGCGCCCGAGGCGCGCGTCTGCGGGATCGCGCCGGGCCCGGTCGCCGTCGAGCCGGAGCAGGTCGAGCGCCGTGCGGGCGAGACGCTGCTCGGTCGGGTCGGCTCGCCGGATGACGTGGCAGACGCGGTCTTGTACCTGGCGCGGGCCGATTTCGTCACCGGAACGTCGCTCGTCGTCGACGGCGGACGGCTCCTCGTCGAAACCAGGCAGGAGCAGGAGCCGTAATGGACCGGAGACCATGGAAGCGGCGGCGACAATCCCGCGCGCCTTGCGCGCCCCTTCGCCGCGCGCGAGGATCCAGGCAATGCACGCCGATGCGTTGACCGACGGCGAGCTGCTCCAGCGCGTCGCCGATGGGGACCAGGGCGCGTTCGAGCTGCTCTATCGCCGCTTCTCGCGAGCGGTCTACGGCTTCGCGCTCCGGCGCTTGGGCGACCGCGGCCGCGCCGAGGACGCGGTGCAGGAGACGTTCGCCTCGGTGTGGCGGTCGGCGCGGAGCTACAAGCCCGAGCGCGGTCCCGGAGCGCCCTGGCTGTACGCGGTGGCGCGGAACGCGATCGTCGACCGTGCACGCGCGCGAACCGAGACGACGGCGGAGCTTCCAGAGACGCCTTCCGGCGATCCCGATCCTTCCGACCGCGCCGAGTCGTCGTTCGTCGCCTGGCGCGTTCACCGCGCGCTCGAGGAGTTGCCCGAGAACGAGCGAACGGTGCTGGAGCTCGCGTACTGGAGTGGCCTGTCGCAGAGCGAGGTGGCCGAGTTCTTGAACATCCCCCTCGGAACCGTGAAGACCCGCACCCGGAGCGGGCTCGCGCGGCTGGCCGACCTGCTGGAAGGGGAGCTGCGGTGAGCAGGCCGCCCGATTTCGACGACCTATTCGACGGCGAGGAGCTGTCGCCCGACGAGCGCGGGCGTCTGCGGCAGGCGCACGACCTGCTCGTTCGTGCCGGCCCTCCGGCGGAGTTGCCCCCTGCGTTGACGGAGCCGCCGCAGACCGGGGCAAAGGTTCGCTTCCTGCCGCGCCGGCGCCGAATCGCGACGCTGCTCGTCGCGGCCGCGCTACTCCTCGTCGCGTTCGGAGGCGGCTACCTGGTCGCGCATCACGGCCGCGGGTCTTCGCCGGCGGTCGCGTTCACGGTGAAGATGCACGGCACGCCACAGGCCCCGGCCGCCGTGGCGTCCCTGCAGGTTCTCGAGCAGGATGAAGCAGGCAATTGGCCGATGCTGATGCGGGTGCACGGGCTGAAGCCGCTGCCGAAGGGGGGCTACTACGAGCTCTTCCTGACTCGGAACGGCAAGCTCGGACCGGCGTGCGGCACCTTCCGCGCGACCCGCGGCACGACGGAGGTGCCGTTGAACGCGCCGTACCGCCTCAAGCAGTTCAACGGCTGGGTGGTCACGAAGCACGTGCCGGGACATGCGGTCGCGAGCGACGCGCTGCTAACGACTTAAGGCGCGATTCGACCCGAGGCCACGAACGCCGCGTGCGTGATCGGCATCGCGTCGGCGAAGAACGTGTCGCAGGCCTCGGCGTAGCGCCGGATCTCGCGCTGGGCGGTCTCGGCGGCGCGCAGCGAGATGAAGTTCATCAGCGCGCGGGCGTTGACGGTCCAGAAGAACTCCGTGTACGCGCCGACGGGCATGACGGAGCGGGCGAGCTCGCGCGCGACGCCTGCCTCGACGAGCCGCTCGTAGGTGGCGTAGGCGTGCTCGTAGACCTCGCGCAGCTCCTCGCGCGTGCGTTCGGCGAGCTCCGGGTCGACGGGCTCGAACGAGTAGGCGCCGGGCTTGCCGAC
>JBDTZN010000094.1:0-7010 GCA_040005095.1 Thermoleophilia bacterium | reverse complement strand
GAACCCGCGCTCGTGGCTGATGCGCTTCCACACGCAGACCGCCGGCGTCTCGCTGACGGCCCAGCAGCCCGAGGTGAACATCGTCCGCACGGCGCTCGAGGCGATGGCCGCGGTGCTCGGCGGCACGCAGTCGCTCCACACGAACTCCTTCGACGAGGCGCTGGCCCTGCCGAGCGAGGATGCCGTCCGCCTCGCGCTGCGCACCCAGCAGGTGATCGCTCACGAGACCGGAGTCGTGAACGCGATCGATCCGCTCGGCGGCTCGTACCACGTCGAGGATCTGACGAACAGGATCGAGGCCGAGGCCTACGACTACTTTCGCCGGATCGACAAGCTCGGCGGCGTGGTCGAGGCGATCAAGCAGAACTTCTTCCAGCGCGAGATCGCGGAGGCGTCGTTCCGCTACCAGTCGGAGGTCGAGGCCAAGCAGCGCATCGTCGTCGGCGTCAATCGGTACACGCTGGAGGACGAGCCGGAGCTCGAGCTGCATCGCATCGACCCCACCCTGGAGCAGCAGCAGATCGACCGGGTCCAGGCGCTGCGAGCACGGCGCGACTCGGCTGCGGTCGAGCGCGAGCTGGCACGTCTGACCGAGGCCGCGGCGCGGGACGACGTGAACCTGATGCCGATCATCGTCGACGCGGCCCGCGCGTACGTGACCATGGGAGAGATGTGCGATGCCTTGCGAGGCGTGTGGGGCGTTTGGCGCGAGACCCCGGTTTTCTAACTTGGCCCGACCGACCGTCGTCTAACCTGTCTTGGAGATGAGCGCCTTCGCATCCACCCTGCAGTCGCCCCGTTTTCGGCGCACCCTTCCGTGGATCTCGGCGCTCGTTCTCCTGGCCGGGGTCATCGCCTTCAGCGTCGCCTACTTCGGCAATACAGGGCAGAAGTTCCAGATCGAGCCGACCGGCAACCGACCGGCCCAGGTCGTAAAGACGCCGCCGACCGTTCCGGTCGATCCGAAGGCTCGGCGCGTCGCGGGCGAGTTCCTCGTCAACGCGATGACGCGAAAGAATCTCGAGAAGGCCTGGCAGCTCTCGGATCCGGGCTACCGCTCGTCGGTCACGCACAAGGAGTGGCTCGCCGGGACGCTCCCAGGGGTCACGTACTTCCCGCCGAAGTACCTCCTCGGCGCGACGTTCAAGGTCGACGAATCGCACCCCCGGCAGGTCTACCTCCGCGTGCTCGTGATCGCGAAGCCGAAGGCGCCGGTGCGCTCGGAGGACTTTTTCATCGGCCTCAAGGCACACGGCACGGGCAAGAACAAGCGCTGGCTCGTGAACTACTTCGTCCCGGCCAGTGGCGGCGGAATCGTTCCGAACGTCGGCCAGTAGGGCGCGCCCGTGTCGGTAGTCCGGGCACTCGTGGGCTCGCCGCGGCGTCGGCGGCGGATGCTCAAGGGCGGCAGCGCGGCGCTCGGGCTCGCGGCGCTCGTGTTCGTGATGGTGCACTGGTCGAACACGGCCAAGCCGGCGCCCGATGTGTTCAGCAACGAGCCCTCGCAGGTCGATCCACTCCCGGTGCGCGCGCCGTTCGCGAAGGCGAAGCGGGAGGGCGTGCTCCGCACCGCAGCGCAGTTCCTCCAGACCGCGGTCGTGCGGGAGAACGTCGCCGCATCCTGGGATCTGACCGCGCCGGCGCTGAAACAGGGCTACACGCGGAAGACGTGGGCCACGCAGGACATCCCCGTCCAGCCGTATCCCGTCGACTCCGCCAAATGGAAGGTCGACTACTCGTGGCAGGACACGGTGGGGCTGAAAGCCGCGCTCTTCCCGAAGAAGGGTCACGAGGACGTGCCGGCGGCCGTCTTCGACATGGAGCTGACGGCGTACGGCAAGGGCAAGGACCGCCGCTGGCTCGTCGACTCGTGGACGCCGACGAGCTACACGGGCATCCCGTCAGGGCCACTCGGGTCGAGCCGAACGACGCCGATCCTCTACGTGGACAAGCCGCGGCTCGAGTCGCACTGGCTGCTGGCGCCGTTCGTGGTCTTCGGGATCGCGCTCCTGATCCCCATCGGGCTCGGCGTGCGCGGCTGGTGGCGCGGTCGGCGTGCGGTCCGCCGGTACGAGGCGGGCCTGCGGTAAGGCCGCTTCGGCTGCGTGGGAATCCTCTCTTCGCATCGATGGCGCCGCCGGCTCGTGTGGATCGCGGGCGCGCTCGTCTTCGTGGTCGCGCTCGTCGCCGCGATCCTGTCGCTCCCGGAGCACGGCCGGCGCTTCACCGAGACGTTCAGCAACGAGCCGTCACAGGTCGTCGTAAACGAGAAGCCGGTGCCCGTGACGCCTGCGATGCGCCGTCAGGTGGACGCGACGCTCGTCCCCTTCGTCGCGACTGCCGTCACGCGGAAGGATCCGGTCGCCGCCTGGGACCTCGCGACCGCGGCTATGAAGGCCGGCACGACCCGGGCCGACTGGGCGCGGGGCGACCTGCCGGTGCTCCCCTACCCGGCGATCCCGGCGCAGGCGCGTAGCTGGACCGTCCTCAGCTCGGTGAAGAACGACCTCGTCGCCGATCTGGTCTTCCAGCCGCCGAAGGGCTCGAAGCGCGGCCCGGTCGAGTTCAACGTCGAGTTGAAGGCGATCGGGTCCGGCGCCGCGCGCCGTTGGCTGATCGACTCGTTCATCGCCATCCGGACTTACGACACGTCGGGCGCGAGCAAGCCGAAGCCGATCAAGCCGGCGCCGGCGATCGTCAAGCCCCATTACCCGAAGGGACGGCTGAGTCCGGCCTGGTTCTTCGTCCCCGGTGTGCTGCTAGGGCTGCTCGTGCTCGTCCCGGTCGGGATCGGGGTCGTCAACTGGCGCCGCGGGGTGCGCGCGGAGCGTGCCTACCGCGAGGGTCGCGGGCCGTAGACTTCGCGCGGTGGCGAAGAAGATTCGAGTCGTGATCGCGAAGCCCGGCCTGGACGGGCACGACCGCGGCGCCAAGATCATCGCGCGTGCGCTGCGCGATGCGGGCATGGAGGTGATCTACACCGGCCTGCATCAGACGCCGGAGCAGATCGTCGAGACGGCGATCCAGGAGGACGCGGACGCCGTGGGGATCTCGATCCTGTCCGGCGCGCACATGACCCTCGTCCCCAAGATCGTGGACGGGCTACGGACGAACGGGGCGGAGGACGTTCTCGTCGTCGTCGGCGGCACGATTCCCGCGCAGGACGCGCGCGAGCTGAAAGAAGGTGGGGTCGCCGAGGTGTTCACACCCGGGGCTCTCACGGGAGAGATCGTCGAGTTCCTGCGCGAGCGCGCAGCCGAGATGGCGACCTGACAGTCTCCGTCGCGCGCCAGGGCGCAGTCGCGATCGTGACCGTCGACCGCCCGGACGCGATGAACGCGCTGGACCGGCCGACGCTCGAAGCGCTGCGCGACAGGCTCCGCGAGCTCGCGGACGACCCCGAGGCGCGAGTCGTCGTCCTGACCGGGGCGGGCGACCGAGCGTTCGTCGCCGGCGCGGACATCAAGTACATGAGCGGCCTCGGCGTCGAGGAGGCTCAGGCGTGGGGTGCGCTCGGGCACGAGGCGGCGAACCTGCTCGAGACGATGGCCAAGCCGACGATCGCGGCGATCAACGGCTTCGCGCTCGGCGGTGGCTGCGAGCTCGCGCTTGCGTGTGACCTGCGCTGCGCGTCGACCCGCGCGAAGCTCGGCCAGCCGGAGATCAACCTCGGCATCATCCCCGGCTGGGGCGGCACTCAGCGGCTGGCGCGCGTCGGCGGGATCGGGATTGCCAAGGACCTCGTATTGACCGGTCGGGTCATCTCGGCCGAGGAAGCGCTGCACGCGGGTCTCGTCGACCACGTCGTGGAGCCCGAAGAGTTGATGCCGCGTGTGCTCGAGCTTGCGAACCTGCTCGCGTCGAAGAGCCCGCTGGCGCTCGCGGCGGCGAAGGCTGCGCTGAACCGCGCGCTCGGCGGCGCCGAGCACGTGCGCGCGCTCGAGGACGAGGCCAAGGATTTCGCGGGGCTGTTCGGCAGCGAGGACGCGAAGGAAGGCCTCGCCGCGTTCGCGGAAAAGCGCGAACCCAGGTTTGCAGGCCGCTAACGAATAGCGCCCTGGTAAGGGAGCGCAGACGGCGATGTGGCAAAGCCACACGGCCTGAGATCGGCGCTGCCGAGTGGGCGCCGAGGTTCGTCGGCCGTTGACTTCGGGTATTGCCTGGGCAGAGGAACGCGACGCGGGAGGTCAGTGATGGCAGACGGCTACGTGCACACGGTCCACAACGACGGTCAGTGGACGAACACGATCGAGGGCGAAGACGGCGGTGGCTCGCAGAGCTACTCCACGAAGGAAGAGGCCCAGGCCGCGGGCCGTGACCTGGCGCGGCAGGGGCAGACCGAGCACGTGATCCACAACGAGGACGGCTCGATCGCCGAGCGGAATTCGTACGGCAACGACCCGGAGAGCTCGGCCGGCTAGACCGGGGCTAAGGAGCGAGCTGGATCAGCGCGGCGCTCAGCGCGCCGTCGTCGCCGCGCTGCGCCTTCAGCGTCGCGAGCGCGGGCTGTGTCCACACGATGACCGGCGCGCCCTTGCGGGCGTTCTCCAGGCTCGCGAACTTCGAGATCACCCCACCGCCGATCTTCGCCACCGACTGGACGAGCGCCGTCGATGGAACGGTGAGCGTCAGCGCCTGCTTCAGCTTGGTCAGCTTCTGGTTCATCGGCCAGGCCTGCAGGGACGTCACCGTCATCTGCAGCTTCTCCGGCGTAGCCGCGACGACGGTTCCGGTCAGAGAGAGGGCAAACGGCGTGCCCGCAAGGGCCGAGAACAGGAGGTGCTGGGCCTTCTGGAGATACGGGTACGGACTGACTGCGCCGCCGCCGTTCGGGTGCAGCTCGAAGTGGAGGTGGGGAGTCCCGTTGGCATCGCCAGAGTCGCCGACATAGCCGACCTGCTGGCCACCCTGGACCCGGGCGCCGCTCTTGAGGCCCTTGGCATAGGCGACGCCGGCGACGCACTTGCCCTTGTTGTCGTTGGCGATCCCGAGGTCGTTGTTCAGGTGGATGTAGAGGTACGTCGTTCCGCTGTCGCCGTAGAGGTAGAGCATGCATCCGGCGGCTGCAGACGCCGTCCAGAACTTGACCTTGCCCGACTCAGTCGCAACGGCGAGCGCCTTGCGCGGCGCCATGATGTCGTTCCCTTGGTGCGGGCCTTGAGGACGGGGGGCCCCGAAGTCGTCCGTGTACGTCGTCGGGCCGACGACTGGGAAGATGATCTTCGCGGGCACGCCCTTCTTCGGCGGTGTCTGGGCGGTCGCGGAACCGCCAGCGGCCGCGAGGCCGAGTGCCAGAAGAAGGAGAAGTACCCCTCGGGCTGTCGTCCGGTGGCGTCTCATCAAGCTCCGGTGCGCTGCTCGAAGCGCGTCACCGTACCAGGGTCGGTAGACGGCTTCCAGTCGGCACCCGTCTCGTTAGAGTCAGGCGCGTGAAGATCGCCGTTTGTGTCAAGCACGTCCCCGAGGCCGCGTCGCGCCGGATCGATCCCTCGACGAAGCGCCTGGATCGCTCCGGAGAAGGCGCCTTGAACGCCTTCGACGCGAATGCGCTCGAGGAGGCGCTGCGGCTGAAGGACGCGTCCGGCGACTCGGAGGTGGTCGCCGTCTCGATGGGCCCGGCCAAGGCGGCGGACACGCTGCGCAAGGCGCTCGCGATGGGCGCAGACCGCGCGGTGCTCGTCTCGGACGACGCTGCCGCCGGCTCCGACCTCGTCGCGACGAGCTACGCGCTCGGCAAGGCACTCGCGCGCGAAGAGCCGGATCTCGTCCTCTTCGGGCAGCAGGCGTCCGACTCCGACGGCGCGGTGCTCTGGGCCGCGATCGCGGAGCGACTCCGCCGACCGATGATCTCCCAGGTCGCCGAGCTGACCGCGAGCGACGGCAAGGTGCGGGGCAAGCGCCAGACCGAATTCGGCTACGACGTGATCGAGGCGCCGCTGCCGGCTGTGGTGGCCGTGTCCGACGCGATCAACGAGCCGCGGTACCCGTCACTCAAGGGGATCATGGGCGCGAAGAAGAAGCCGCAGGAGACGGTGTCGCTCGAGGAGCTCGGGGTCGAGGCCGACCGCGCGGGCGAGCCGGGCTCGAAGACCGAAGTGCTGGGCCTGGTCGATCCGCCCGCGCGCGGCGACTCGCGCCGGATCGAGGACGACGGCACGGCGGCCGAGCAGATCGCCGATTTCCTTGCGGAGAAGCGCCTCATATGAGCATCCTCGTCTTCCTCGAGCGCGCTACGCGCTTAGTTTGGCCGCCCATGGCATCTGCCCTGGCCGGCAGAGGTGCCGCGTGAGCATCTTGGTCTTTCTCGAGCACCACGACGGCGAGCTGCAGAAGGGCTCGCTCAGCGTGCTCTCGAAGGCTGCGTCGCTCGGTGCGGGCGACGTCTACGGGGTCGTGGCCGGATCCGGTGTGCGCGAGCTCGCCTCGGGGGCGGGGAAGTTCGGCGCGGCCAAGGTCTTCGTGGCCGACGATCCGGCGCTCGAGGCGCCGCTGCCGCAGCCGCGCGTCGACGTGCTGGCGAGCCTCGTCGGCGAGCAGGACATCGACACGGTCCTCCTGGCGCAGTCCGTCCTCGCGGCAGACCTCGCCGCCGGCCTTTCGGCGCGTCTGGACGCGGGCCTGAACTGGGAGCTCGTGGACATCGCCGAGGAGGGGGGGAAGCTCGTCGGCACGCGCCCGGCGCTCGCCGACTCGGTGTACGTGAAGGTCGGCTGGACGAGCGAGCCGCGCATCGGGATCTTCCGCTCGGGAACCTTCGATCCGCAGGAAAGCGGGGGCGAGGCTGAGGTCGTCGACACGCCGGTCCAGCTCGAGGACTTCTCGACCGCTGCGACGATGGTCGAGCAAGCGCACGAGGAGCAGCAGGGGCCGTCGATCGAGGACGCCGACGTGATCGTCGCCGGCGGCCGCGGGCTGGGCGGGCCGGAGAACTTCACGCTCGTGGAGGAACTCGCCAAGGCGCTCGGCGGCGCCGTCGCGGCGACGCGCGCGGTCGTCGACGCGGGCTGGTA
>JBDTZN010000093.1:0-7069 GCA_040005095.1 Thermoleophilia bacterium | reverse complement strand
AGCTCGACCTCGATCCCCGCGAGACCTTCTTCGTCCTCGGGCTCGGTCGCGACGAGGCGCCCTGACCCGCCCGGGAAGAGTGTCGCTGCGACCTCCTCGAAATTGCGCTGGACGGCTTCGAGCGTCTCCTCGAAGCGCCGTTCGACGGTCTCGGCGAGGTCGTCGCGCAACGTCTCGAGCTCCTCGAGGCTGCGCTCGAGGTCCTCGCGCTGGACAACGAGCTCCTCCAGGCGCTCCTTCTCCTGATCGTACTCCTGCTTGGCCAGCGGATTGACCTGGCCGAGCGTCTCGCGGCGGCGCTCGAGGTGCTCGACCCGTCTCGCGAGCTCGTCGCGATCGTCTCCGTCTGCGGGCTCCGCCGCCGCCTGCTCGAGACGGCGCCGCGCTTCGTCGGCCTCTGCTTCGATTCGCGCGCGGTCGACGTCGATCGCGGAGAGTCGCTCGGCGGCCTCGGCCGCGGCGCGACGCAGCTCGACCTCCGACCCGCCCAGGCGCCGGAGCTCGCCGGCGAGCTCGCCCGTGCGGGAGCCGCCGGCGTCCACCCGCGCGCGGAGCGGCGCCTCGAAGCGGCTCGTCGCGGCGGCTGCCGCGGAGAGCGTCTCGACCACGCCTTGGCAGATTCCCGCGAGCCGGACGAGGGTCGGGTTCGGGTCGGCGGAGTACGCCTCGGTCGGGATGGGCGCGCTCGCTTGCGTCTCGAGCTCCGCAACCTCCGAGTCGAGTGCGCGCCGACGGGCCTCGAGTTCGAGCCACACCGCCTCGGCGGTCTCCCCTGCGAACCAGACCTCGCCGCGCTCTGGGTCGAAGCCGAAGCCTTCCTCGGTGACCGCGGACACCGGTGAGGCGAGCAGATCGGCCAGCGCCACGATCGGCAGGTCCGTGGGAGGCGTTCCCACCACCACGACGAGGTTGCCGAGGCCCGCCTCCCGCGCACGCTTCGCGAGTGCGAGTGCCGCCTCGGCGTCGGGAGCGACCAGCGCCGCCGCGCGATCTCTTAGTGCTGCAGCGACCGCACGCTCGGTGCCCGGGGCCGGATCGAGGAGCGACAGAGCGAGCTTCGCGCCGCCCTCGGCCAGCGCGCGGGCAGCCGGTGGAAGCCCCTCGCGCTCGGCCAGCGACCGCTCGAGCGCCTGCAGGCGCTCACGGGCGAGTCGCGCCCGCTCCTCGAGGGCGGCCCGCTCGGCTCGGAAGCGCTCCTGGAGGACGCGCCGTGGACGGTCGGCCTCCGCGCGCAGCTGAGTCAGTGTTCCTTCAGCGCTCTCGCGGCGGAGCTCGAGCCGCTCGGCAGCGCTGCGCAAACGGTACAGGGCGGCTGTCGCCAACTCGCGCTTGCCGGCGGCGTCGGCTAGCTCCTCCTCGACGCGGCCGCGCTCGGCCAGCAGCGCTTCGAGCTGCTCGTCGGCACGGCGACGCGCGAGCTTCGCGGCGGTGCGACGCTCTTCCCCTTCCTCGAGCCTGGTCTCGACCGTCGCGAGGTCGAGCTGGGCCACGCGCGCCTGGAGACCTGCGATCTCAGTTCGGAGCTTCTCGGCGCGCTCGGCGGCCGTGGCCTGCAGCGCCAGCGGACGGAGGCGCTTCTTCACCTCGGCCTCGAGATCCTGTGCGCGCTCAACCTGGACTGCGACCCTGGCGAGCTTCAGCTCAGCACGGTGGCGGCGCCGCTTGAACTTGCCGAGGCCGGCAGCCTCCTCGATGAACGCGCGCCGCTCCTCCGGCTTCGACGCGAGGATCTCCTCGACGCGGCCCTGGCCGATGATCGAGTGCATCGACCCGCCCAAGCCCAGGTCCGCGAGCAGCTCGACGAGGTCGATCCTGCGGACGGTCGCGCGGTTGACGAGGTACTGGCCCTCGCCTCCGCGATGGAGGCGCCGGGCGATCGAGAGCTCCGAATAATCGAGCGGCCCGTCGCCGGCCGCGTTGTCGAACACGAGCTCGACCTCGCAGGCCTCGCCCGCTTTACGGTCACCGCCCCCCGCGAACAAAACGTCGTCGGGCTTCTCGGCCCGCAGCTCGTTGGGCGAGAGGGACCCGGCCGCCCAGACGATCGCGTCAGACACGTTGGACTTGCCAGAGCCGTTCGGCCCGACGACCACGGCGACGCCCGGCTCGAGGCGAACTTCCACCGCGTCGGGGAAGCTCTTGAACCCTCGGAGCTTGATCGACTGCAGGTGCACTTAGCGGAGGGGGGTCAGGGGGAACCTAAGGTTCCCCCGAGGAAGAAGGGGGCAACCGGGGGAAACATGGTTTCCCCCGGCAGAGCCGCGCAGTTTTATGGCCTGCAGATGCACGCAGGCAGGAGGCTAGCGTTGTGCGCGGATGGCGCTACGCGGCCTCTTCGGCCATCCCGAGCAGATCCTCGCGGGTCACCTTCCCGACCATCTCCGGGTGTCAGGCCGCCGGCGCGGCCTCGAGGCCGAGCGCCTGGAACGCCTGCTTGGCGGCTTCCTGCTCGGCCGCCTTCTTCGATGCCCCGGACCCGACGCCCCGCTGCTCGCCGTCGACGATCGCCGCGCACGTGAAGCGGCGGTCGTGCGGCGGCCCGTCCACGTCGAGAACGGTGTAGTTGACCGACAGCCCGCGCCGCGCCAGTGCCTCCTGCAGCTCGGTCTTGTGATCGACGTGGGTCGTCAACGCGTACTGGATGCGCGCCTGGAACGCCGCGACCACCGCCTGCTCGATGGCCTCGAAGCCCCGCTCCAGGAACAGCGCGGCGAGCGCGGCCTCGAGGAGCGCCGCAAGGACGTTCTTGTTCGTCGTGAGGCGCTTGACCTCCTCGGCCGGGACGTCCTTGCCGTGTGCCGCGAGTCGTGCGCCCAGTCCGAGCTCACGGGCCACGACGGCGCAGCTCGCGCGCGACACCACGTGCGAGCGGATCTTCGCCATCCGACCCTCCGAGAAGTCGGGATAGCGCTCGTACAGCTCGCGAGCGACCGCGAGCTCCAGCACGCTGTCGCCGAGAAACTCGAGCCGCTCGTAGGACGACGCGCGGTCGGGCGCCCACGAGGAATGGGTGAAGACCGGCTCGAGCCGCTCCGGCGGAAGTTCGTCGATCAGGCGCCCGAGCTCGCTCGGGTCGCCCGCCCCGGTACTGCTACTGGTGCGTGGAGACGTAGTCGACGGCCTGCCCGACGGTCGTGATCTTCTGGGCATCATCGTCCGAGATCTTGATCCCGAACTGGTCCTCGAGCTCCATGATCAGCTCGACCAGGTCGAGTGAGTCCGCGTCGAGGTCCTCCTGGAAGGACGCCTCCTCGGTGATCTCGTTCTCGTCGACGCCGAGCTGCTCGGTCAGGACTTCCTTGACGCGCTCGAACACTTCCTCGCGGGACGCTGCCATCTCACCTCGATCTGGTCGTTGGGGCCGAAAGAGCGCCGATCATACATTGGCTTTCGAGCGTTGCGGTAGGCGCTCGGACAATCGCCCGACGACGTCGTTCTCGACGCCTCGGGCGGCGAGTCGGATTGCGTTCGCGATCGCCCGGCGGCTGGAGTTGCCGTGGGCGATCACGACGAGCCCGCGGAGGCCCAGGAGGTACGCGCCCCCGAAGGTGTCGGGATCGAGCTCGGTGCGCAGCGCGCGGGCCGCGGGACGGATGAGAAGGCCGCCGAGCTTCCCCCGCGTGGTCGACCCGATCTGCGTGCGCAGCGCGTCGAGCAGCTCCCGAATCGTGCCCTCGATCAGCTTGAGCGCGACGTTGCCGGTGAAGCCGTCGGTGACGACGACGTCGGCTGCGCCCTTGAGCAGGTCGGTCGCCTCGGCGTTGCCGCGGAACTCGAGGTCGCTCTCGGCCAGCAGGGCATAGGCCTCGAGGGTGAGGTGATTGCCCTTCTCGGGCTCTTCGCCGATCGAGAGCAGCCGGACTTCAGGCTGCGGGATGCCGAGGATCTCCTCGGCGAAGATCGCGCCCATGTGACCAAACTGGAGGAGATGCTCGGGGCGCGCGTCGGCATTCGCGCCCGCGTCGATCAACACCGAGGGCCCGCGGCGCGCCGGGAGCGGCACGGCGATGGCCGGACGCGAGACGCCGGGCAGCCGGCGCAGCTCGAGGAAGGACGCAGCGAGCATCGCGCCGGTGTTCCCCGCCGAAACCACGGCGTCCGCGCGCCCCTCCGCGACCGCGCGGACGGCGGCGACGAGGGAGCTCTTGGGCTTGGCGCGGACGGCCTCGGCCGGCTTCTCGTCCATCGCGATCGTCTCGGGCGCCTCCACGAGCTCGAGCCCGCCGGTGTCGAGGCCGGCCGGGCCGAACAGGATCGGCTCGACCTCCGCCGAGCGCGCCTCGAGCGCCCCGGCGACCACCTCGTCGGGCGCCCGGTCCCCGCCCATGGCGTCGACCGCCACCCGGATCATGGCTCTAGGGCGCTTGTGTCAGCAGCGGCTCGATGTCCCGGCCGCGGTACGTCTTGCAGGTCGGGCACATCCGGTGCGGCCGGGTCGGCGCGCCGCAGTTCGGGCACAGGTTCACGCGCGGCGCCTCGATCGAGTGCTGCGCGCGGCGCTTGTCACGGCGGGACTTGGACGTTTTTTTCTTGGGGACAGCCATGAGCGGCTGCGGAGTATAGCTATGCCACGAGAAGTTTCACGAGCGCTTTGGGCCTGATGTCGAGTCCGTCGAGCTCCTCCAGGGGCACCCAGACCGGCTGGTGCGTGCCGCTTCGTTCGCGGGCCTCCGTGCTCCGTTCGGCGTGGTCCGGCCAGAGTCCGGTACCGAATCTGCCGCCGACGACGCGCGCGTCGAAGTAGACGAACCGCGAGCCGTCGAAGTCCTCCTCGTAGCGCGGTTCGCCGAGTTCCACGTCGACTCCGAGCTCCTCGCGCGCCTCCCGAATCGCGGCCTGCTCGGGCGTCTCGCCCGCCTCGACGCCGCCGCCCGGGAAGAGGTAGTACGTCCTGCCAGCCCGCACGCGCTTGATTAGCGCCACCCGGCCGTCCGCCACGATCACAACCCGAGCGCGCGCCGGTTTAGAGCTTGTCACGCAGCTCTGCGAGCGCGCCCCAGCGGGAATCCGCGGGTTCCTCCGCGTGCTCATGCGGCTCGACGTTCAGGTCGAGCCCGCACACAGGGCAGAGGCCCGCGCACTCGGGACGGCACAGGATCTTGTCGGGCAGCGCGAGGATGACCGCGTCCCGTCCCCAGGAAGCGAGGTCGAGGCTGTCGTCGGCCAGGTAGGGCGTCGTCAGCTCCTCGTCGGAGCCCGGGTTGGTCGCCTGGTACTCCCGCGTATTGATCGCAGCGTCGACCACGGCGTCGGCAAGACAGCGCACGCAGGGGCCGTGGAGCCGGGCCTGGAACCCGAGCTGGAAGACCGTTCCGGTCGAGGCGCGGCTAATCGCGAGCTCGGCGGGCACCTCGGCGGGGACGAAGAGGTAGCGCTGGCCGGCCAGATCGAGCGGCGCGAGCTCGAGCTCGACACCGTCGCGGAACTCCTCCCCGGAGCGGAGCTTCACCGAGCGGAGGCTGAAGCTCTTCATGGATTCAGGGTAGCGCTACGCCACCTGTGGAGGCCGCAAATGGACGAGTGGCGGCAGGGTCGGAACCGGGCGGTCGCGGATGACGCTGCGGCCCACGCGGTTCGGAGCCTGTTCCGGAATCCCGGCGGCGAGCGATCCGCTCGGACGGCGCCGGTCGAGGCTGAGCACGACCGCCGCGAAGATCGCGACAGCGGCGAGCGGCGTCCAACCGGAGAGCGGTTCCTGGAGGAACACCGCGCCGAGCGCGACGGCCACAACGGGGTTCACGTAGGCGTACGTGCCGACGAGCACGGCCGGAGCCGGCGAGTGGAGCAGCCACGCGTACGCGGTGTACGCGATCAGCGATCCGACCACGACCAGGTACCCGAAAGCGAGCACCGCCGGCGCGGAGATCTGCTCGACCCGAAGGTGTCCGACTTCCCCACCGGAGATGCCTGCGATCGCCAGCAGCACCGCACCCGTGATCATCTGCATGCCCGCCGCGAGGGACGGCTGCGCCGGCAGCGCGGGATGACGGGCCCCGATCGATCCGGCGGCCCAGGCGAGCGCCCCGAGCAGCACCACGGCAGAGCCGAGGACGTCGATGGGTCCGCCGCCGACGAGCAGGCCTACGCCAGCGAGCCCCGCGAGCACGCCGAGGAAGGCGCGCGCAGAGAGGCGGGCTCCGAAGAAAATCCGGTCGAGCAGCGCGATCCAGAGCGGCGTCGTGGCCACGAGCAGCGCAACCACGCCGGAGCCCACACGCTGCTCGGCCCAGGCGATCCCGCCGTTGCCTACGAGGAGGAGGGCGAATCCGACGGCGGCAGATCCGAGCCATTGCCTCGGAGTCGGCGCCGCGGCCCCGCGGCCCCGCGCCCACACGTAGAGGACGATCCCCGCCACCAGAAAGCGCGCGGAAGACATCAGGAACGGGGGCAGCGTCTCGACCGCAACCGCGATCGCGAGGTACGTCGACCCCCACACCACGTACACGGTGCCGAGGGTGAGCCAGATAGCCGTCTTGACACGGCCGTTGAGCAGCCGCGTCATGAACGGGCTACCTACGGTCGGCGCACGCCGGGAAACCAGCCGCGGCGGTCACGATCGTCGTACCGGGTCTCCCCGGTGACGACCGCAAGCGGCCCCGCGACCAGCACTGCGATAAGCAGGAAGATGAATGTCATGTCCTAATGATCGGCACACAACATGATTAGGACAAATCCAGCTATGATTGTGTTTGATTATGGAACCTGATCGTTGGCTCGGCGTCGAATTGCGCCATCTCGCGGCTCTGGAAGCGGTCTCGCGCGAGGGCTCGTTCGGCCGTGCCGCGACCGCTCTCGGCTACACGCAGTCGGCCGTCAGCCAGCAGATCGCGACGCTCGAGCGCATCGTCGGCGAGAAGCTCATCGAGCGCCCGGGCGGCCCCAAGCCGGTCTCCCTCACGGAGGCCGGACGGTTGCTCCTGCGCCACGCGGAGGCGATTGTCGCCCGCATGGCGGCTGCCCAGGCGGACCTCACGGCTCTCCACGACGGGGAGGCAGGCACGCTCCGCGTGGGCATCTATCAGAGCATCGGCCAGCGGATCCTGCCGGAGCTGATGCGCCGTTACGCCGC
>JBDTZN010000092.1:0-7069 GCA_040005095.1 Thermoleophilia bacterium | reverse complement strand
GCGAGTCCGAGCACTTCCTCGACACCCGGCTCGTCCGCGGCCGAGATTCCAACCGCGCCGCCCATCGAGAACCCGAGGATGAGCGTGCGCGGCGCGCCGGCGGCTCGAATCGCCTCCCGCGCGTCCTCGACGCACCAGTCCAGGCGGTTCCAGGACTTGATGCGGTAGCGAACCTCGGCGAAACCGAGCCCGGGGAACTGGGAGCGAGCCGCTGCACCAGCCACTCGAGCGACGCGCTCCACGTCCCCTCGACCAGCGCGCGCTGGCCGCCGTTGACGCAGACCACGGCGGCCCGGTCGGTCGGCCCGGTCAGGCGCAGCTCGGCCCCGGATTCGAGTCGCGCCACCGGGCGCGATGCTACGTCAGGCGGCCGTGGGGAACGTCTCCTCGTCGTCGTCACGAGCCGGTGGGTCGAGTCGCACGAGTCGCCCGAGGACGCCTCGGCGCTCCCACTCGGCCGACGCGACCGCCACTTCGCCGGGGGTCGGCGGGACTGCGGTGAGGCGATTGTCACTGGACGTCATGAGGTCTCCGTTTCGGTTGGGAATGCTCATGAGCCCAGGAAACCGCGCGCGCCTGAGAAGCGCCTGAGAAGGGCGTAAGAACTCCCTAAGAGTCTGTCGCGGAGGGATGCAGGAGCGGCACGAGCGGCTGCCAGCCTGCGCGTAGGACTTCGGCGAGCGACGGAGACGTGATCTGCAGCGCCAAGCCGCCGTGGCGGATCCGCCGGTTCGTGTAGCCGGACGCCGTCCAGGTCAACAGTTGCGAGCCGAGCACCAGGGAAGGCGCGCCGTCCGACAGGACGAACGAGCCGTCGGGCAGGTCGTCGAGCCTCGCCTCGTGGAGCCGGTGTGCGCGCGTGTCCGTGTCGACACGCTCGGCGTGGAGCCGAGCGTCGATCGCGTCCGCGCCGACGTCACTCGGATGAAGGCGGCGCCAGATCTCGCCGAATCGGTCGTAGTCCGCCCGGCGGCAGAGCGCGCAAGGACGATGCCCGGCGGCGAAGGCCGTCGCCTCGTCGAGGAAGAAGAGCTCGGTGAAGCGCCCGGGCTGCAGCAGCGGTGTGCGGTGCCAGCCGCGGAACTCCAGGCGGCAGGCGATCCAGCGCTTGCCGTTGTAGCGCCGCCGGATGCGGCCGGCGTCGTCGTGCAGACAGCCCCGGTTCCCGTAGACGAGCCCGCGCCCGGGCTCCGCGACGAGCTCGCCGAGCGGCGTGACTCGGTTCTGCAGCGTCATGCCGTCCAGCCTAAGGCTCCACTAGGCTCGCGTCGGTGGAAGCTCTACTGTTGGCCTGGTTCGACGGGAACGGACGAGACCTGCCCTGGCGCCAGACGAAGGACCCGTACGCGACCCTGATCTCGGAGGTGATGCTGCAGCAGACGCAGGTCGAGCGCGTCGTGCCGCGGTATCTCGCCTGGCTCGAGCGCTGGCCGACCGCGCACGACCTCGCCGCCGCATCGCCTGCCGACGTGATCCGCGCCTGGCAGGGGCTCGGCTACAACCGGCGCGCGCTGAACCTGCACAGGGCCGCATGTCACGTCGCCGAGCACGGCTGGCCGGACGACTTGACCGAGCTCCCGGGTGTCGGTCGCTACACCGCGGACGCCGTCTCGAGCTTCGCGCTCGGACGGCCCGTCTTGCCGGTCGACACGAACGTGCGCCGCGTGCAGGAGCGGACCGGCCATTCGTTCGGGCCGGAGTGCGGCCAGGCGCTCATGGATCTCGGCGCGACCGTTTGCCTTGCGCGCATCCCGCGCTGCGGGGTCTGCCCGCTCGCCGAAGCCTGCCCGTCACGCGGACGCCGCTACGAGCCGCTGCGGAAGCAGTCGCGGTTCGAGGGGTCGTTCCGCCAGCGGCGCGCGGAGACGCTAAGGCTGGTGGCGGCCGGCGCGCGCGCACTGGCGGAGCTCGACGCGGACGCCGTGGCGGCGCTGGAGCGAGACGGCCTCGTGAAGACGAGCGAAGGTCTGGTCGCGCTGCCGGTCTAAGCGGCGCGGGCAAGCTCGTCCGCGACCGGAGGCGGAAGCTCGAAGCCGCGCACGGCGAGCACGTCGCGCAGGCGTCCGGGACGATCCGTGACGATTCCGTCCACGCCGAGATCGACGAGCGTGTGCATCGTCCAGTGGCGATTGACCGTCCACGGGACGACGCGCAGTCCGGCGGCGTGGGCCTCGCGGATCAGCTTCGGGTTCACGAGCCCGTGGTGCGGCCCGATCGCATGCGCGCCCGCGAGAAACGCTAAGGCGACGACCTCGCCGTTGAACGGAGATCGGGACCGCACCGGCAGCCCGCCCGTCCAAGGACTTCCCGGCCGGACGGTGCTTCGGGTGGCGAGGGCGGTCGTCCGGAGCTCCGGGCACAACCAGCGCGACTCGACGATCACCCGCCAGTCGAACGACTGCACGACGCAGCGAGCGGCTAGATCGCGCGTGTCGATGGTCTCGACGATGCGGCGAGCGACCTCCGCCGGCGTCGCCGTCTCGGCGGGCCGTGTGGGATCGATCTTCGCCTCGATGACGAGTCCGACGTCGTGCGGCTCGACCAGCTCGACCACCTCGTCCAGCGTCGCGAAGCGCTCGCCGGTGCCGCGTTCGAGCGTGCGGATCTGGTGGAGGTCGAGATCCTTCCAGAGCTTCCCGACGTGCGCTCCGGTGCACTCGAGGCGGGTTGCGGCGCGCTCGTGGCTGACGACGACGACGCCGTCGCGACTCAGACCGACGTCGAGCTCGAGGTTCGTCACGCCGGCGGCAAGCGCGCGCCGGAACGACTCGAGCGTGTTGCGCGGGCCGAGCCCGCGCGCGCCGCGATGGGCCTGGACCTCGAAATTCATTGCCCTACCAGAGTCGCAGCGATCGCGGACGACTGGGTACGAGCGTGGTAGCGGTTCGGTTAAGAGGTTGTAACGAGAACTACCGCTTGCGCAGCGAGGCCTTCGCCGCGGCCGGTGAAGCCGAGACCGTCGGTCGTGGTCGCCCGGACCGTGAGTTGCTGCTCCTCGACGCCGAACGCGCCTGCAAGCGCAGCGCGCATCTGGAGCCGATACGGCGCCAGCCGCGGCTGCTCGCCAATCAGCACGACGTCGGCGTTGACGAGCGAGAACCCGAGCTTGCGGATGCGCTCGTACGCCCGCGCGAGCAGGTCCAGCGATGACGCGCCCTTCCACTGAGGGTCGCTCGACGGGAACATCGCTCCGATGTCGTCCAGGCCCGCCGCACCGAGCAACGCATCGATCAGCGCGTGCGCGATGACGTCCCCGTCGGAGTGGCCCGCGAGTCCCCGTTCCGAAGGGATCGAGACGCCGCCCAGCACCAGTGGAACGCGCTCGGCGAACGCGTGCGCGTCGAAACCCGTGCCGACGCGAAGGTCTGTCAAAGCCACGAGGCCACCAGGTCGAGGTCCTCGCGTGACGTGATCTTGAGGAGACGCGGGTCGCCCTCGACGACGCAGACCCGTCCGCCGCGGCGCTCGACCAGGGAGGCACAGTCGCTCGCGTCGGCGATGTCCCTCGTGAACGCCGCCCGGAGTACCGATGCGACGAAAGCCTGCGGCGTCTGCACGGCGACGAGCTGCGTGCGATCGAGCGTCTCGACGACCGCGATCCCGTCCACACGCTTGACCGTATCCGCCAACGGCAGCGCCGGCACAGCGGCATCCCAGCCCTGCGAGAGCGGCGCGAGCACCCGACCGATCACGACCTCGGTCACGAGCGGCCGCGCCGCATCATGGACGAGGATCGCCGCCGCGTCCTCCGCAACCTCGACGAGCGCCGCCTGCACCGAGTCGGCCCGGGTCGCGCCTCCGGTCACGCAGGCGCTCACCTTGTCGCAGCCGAGCTCCTCGGCCAGCAGAATCACCGGCTCCTCCCAACCAGCGGGCGCCGCGACGACGATCGCGTCGACCCAGTCCGACGCGTCCAGCCGCTCGAGGCTTTCCGCGAGCAGCACGCGCTCGCCCAGGCGGACGAACGCCTTCGGTCTGTCGGCACCGAGCCGCTCTCCGCTGCCCGCGGCAGCGAGAACAGCCCAGACCCCACTCACGCGGTGGCGGTCGCCGCCTTCGTGCGACTCTTCTTCGCCGCGCCGCCGTTCGTGCCGACCTCGGCGAGCACGCCGTCGAGCCACTCCGCCGCCTCGTCCTCGTCCATGTCCTTGGCGTACATGAGCTCGCTGGCGAGGATCTTCTTCGCCTTCACGAACATCTGCTTCTCGCCGGTCGAGAGCCCCTTCTCGTGGTCGCGGAGCGACAGGTTCTTCACGACTTCGGCGAGCTCGAGGATGTCGCCGGTCTTCATCTTGTCTCGGTTGTGCTTGAAGCGGCGATTCCAGTTCTTCGGCATGTCGGTGCTGCCACCCGTGAGGGCCTTCACGACGACCGAGATCATGTCCTCGGCGATCACCTTGCGGAGGCCGACCTTCTCGGCGTTCTCCGACGGAACGTTGACGGTCATGTCGTTGTGGAGAATCTTGATCGTCAGGTATTCGCGCTTCTGCCCCAGGACCTCGCGCTGTTCCCTTTTCACGACCGTTCCTGCTCCGTGGTGCGGATACACCACCTTGTCGCCGACCTTGTACAAGGGCTCCCCTTTCGGAAATCGCCGTTTAGTCGCCAAGCCGCCGGCGGTGCTAAGCCCAGCCGGCGTGACCGAAAGTGTACCAGATTTCCCACGAAAACGCGCCGGTTTCCAGGGATTTTGCGCACCGAGACGCAAAAACCCTGCTAACGCGCTAGTTCGGACGGGTCCTAAAGCTGCAAATAGCGGTCTACGAGGTTGTGCTCCTGCAGCCGGCGGAGCCCGTCCTTGATCTCTCGGGCCCGCACGGCGCCCACCCCGTCGACCGCCTCGAGCTCGCGCGTCGAGGCGCGCACGATCGACTCGAGGCCGTCGAGATCGCCGACCACGCGATCGATCACGCCGAGCGGCAGGCGTGGGATCCGCCGCAGTACGCGGTACCCGCGCGGGGTGACTGTGAAGTCGAGGGGGTTCACGTCGGCCGGATGTCCGAGCAGCCGGATCAGCACGTCCGACTCGAGCAGATCCTGGTACGGCAGGCTCTCGAGACCGGCGACGATCTGGGCCAGGGTCGTCGTGCCGATGCCGACGAGGTAGTCGGCGACGACCGCCTCCTTCTCGCCCGGCACCTCGCCGACGAGCTCCTCGAGCTGCATGCGGATGAGCCGTCCCTCGGAGCCGAGCTCAACGCAGTCGCGCTCGATCTCCTCGGCCATCCGGGTCGTCATCTCGGCGCGCTGGAGGACAACGATCACGTCGTCCAATACGACCGCGCTCTGGAACTCGAGCGCGGTTAGGCGCGTGAGCACCTGCTCGAAGCGCTCCCGGTAGGTCTGCAGCGTGGAGACCGCCTGGTTCGTCTTAGCGAGCACGTCGGCGATCGCGTCGAGCTGGTAGCGGCACTGCCCGACGAAGAGCGAGATCGTCGAGCGCTGCTGCGAGATCGAGATCACGAGCGCGTCGGTCTGCTTGGCCACGCGCTCGGCAGTGCGATGGCGCGTGCCCGTCTCGGAGGAGGCGATCGTCGGATCGGGCATCAGCTGGACGTTGGCGTACGCGAGCTTCGAGAGCGCGTCGTTGACGATGATCGCGCCGTCCATCTTCGAGAGCTCGTAGAGGAGCTGCGGCGTGAACGGCTGGTCGAGCGCGATGCCGCCGGAGAAGAGGAACGACAGCTCCGCGGGATCGCCGATCACGATCAGCGCGCCCTCGTGCGAGCGGATGATGTCGTCGATGCCCTGGCGCAGGTCGGTGCCGGGTGCGATTCGCGCGATCGCGTCGAGCAGATTGGGCTCGCGGCGGGGATCGTCCTCGGAGGGGGTGCGTGTGAAGCCAAGCCCGGCGGCGGCGTCGTGCTTACTCCTGGGGTTTCCCTCCGGCATCGAGCCCTGCCTTGATCGCTTGGCGCAGAGTCTCCACCTGCGTCGGACGCAGTTTGCCACGAGCCTCGGTGCCGGCCGGAGCGACCACGGTGGTGAGTCCCAGCTTGGCGCACTCCTCCAGCCGTCGCTCGGCTTGCGCCGCGGGACGGAGGCGACCCGTGAGGCCGATCTCGCCGAAGGCCGCCGTGCCGTCGCGGACGGGTGTGCCTCGCGCCGCGGACGCGATCGCCAGCGCGATCGCGAGGTCCGCGCCCGGCTCGTCGATGCGCACGCCGCCGGCGACGTTCACGAAGACGTCGGCCGACCCGAGCGAGATGCCGGCGTGGCGAGAGAGCACCGCGACGATCATCGCGAGCCGCTTCGGGTCGACGCCGGTCGCGACTCGGCGCGGCATGGCCAGGTCGGTCGGCGCGACGAGCGCCTGGATCTCCAGCAGGATCGGGCGCGTTCCCTCGAGCGCGCACGCGACGGCCGCGCCCACCTCACCGCCCGCGGTTCGGCCGAACAGCTCCGACGGATCGGGCACGCCGACGAGGCCGGCGCCGGTCATCTCGAAGACGCCGAGCTCGTTGGTGGAGCCGAAGCGGTTCTTCGCCGCGCGGAGGATGCGGTGCGCGTGGTACCGGTCGCCCTCGAACTGGAGCACGCAGTCGACGAGATGCTCGAGCACGCGCGGGCCGGCCACCGCGCCGTCCTTCGTCACGTGACCGACGAGGATCGTCGCGACGCCCGATTCCTTGGCGACCCGCAGGAGCCGCGACGCCGCCTCCCGCACCTGCGCGACGGAGCCCGGGGCCGAGCCGAGCTCCGACGAGTAAAGCGTCTGGACCGAGTCGATCACGCAGACGTCGGGCCGCTCGCTCTCGAGCGTGGCGCAGACGGTTTCGAGCTCGGTCTCGGCGAGGATCTCGACCTGCTCGGCGCCCCCGAGCCGGGCCGCCCGGAGCTTCACCTGGGCGGTCGACTCCTCGCCGGTGACGAGGAGCGCGCGCCGATCCTTCGAGATCGCCGCGAGCGCGCTGAGGAGCAGCGTCGACTTCCCCACTCCCGGCTCGCCGCCCAGCAGCACGAGCGAAGCGGGCACGAGGCCGCCGCCGAGCACGCGGTCGAGTTCCGGCACGCCGGTCGAGATCCGCGCGGCCTCCTCGACCTCGACGTCGACCAGCCGCAGGAGCGG
>JBDTZN010000025.1:0-23573 GCA_040005095.1 Thermoleophilia bacterium | reverse complement strand
CGAGAGAGGCCTGGGGGAACTGCCGCGGCAAAGGCCGCGTTCGCTCCCTGGTCTAGGTAAGAAGCTGCTCGTGCATTTCGTGGCAGTGTACCCGGGCGAAAGCGTCGGCGAAACCCCGAAAGAAGGAGGCGGCATGGCCGGTTACACCAAGGTGAATCTCAAAGAGGTCGAGGATCAGGCGCCGAATTTCGGCTTGTCGCCGAATCTCGAGCTCCGGATGGCCCGCGTGCCGCTCGACATGGAGAACTCCGGCATGAGCTACCAGCACATCGCGCCGAATTTCCGGTTGCCCTTCGGGCACAAGCACAAGACCCAGGAAGAGATCTACATCGTCCTCAGCGGCAGCCTGAAGATGAAGATCGAGGACGAGGTGCACGACCTGAAGCAGTGGGACGCGGTCCGCGTCGACAAGGACACGATGCGGAGCTTCGAGGGCGGCCCCGAGGGGGCGGAGATGCTCGCGATTGGCGCACCGAGCACCGGGCCCGGCGACGGCGACGTCGTGCAGGGCTGGTGGAGTGACTGACCCCCGGATCGTCTCGTCGGCGCCGGCCGCCGGACGAGCGATCGCGATCACGTTCGACGACGGGCCGTCCGGCTCCACGGAGGCGGTGCTCGACGTTCTCGACGCGCACGAGGCCCGGGGGACCTTCTTCGTCGTCGGGCAGTGGGTGGAGCGGCTCCCGCACGTCGTGCGAGCGATTGGCGAGCGCGGACACGAGCTGGGCAACCACACCTGGACGCACTTCGACGCCAGTGAGGTCCCCGACGAGGAGATCTGGCGCGACGAGCTGCGGCGGACCAGCGAGACGATCGCGGCGACTGTGGGGCGTGCGCCGGTGGTGTTCCGTCCTCCGTACGGCCATGAGCCTGAGCGGTTCTCGGCGGTCGCTGCGGCGTGCAGTCTCGGAGCGACAGTGCTCTGGTCGGTGGACCCTGAAGATTGGGAGAGCAACGAGGACGACGGACTGATCGAGGCGACGGTGGTAGCCGAGGCGCGCCCTGGCGCGATCGTGCTGCACCACGACGGGGACGTGCGGGACGACCTCAATAGCGGCTCGCCGCAGGGCGGCACGGTTCGCGCACTGCCGCGGATCCTCGAGCGGCTCGCAGACGACGGCTACCGGTTCGTCACGGTGTCCGAGCTGCTCGCGGCGGCGTAACGGTGCTCGACCTCTTTCCCGCCACTGCCGCGATCGAGGGCGACGAGCTCACGGTCGGCGGCGTGACGGCCTCCGCGCTGGCCGAGGAGTTCGGGACGCCGCTCGTCGTCCTGGACGAGCAGACGCTCCTCGAGCGTGCACGGGCCTATCGCGCGGCCGCTCCCGACGCGCTGATCGCTTACGGGACGAAGGCGTTCCCCAACGTCGCGGTGCTCAGCCTGCTCGCCGGCGAGGGGCTCGGCGCCGACGTCTCGACACTCGGGGAGCTCGAGTTCGCGCTCGCCGCGGGGATGCCGGCCGAGCGCCTCGTAGTGCACGGGAACAACAAGAGCGACGCCGAGCTCGCGCGCGCCGCGGAGGTCGAGGCCGGGCTCGTCGTGCTGGAAGCGCCCGACGAGATCGGACGCGCCGCCACGGCGGAGATCCGGCGCGTGCTCCTGCGCGTGACGCCCGGAATCGAGGCCGACACGCATGTCTCAATCCGGACCGGCCACGCGGGCTCGAAGTTCGGGTTCACCCCGGAGACGGCGATTGCCGCCCTCGCCGACGCACGCGAGCGCGGGCTCGAGGCGGCCGGGCTGCACGTGCACCTCGGCTCGCAGCTCGTCGATGCCAGCGCCGGCTGGGCGAGCATCGCGTGGCTGGCCGGGTTCGCGTCCGTCTGCGAGCGCGAGACCGGATGGACGCCGTCCGTGGTCGACCTCGGCGGCGGGCTCGCGATCCGCCACTTGGAGGACGAGCCGGACCCGTCGATCGCGGACTTCGTCGCGCAGATCCTCGACCGCGTCCGGCGCGGCTTCGAGGCGCACGACCTGGCGCCGCCGCAGCTCGTGCTCGAGCCCGGGCGCTCGATCGTCGGCCCGGCAGGCGTGACGCTCTATCGCGTCGGAGCGGTCAAACAGGCGGCGGACGGGACGCGCTGGGCGGCGGTCGACGGGGGGATGTCCGATAACCCGAGGCCGCAGCTGTACGACGCGCGGTACACGGCGCTGCTCGCGAACCGCGCGTCGGACGGCCCCACCGCGACCTATAGCGTGGCCGGCAAGCACTGCGAGTCGGGCGACGTCCTGATCAGGCGCGTCGCGCTCGCCGACCCGCGCCGCGGCGACCTGCTCGCGGTGCCCGCGACGGGCGCGTACACACTGGCGATGGCCTCGAACTACAACGGCGTGCCGCGACCGGCGGCCGTGCTCGTCCGCGACGGACAGGCTCGACTAATACGGCGGCGGGAGACGGTCGAGGACCTGCTCGGACTCGAAGTGCCTGCGTCGGAATCTCGGCACCAATCCGGCACAGA
The DNA here is from genome assembly GCA_040005095.1 of Thermoleophilia bacterium. Classification (GTDB taxonomy): domain Bacteria; phylum Actinomycetota; class Thermoleophilia; order Gaiellales; family Gaiellaceae; genus UBA5186. The sequence continues at coordinate 21,113 of JBDTZN010000025.1, read as the reverse complement.
CACGGCACACGATCCTCGCTAGCGTGTTTCCAGGGCACCCGGGTGTGCCCTTGGGGGAGGTTGGGGGTTAGGACGCGGCGGCCCGCACGAAACCCGGCCTGATGAGGCGCGGTGGCGCTTTCAACCCGGCGTCGCGCACCGGCGGATTGACGGGCTCGGCCAGCTGAGGCGCGCAGAACGACGCCGCGCGCCGCTCCTCGGGAGCGTCCAGGTACAGCGTCGTCCGCTGCCTCGGGATCCGGCCGTTCGCGCGGATCAGCGCTTCCATCGCCTCGGGCGCGAACTCCTGGCCGTGCTCGGCCCCCGCGGCCCGCGAGATCGACTCGTTCATCAGCGTCCCACCGAGGTCGTTCACACCCGCCCGCAGCGCCGCCGCGACCCCGTCCGGCCCGAGCTTCACCCACGAGACCTGGATGTTCGTGATCCACGGATGAAGCGCCAGGCGGGCGACAGCGTGGACGAGCAGCACCTCGCCGAACGTCGGCCCGCGCCGCGCTTGCCCCTTGAGCGCGATCGGCGCCTCCATGTGCACGAACGGGAGCGGGACGAACTCCGTGAACCCGCCGCTTCGCTGCTGCTGCTCGCGCGCCTCGATCAGGTGCCGCGCCCAGCTCCGCGGCCCCTCGACGTGGCCGAACATCATTGTCACGTTCGAGCGCAAGCCCACCCGATGCGCCGCTTCGTGCACCTCCAGCCACTGCGCGGTCGTCACCTTGTCGGGACAGATCACGCGCCGCACCTCGTCGTCGAGGATCTCCGCAGCCGTTCCGGGTAGCGAAGACAAGCCGGCGTCCCGCAACTCGGCGAGGTAGTCGTCGAGCGGCAGCCCGAGCGTGGCCGCGCCCTGCCACACCTCGAGCGCCGAGAAGGCGTGGACGTGCAGATCCGGCAGCGCACCCTTGATCGCCCGGACGACGTCCAGGTAGAAGCGCCCGGTGAACGCCGGATGGATCCCGCCCTGAAGGCACACCTCGGTCGCGCCGCGCGCCCACGCCTCCTCGCAGCGCCGCACGATCTCGTCGAGCGGCACGAGGTACGCAGGCCCGCGCAGGTTCGCGGCCAGCTTGCCCTTCGAGAACGCGCAGAAGCCGCAGCGGAAGTAGCAGACGTTCGTGTACTGGATGTTCCGCGTCACGACGTAGCTGACCTCGTCGCCGCAGACCTCGCGCCGCAGCGCATCGGCGGCCGCGAGCACGCGCTCGCGCTCGCTCCCGCGCGCCCGGAAGAGCCGGTCGAGCTCCTCCTCCCCCAGCTCGTCGCGCGAGTCAACCGGCAGCGGATCGCGCGGAGTGAGGAACCGGCCCGGCACCGGGCCCGACTCTCCCGGCGACCAGTCGTCCTCGCGGGCGAGGCCCATCGCGTCCGACGTCCGCAGCACGTGCGGCATGACCCGCGCGTCGAGCCACCGGCCCGACACGAACTCGGGATAGACCGGGAGGCGCGCCGCGAGCTGCAGGCCGCGGCTCTCGGTCGCCTGCTCGAGCAGCGCGAGCTCCGGCCACGGCGCCTCCGGATTGACGTGATCGATCGTGACCGGCGACACGCCTCCCCAGTCGTCGATCCCGGCGTCGAGCAGGCGTGGGAACTGATCGAAAGCGAGGTTCGGCGGGGCCTGGAGATGGATCTCAGGCGGCAGAACGACCCGCGCCGCCGCGATCGTCCACCGGTGGTCCTCGAGGCTCGGCTCGGGGGCGTCGGCCATCTTTGTCCCGGCCTTCGCCCGGAAATTCTGGACGATCACCTCCTGGACGTGGCCGTAGCGCGCATGCACGTCGGCGATCGCCGCGAGCGCCTCGAGCCGCTCCTCCCGCGTCTCGCCGATCCCGATCAGGATCCCGGTCGTGAACGGCACGCGCAGTTCGCCGGCGAGCCGCAACGTCTCGAGCCGCGCGGCGGGCAGCTTGTCGTGCGAGCCGAAATGCGGCCCGCCCCGAAGGGACAACCGCTCCGACGTCGTCTCGAGCATCAGCCCCATCGAGGCCGACACGGGACGCAGCAGCTCCAGGTCGGCGCGGGACATGACGCCGGGATTCAAGTGCGGGAGCAGCCCCGTCTCCTCGAGCACGGCCTCGGCCGCGCGCGCGAGGTATTCCACCGTGGTCGTGCACCCCAACCCGGCAAGCTCCTCCCGCGCAGCCCGGTACCGCAGCTCAGGCTTGTCGCCGAGCGTGAAAAGCGCCTCGCGGCACCCGGCGGCCCGACCGGCGCGCGCGACCTCCAGCACCTCGTCGATCGACATGTAAGCGCGCTCCCCACGCCGGGGCGGAGCGGCGAACGTGCAGTAGTGGCAGACGTCCCGGCAGAGCTTCGTGAGCGGGATGAAGACCTTCGGCGAGTAGGTGACGAGCGGCCCGCGACGCAGCGCCCGCGCTTCCGCGCACAGCTCCTCGAGACTCAGGTCGAGCAGCTCACGCACACCGTGAGCTTACGGCTTTGCGACCAGCAGCTTCCCGAAGATGTTCCAGTGGCCCTTGTGCCAGCGCTGCAGCTTCAGCTGCGAGACGGGGAAGCGGTCGCGGGGCGTCGTCTTCACGACGATCCCCGGCAGGAGGAAGGGATTGCCGCGCTCGTTCAGGTTCGTCGCCGCGGTGAGCAGGCTCGCGCGGGTCGGGTTCTTGCCGGCCTTCTTCAGCGCGTCGACCATCGTGTACGCCGACGAGGCGCCTGCGGCCGCATAGCCCGACTTCACGCCGTCCGCGTAGTAGCGCTTCATCACCGTCTGGAAGAGCTTCAGGCCCTTGTCCTTCGCCCACGCCGGATTCGCTGGATCCTTCGTGAAGACGATCGAGACGGCGCCCTCGGTCGACTTCGCCGGCGGGAGCGCCATCAGCCCCGATGCGCTCGCAACGGCGTTCACGATCGTGATCTTCGGGCGCCAGCCGAGTTTGTTCATGGCGAAGAAGGCCTGGAGCGAGAACTTGCCGAACGCGAAGATCGCGAACGTGTCCGCGCCGGACGCCTTCAGCTGCGCCACCTGCGACGCGACGTCGGTCGCCGTCGGGTCGTAGCCCGCCTTCGCGGCGACCTGCCGTCCGCCGAGGCCCTTCTTGAGGCCGGCGAGCAGGTCGTTCCCGTAATCGTCGTCCTGGTAGAGCACCGCGATCTTCGCCTTCGGCCGCGTCTTCACGATGTATTGGCCGTAGAGCTTCCCTTCCGCCGCATAGCTCGGGATATAGCCCATCGTGTACGGGTACTGGCCGAAGTCGCGACCCAGAGTCGTCGCGCCCGAGGCCGAGAAGAGCTGCGGGATCTTCGACTGGTTCAGGAAAGAACGGATCGCGAGGTTGTTCGCCGTGCCGAGCGTGTTGAAGATCGCGAAGACCTTGTCCTGCTGGACGAGCTGGCGCGTCGCCTGCACGGTGCGCGACGGGTCGTAGCCGTCGTCGAGGTAGCGGTAGTCGATCTTCCGTCCGTTGACGCCGCCGTGCGCGTTCACCCACTTGAAGTAGGCCTCGGCGCCGCGGGCGACTCCGGCGCCGGCAGACGCCTCGCCCGAGAGAGGCGCCGTCCCGCCGATCAGGATCGAGGTCGCGTCGACGCCCGGATCGGCGCGCGTCGAGCCGAGCGCGACCGCGGCGGCGGCCAGCGCCGCTACGAGCGCACAGGCAAGCGAAAGCTTCCTCATCAGACCCTCAGCCTAGTAAGACCCCGCGAGACGCGGCTGGTTAGCGCATCGAGCACGCCGCCGACTCCGGCGGGGAAGAGCAGCATCACGACGATCACGACGAGCCCGAAGATCACCGCTGGCACACCCGGGGCTTTTGGGTCGGCGTGCAGAGGGATCCCCTTCTCGATCCAGCGCAGGAAGTCGGATGCGTACGCCTGCAGGAAGACGATCAGCGAGGCTCCCGCGAGCGGCCCGACGTAGGAGCCAACGCGACCGAGCACGGAGCCGATCCCGGCGACGACCGCGCCGACGAGCACGGTGATCGAGAGCGAGATCGGGAACGTGTCGGGGTTTACGAAGGCGACCGAGATCGCGAGCAGCGAGCCCGCGACGCCGGCGAACGCGGCGGAGATCCCGAACGCGAGCGTCTTGTAGAGCGCCGGCCAGACGCCCGCCGAAGCCGCGGCGACCGAGCTGTCGCGCAGCGCCCGAAGCGCACGACCCGTCTCACCGCGCAGCAGCAGCCAGGCTCCGACGAAGAGCACCCCCGCGACCGTCCAGGTCAGGTAGTAGAGCCAGTCGTTGTTCGTCAACTCGTGGCCGAGCACGTGGACGCTGACGCCGCCCCCCGTCTCCTGCGGGAGCCCGAAGAGGTTGAGGCCGCGCCCGCCTCCCGTCAGTCCCGCGAACTTCTTCAGCAGCGACGGGAATGACACCGCGATCCCGAACGTGACGAGCGCGAGGTAGAGGCCCGACAGCCGCAGCGCCGGAATCCCGAACAAGAAGCCCGCCACCCCGGCGACGAGCGCGGCGATCGGGATCGTCCAGAGATCCTGCACGCCGTGCTTAGCCATCAGGATCGCGGTCGTGTAGCCGCCGATGGCCATGAACGCGCCGTGGCCGAGCGAGATCTGGCCGCTGTAGCCCGTGAGGACGTTCAGCCCGACGATCGCGATCACATAGACACCGACGCTCGCGAGCTGGAACGCGCGGAAGTCGCTGACCCAGCGCGGCGCGAGCGCCACGATCGCGACGACCACGACGAAGCCCGCAAGCTCGAACGCGCGCCGCACCATCAGACCTTCCTCACCGCCGCGCGCCCGAAGAGCCCCGACGGCCGCACGAGCAGGACGAGCAGGATCACGGCAAGCGCGACCGGCAGGCGCAGAGTCCCTCCGATGAAGTTCACGTACGCGCCGGTCAGGTTGAGGATCACGCCGAGCGCGAGCCCCCCCACGACCGCGCCGACCGGGCTGTCCATCCCGCCGAGAATCGCCGCCGCGAGCGCGTACAGCAGCACCGTCTGCATCATGTTCGGGTCGAGGAAGACGACCGGCGCGATCATCATTCCCGAGACGGCGCCGAGCACGGCCGCGAGGCCCCACCCGAGCGCGAGCATCCAGCTCACGCGCACGCCGACGAGCCGGCTCGCCTCGGGATTCAGCGCGGCGGCGCGCAGGGCGAGCCCGAGCTTGGTGAAGCGAAAGAATGCGCCGAGCGCCACGACGAGCGCGATCGAGACGCCGATCACGCCGAGATCCTGGATCGAGAACGCGACGCCGCCGACGTGGATCGGCCGCGTCGGGAACGGGCTCGGGAACTTCTTCACCTCGCTCCCCCACTCCACACTGGTGAAGCCATTCAGCAGGACCGCGAGCCCGAGGGTGACGATCACGACCGTCAGCACGGGCGCGTTCTCCACCGGCCGGATCACGACGCGCTCGAGCGCCACGCCCCCGATGAACGAGAGCGCGAGGGTGAGGAAGAACGCGCCCCAGAAGGGCATCCCGTGGTGGACGAGCGACCAGGCGACGAACGTCGAAACGGTCGCCATCTCGCCCTGAGCGAAGTTGATCGCCCGGGTCGCGCGGTAGATCAGGACGAGCGCCAGCGCGAGGCTGGCGAAGATGCCGCCGGAGGCGAGCCCGCTCACGACCTGCTGGAAGAATTGCGACATCTCAGTAGCCCAGGTAGCTCTTGCGGACGGATTCGTTTGCCTGGAGCTCCGCGCTCGCGCCGGAGACCGCGACCCGGCCGACCTCGAGCACGAACGCGTGCTGGGAAGCGTCGAGCGCGACGCGCGCGTTCTGCTCGACGACGAGAACTGTCAGGCCGTGGAGCTCGTTCAGCTCGCGGACGATGCGGAAGATGTCCGCGACAACCTTCGGAGCAAGCCCGAGCGACGGCTCGTCGAGCATCAGCAGCCGCGGGCGGCTCATCAGCGCCCGCGCGAGCGCCAGCATCTGCTGCTCGCCGCCGGAGAGCGTCCCGGCCTGCTGGTCACGCCGCTCGTCGAGCCAGGGGAAATAGCCGCGGACGCGCTCGAGGTCCTCGTCGAAACCGCCGCGCCGCGTGTAGGCGCCGAGGCGCAGGTTGTCCCGGACGGATAGCTCGCCGAACGTGCCGCGTCCTTCGGGGACGTGCGCGACGCCGAGCCGGGCAGCCGACTCAGGCCCGCTGCGTAGGCGGCGACCCGCGAAGACGATCGACCCCGAGCGCCGAACCGTTCCCGAGACCGCGCGCAGCATCGTCGTCTTCCCTGCCCCGTTCGCACCAAGCACAGCCGCGACCTGGCCCTCTTCGACGCTGAGGCTGACCCCGTGCAGCGCCACGATGTCGCCGTAGCGCGCGCCGACGTCCTCGAGCTCGAGCAGCGCGGTCACACGACCGGCTCCTCGGGGACGTGCTCGGCGCCGAGATAGGCCTCGATCACGGCCGGGTTGCGCTGGACCTCGCCTGGCGTTCCCGAGGCGATCAGCCGCCCGAAGTCGAGCACGTGGACCCGGTCGGCGATCCCCATCACGAACGCCATGTGGTGCTCGACGAGCAGGACGGTCAGCTCGAAGTCGTTGCGGATCCGGCGGATCAGCTCGGCGAGCTCGTCCACCTCCTCGTGGTTGAGCCCTCCGGCGGGCTCGTCGAGCAGCAGGAGGCGCGGACCCGACGCAAGCGCGCGCGCCAACTCGACGCGCTTGAGAGTCCCGAACGGGAGCCCCTGCGCCGGCCGGCCGGCGACCTCGCCGAGCCCGACGTAGTCGACGATGTCGCGCGCGTCGCGATCACCCCGCCGCGCGTGCGCGCCGACGCGGACGTTCTCGAGCACGCTGAGCGAACGGAACAGCTCGACGTTCTGGAACGTCCGCGCGATCCCACGCCGGATCACCCGGTGCGGCGGGCTGCCCAGGAGGGATACGCCGTCGAACACCACCTCGCCCTCGTCGGGCGTGTAGAGCCGTGTGATCACGTTGAAGGCGGTCGTCTTGCCGGCCCCGTTCGGCCCGATCAGGCCGACCACCTCGCCCTCGTCCGCGTCGAACGAGACCCCGTCGAGCGCGACGATCCCGCCGAAGCGCTGCGTCACGTTCGCTACGGAGAGAAGGGCCACAGGACGAAGTACCTTAGAACCTGTGCGGCCCCTCGTCTTCCACGATTGGCGAGCCGTTGCCGCCGCGGTGACGACGCTCGGCGCCTGCGCGATCGTGATGCGAGCCGTCTGGAGATCGCGCCCGCGGATCGCAGCGAGCGGAGCGGACCGCCGCCACCTCGGCCGCTACACGCGCGGGCTCGCGGCCGTTCACCTGCTCGCACTCGGCGCGCCGTTCGCCGCGCCCGCGCTCACACTGCCAGGCCCGCCGTGGCCGCCGCTTGCCGCCGGGCTCGCGCTCTACGTCGTCGGCCAGGCCCTGCGCGGTTGGGCGATCGCCACGCTCGGCGACTGGTTCCAGGGCACCCTCGTCGTCCAGGACGACCAGCGCGTCGTCCAGTCGGGGCCGTACCGGGTAATCCGCCATCCCGCGTATGCCGGAGGCATCCTGCGCGCGGCCGGCACGGGGCTCGTGCTCGACAACTGGCTCAGCCTCGCGCTCCTGCTTGTGGCGATGATCGCCTTCGCAGCCGTCCGGATCCGCCGCGAGGAAGAGATCCTGCGCACCGGCCTCGCACCGTACGGCGAATACGAGCGCCGCACGGCTCGTATCGTCCCCGGCATCTGGTGAGTTAAGGGGGGACACTGGCCGCAGCGCCGTCCCCCTAGCAGGCCGGCAATCGCGGAGGGGCGTCCCCCCTGTTCACACTAGACCCCGCGTGGAGCGAAACCTGCGGTGCAAATTACAAATCGCCCGTTTGGGGTTGGTCGGTCCGGGTAGCCTTTTAGGACCTAGCAGGCCGACAATCGAGATCTCTCCTGCATGGAGAGTCGGAAGGAGGGCTTCCTCGTGAAGTCTCCTCTCACCACCGTTCGGGCGGCCGCGGTGGACAGTTCACTTGCCGTACCCGTCACCGACGCGGACGGCGCCTTCTCGGGCACGTTCGCGCCGACGCGGTTTGCCGCGCGGGACGGGTCGTTGCTCGCCGCCGGCACGCTCGCGGGCACGTTCGATGGGGAGACGCTGGTCGAAGAGGTGACGATCCCCGTGGTTGAGATCGGCGGCGCGTGTCCCGAGCTTCGCCTCGCGCTCGGACCGGCGGAGGTGGAGCTCCTCGGAGCCTCAACGCGCCTGGAGCGGACCGTTCTGACCGTCGAGGGCGGGCCGGGGCTGCTCGGAAACCTCGTGTGCGCGGTCACGCACCTCCGCGACAGCGGAACCGGCCTCGCGCTTGTCCCCGACCTGCTCAACCAGATCCTCGCTCGCGTATGAACGCTTGCCGGGACAAAGCCTGCGCGCCTCGACGCCGCTGCCGTCAGTCGGTGTCGGTGGCACGCCGGAAGGAGAGGGTCGGTCCCGCCCGGCCGGTGCCTCTCCGTAGCGGCCAGTAGGGCGACCAGGAGGGCGGAGCCAACGTTCCCCGACGCCGCTCCGCCCTCCACTTGCTACTTCAACTGGACCGGCTCGCTGACCGGGGCGCGGCAGGCGAAGCGCTCGCAGACGTAGACCGCGGGCTTCCCGTCGACCAGATCTTTGCCCGCGAGGAGCGGGATGTCGTCGGCAGGGCCGAACGCGACGACGGCGTTGGGATCGAATGGATCGAGCGCCGCGCGCGCAACCGCGCTGCGCGGATCGCCCACGATCGCGAGCTCGCGCGGCGGCGAGAACCAGAGATCGAGCGCGCAGAGCATCTGCCCGAATGCGGTCGGAGCGCGCTCGACCAGGGTGCGGGCGAGGCGGAAGACGCCGACCGCTTGCTCCTCGAGCGCGTCATCGCCGTAGATCCGCCCGAGGCGGAGCAGGACGTAGGCGAGCATCGAGTTCCCGGACGGCGTGGGATGGTCGTCCAAAGGCTTGGGACGCGCGATGAGCTCCTCGCCGCCGGCCGGCGTGAGGAAGAACCCGCCGCGCTCCTCGTCGCCGAACAGCTCGACCGCGAGCCGCGCGAGCCGGTTCGCCTCCCGCAGCCAGCGCAGGTCGCCAGTCGCGACGTGCAGTTCGTAGAGCCCGTTCGCGACGTCCGCGTAGTCCTCGAGGAAGCCGGCGTTCTTGGCCTCGCCGGCCCGGTAGGTGCGGAAGAGCCGCCCTTCCTTGCCGCAGAGCGGCCCGAGCAGGAACTCGCCAAGAGCGACCGCGGCCTCGATCCAGTCGGCTCGCTCGAGCCGCCGGCCCGCTTCGGCAAGCGCCGCGAGCGCGAGCCCGTTCCACGAAGCGATCGCCTTGTCGTCGCGCGCGGGCTTCGGGCGGCGCTCTCGCTCCTCGAAGAGGCGAGCGCGCAGATCCTCCGGCACCTCGCCCCGGATGATCGAGCGCCCGTGCTCGAACGGCTGCAGGAACTCGGCGGGAACGCCGTCCTCCTCGGTCCACGTGAACGTCAAGCCCTCGACGCCGTCCGTGTCGGCGTCCTGTGCCGAGGCGAAGCCGCCCTCCGGCAGGCGCAACTCCCGCAGCATGTACTCGACGGTCTCCACGACCACGCTCCGGTAGCGCTCGTCGCCGGTCACGAGCCAGCCGTGGAGGTACGCGGGCACGAGCAGCGCGTTGTCGTAGAGCATCTTCTCGAAGTGCGGGACGAGCCAGCGCGCGTCCACCGAGTACCGGTGGAAGCCGCCGCCGAGCAGGTCGTACATGCCGCCGAGCGCCATCCCGTCGAGGGACTTGCGCACGATCTCGAGCGCGTTCTCGTCGCCGGTGCGCAGGTGGAAACGCAACAGGAACTCGAGCGACGAGGCCGGCGGGAACTTTGGGGCGTGGCCGAAGCCGCCCCACTGCGGGTCGAACTGCTTCTTGTGGCCGCTCGCCGCTTCCCGTAGCAGCGACTCGGTCAGCAGATCGTGCGACGGCTGCGCTTCGGCGCTCGCCTGCACCGCCTCGGTGAGCGTTCGCGCCTGCCGGACGACGTCGCCCCGCCGCTCGCGGTAGAGGTCGGAGACCTGACGCAGCACCTGCGGGAAGCTCGGCAGCCCGTGCCTCGGCTCCGGCGGGAAGTACGTCCCGCCGATGAACGGCTCGCCCTCTGGAGTCAGAAACACAGTCATCGGCCAGCCGCCGCTGCCGGTCAGCGCGACCACGGCCTCCATGTAGACCGCGTCGAGATCGGGCCGCTCCTCGCGGTCGACCTTGACGTTCACGAACAGGTCGTTCATGAGTGCCGCCGTGGCCGGGTCCTCGAACGACTCGTGCGCCATCACGTGGCACCAGTGGCACGCCGAGTAGCCGATCGAGAGCAGGATCGGCTTGTCCTCCCGCCGCGCCCGCTCGAGCGCCTCCGGGCCCCAGGGATACCAATGCACCGGGTTGTCGGCGTGCTGGAGGAGGTATGGGCTCGTCTCGGTCGCGAGGCGGTTCACCGGAGGTGCCCCGCCACGTCCCACGTCCAGAGCTCGACGACGTTGCCGTCCGGGTCGGTGACGTAGGCGGCGTTCCCGCGCCCGTCGAACGGGATGTCCTCGACCTCGTGGCCGTGGTCGCGGATCCGGGCGACCGCCGCGTCGTACGCTTCGGTGGGCAGGTGCATCGCGTAGTGGACGTGGACGCCGCCGCGGCCTCCGGCGAGCCCGACCTGCGGCCGCCACAGGCCAATCCGGGTCCGGTCGCCGGCCATGAACCAGACGACCTCGCGATCCTCCCAGCGCTCGACGACGGGGAGGCCGAGCACCTCGCTGTAGAAACGCTCGGCCGCCGCGAGGTCGACGACCTCGAGCACGAGCTCGCTGACGCCGGTGACCGGGATCCCGCTCATCCCACGGCCACGGTACCCTCGCCGCGGTGATTCACGGGCTCGACCATGTCCAGATTGCGGCGCCGGCCGGCTGCGAGGAGAAGGCCCGGCGATTCTTCGGCGTGCTGCTCGGGCTGCGCGAGCTCGAGAAGCCGCAGCCATTGGCCCGCCGTGGCGGCGCCTGGTTCCGGGTCGGCGCGCAGGAGCTGCACGTCGGGGTCGAGGCGGAGTTCGCGCCGGCGCGAAAGGCGCATCCGGCCTTCACGGTCGAAGACGTTCGCGCGCTCGCGACGCGGCTCGAGGCGGCGGGCGTCGAGGTGCGGTGGGACAACGAGCTGCCCGGCGTGCGCCGGTTCTACGCCGGGGACCCGTGGGGCAACCGGCTCGAGTTTCTCCAGAACGCGTGAGCTTCCAACCGCTCACGGGAATCCGCGTGGTCGACGTGACCGGCTCACTCGCCGGCCCGCACTGCACCGAAGTGCTCGGCGCGCTCGGCGCCGACGTCGTCAAGGTCGAGCGCCCGGACGGCGGCGACGACACACGCAGCTGGGGCCCGCCGTTCTGGGACGGCGAGGGGACGCTGTTCCTCGCCGTGAACGCGAACAAGCGCTCGCTGGCGTTGCGAATCTCGGATCCACTCGGGCTCGAGGCGCTGCTCAGGCTTGCGGACCGCGCCGACGTGCTCGTCCAGTCGCTGAGGCCCGGACTCGCCGAGCGCTCCGGCTTCGGGCCGGAGGTCGTCCGCGAGCGCAATCCCCGGCTCGTCTACTGCTCCATCCGCGCGTTCGGCACGACCGGCCCGCTGCGCGACGCACCGGGATACGACCCGCTGATCCAGGCCGCCTCCGGGATCATGAGCGTGACCGGCGAAGCCGACGGCGGCCCGGTGCGCGTCGGCGTCTCGCTCGTGGACTACATGACCGGCATGTGGGCCGCACTCGGAATCGTCGCTGCTCTGGGCGAACGCGAACGTACGGGCGCGGGGGCGACGCTCGACACCTCGCTCTACGAGACGGCTCTCGGGCTGATGTCGTACCACCTCACGGGCTTCGTCGCGACGGGGAGGGCTCCCGGCCGGGTCGGCACCGAGTTCCCGCTGATCGTCCCCTACCAGGCGTTCGCCACGCGAGACGGCCACCTGATGGTCGCCGCGACGAACGATCGGCTCTTCAGGCTCCTCTGCGATGCCATCGACCTGCCGGGACTGCCGGAGGATCCGCGGTTCACCACGAATCCGGCGCGCGTCGAGAATCGCGTCGCGCTCGGGGAGACGCTCGGTACGCGCTTCGCCGAGGAGGGGACGGAGACATGGCTCGAGCGGCTCGACTCTGCAGGCGTTCCGGCGGCGCCGGTGCAGGACGTGGCGGCCGTCGCCGCGCACCCGCAGACGGAGGCGCTCGCGCTGCTCGAGCCCGAGCTGCGCGCGCTAGGGCACGCGCTCAGCGTGGACGGCGAGCGGATCCGCAATCGCACGCGCGCACCCGCGCTCGGGGCGGACACGCGCGAGCTCCTGCTCGAAGCGGGTTACTCGAGCAGCGAGGTCGATGCGCTGGTCGCATCGGGAGTCGCTGCGACCGGGAACGGGCCAGCGCGGTAGACCTGGCCTTCCAGCCGCCGGCCAAGCACACCCTCCAGCCACTCCGAGACTCCGATCAGCGCTTCGAGATCGACGCCCGTCTCCACGCCCTCCCCCTCCAGGAGGTAGACGAGGTCCTCGGTCGCGACGTTCCCGGTCGCCTTCGGTGCGTAGGGGCAGCCGCCGAGCCCGCCGATCGACGCGTCGAGGATGCGCGCACCGCCCTCGAGCGCGGCCAGTGCGTTGGCATAGCCGGTGTTACGCGTGTTGTGGCCGTGGAAGCCGTCGGCCGCGGTCTGTTCGACGAGCCCGCGCACCTTCGTCGGCGTCGCGACGCCGATCGTGTCGGCGAGGACGATCTCCCCCGCACCCGCCTCGCGCATGCGCTCGACGAGGACGTCCACGGCGGCCGGCTCGACCGGGCCTTCGAACGGACAGCCGAACGCCACAGAGATCGTGACGGTCGTCGGGCGGTCGGCGGCTTCGACGATGCGCGCCACCCGGGCGGCCGCGTCGGCCAGCGAGGCGTTCCCGTTCCGCACGTTGAACGTCTCGGTCGCGGCGAGCGTGCAGTTGACGCGGTCGAGTCGCGTCGCGGCGAGGCGCTCGTAGCCGCGTTCGTTCAGCACGAGACCGGAGAGCTCCGTTCCGTCGTGGGCGCCGATCGCAGCGACGACCTCTTCGGCGCCGGCCATCTGGGGCACCGCGTCGTCGCGGACGAAGCTGACCGCCTCGATACGCGGCAGCCCAGTCGCGGCGAGCCGGTCGACGAGCTCGGCCCGAACTGCTGGCCCGAGGACGTCAGGCTCGTTCTGCAGCCCGTCGCGCGGGCCGACGTCGCACACGATCGCTCGCACTGACGCAGCGTAACCAGAGTTTGTGGCTCAGAGCCACAAACTCTCTTAGAGGCGTCTGGACCTCGCGCTCACGCCAGGAACCGTGCGGTTGGCTGTGTCGAAACTGTGACGACTTGCGCGCGAGAGACGAGATAGTGGCTCAGAGCCACAAAGTCAGTCGAGCCCGTACGTCGTGACTCGTTCGGGGCGGAGTCGGACGATCAGGCGCTGCTCTTCGCCGCCGAAGTGCTCCCGGCCCGCGTACTGCTGGGCCAGCTTGTCGGCGTGCGCGCGGTCGGTGTCCTCCTCGATCTCCGCCGGGCCGGTCACCGAGACCCAGCGGTTGAAGTCCGGGCCGTCGAACACGAGCACCGAGACGAGGGAGCCACGCTCGATGTTGCGCGGCTTGGCGCGCCCGGCGGCCGTGTTGAAGACCACGTTCTCGCCGTCGTAGTCGACCCAGACGACCGTCAGCTGCGGCGAGCCGTCGGCGTTGACCGTCGCGGCGGCCGCGTAGTTCGCGTCCAAAAAAAAGCGCGCCACCTCGTCTGGCAATCCAGCCATCAGTAGTCCTGGCTCTCGGCGCCCATGTTTTGTACCTTGCCCCCATGAGCCCAGTCGTACTCGTCGGCACCAAGAAAGGATTCTTCCTCGTCCGCGGCGACGACGTCCGCACGAGCTGGGAGGTCGAAGGGCCGCAGCTCAAGGGCTGGCAGGTCTTCCACGCCGTCCGCGACCCACGAGACGGGACGCTGCACGCCGCCGCGAACAACTGGGTCTACGGCGCGACTGCGCAGCGCTCGTCCGACGAGGGCCAGACCTGGGAGCGCTCCGAAGGCCTTGGACTGCCTGAAGGCTCCGAGCTGAAGCTGACCGAGGCGTGGCACGTCGAGCCCGGCCACGCGTCGGAGCCCGACACGCTCTTCCTCGGCGGCGCGCCCGGCGTCCTCTTCCGCACCGACGACGGCGGCACGACCTGGGAGGTGAACCGCGCGCTGCTCGAGCATCCCACGCGCGAGCGCTGGCAGCCGGGAGCCGGCGGGCTCTGCTGCCACTCGATCCAGATCGACCCGACCGATGCGAAGCGGATGGCGATCGCGATCTCCGCCGCGGGCATGTTCCGCTCCGATGACGGCGGCGAGAGCTGGGAGCCGCGGAACACGGGCGTCGCGGCCGACTTCATGCCCGACGACAAGTACCCAGACGTGGGGCAGTGCGTTCACAAGCTGCTCCTCCATCCCGCCCGGCCCGAGCGGCTCTGGCAGCAAAACCACTGCGGCGTCTACCGCTCGGACGACCGCGGCGACACCTGGGAGCGACTCGACAAGAACGGGCTTCCGAGCGACTTCGGCTTCGGGCTGGCCCTCGATCCGGCCGACCCCGACTCGGCGTGGGTCGTGCCGGAGGAGGGTGCGGAGAACCGTGTGACTCCCGACGGCCAGCTCGGTGTCTACCGCACGCGCGACGGCGGGGCGTCGTGGCAGCGGCTCGAGAACGGCCTGCCGAAGCCCGCCTGGGCGGCGGTGCTCCGCGAGGGGATGGCGTACGACGACCGCTCGATCGCGGTCGGCACGCAGAGCGGCTCGGTCTTCGTCACCTCCGACGGCGGCGAGAGCTGGATCGAGGCGGCGTCCCAGCTTCCGCCCGTTCTGTCCGTCGAACTCGCCTGACGTGGCGGTCGTGCTCGTCCCGTCGCTCGTCGCGGCGCAAGCGGGCGGCAAGAAGCGCTTCGAGGTCGAGGCCGGAACCGTCGGCGAGGCGCTGCGCGGGCTCCCTGTAGCCGATCTGCTGCTCGACGAGCGCGGCGAGCTGCGGACGCTGGTGAACGTGTACGTGGACGGCGTGGACGCGCGCCGGGGCGAGGGGCTCGAGACCAAGCTCGGGCCGGCGGCCGAGGTCCGCGTCGTCGCCGCAATCGCCGGTGGGTAGCGACACGATCTCGCGCCCGCGCCCGCGCGTACGCGAACGCGCAGGCACGGGAAGCGCGATCGGCGACGCGACGAACGTGGTCGTCCTGAATGACGACCACAACACCTTCGAGGGCGTGGCGTTCGCGCTCGCGACCGTCGTTCCCGGCGTCGACTACGACCGTGGGATGGCGCTCGCCAACAAGATCCACACCACCGGCAGCACCGTGGTCTGGTCCGGGCACCGCGAGCAGGCCGAGCTGTACTGGAACCAGCTCGACGGGCACGGGCTGACCATGGCTCCCCTGCAGTAACGCCTGGGCCACGCACCGCCGATACAGCCCGTATGCGGCTCGTTCTCCTCGTCATCGTGGCGGCTCTCGCCGGCCTGTTCCTGTTCCAGAAGCACAGCAAGGCCGCCGAGGAGTCGCGGCTGGGCGCGATCGCCGGCGAGATCGCGCGCAGGCCCGTCTCCATTCACTGCCAGGGAGCCGTCGGCGAAGCGATCGACATCACAACCGAGGCCGGCTCCGTCGAGTTCGACGCGAGCGGGCAGCCGGCGCACGTCGCCGACATCAAGCGGAAGGTCTGCCAACGGCTCCAAGACTTCCCGCACGCGCGAACGGGACCGAAATTCGCGTGTCTCGACGCAACGTCCAGCTGCGACGCGTCCGTGGTGAACGACGCGATCGCGCTCGACGTCCTCGCGCACGAGTCGTGGCACCTGGAGGGGAACCAGAACGAGGCCGTCACGGAGTGCTACGCGGAGCAGACAGTCGGCTTCGTCGCGACGAAGCTCGGCTCCGACGACGTGCAGGCCCGCGGGCTTGCACGCCTCGTCCACCTGCTCGTCTACCCGCACATGCCGGACGAGTACCGATCGGACGAGTGCCGCGACGGCGGCGCGCTCGACCTGCGCCCCAGCTCGTCAGCCTGGCCTAGCTGACGACGGCGCCCGTCCAGGGCGCGAGCTCGAGCCGGCCTTCGACGCTTTCCCCCTCGCGGCCGCGGTCCGTCGCGATCCGAATCGTTCCCGTGCCGACTTCGACGCCCGCGGCCTTGTCGCTCATGTTGAGCGCCACGGTCGTGCCTTCACCTCGGCGCCAGGCCCACGTCCCGTCCGGGCCCGGCACGGTCGAATACGAGCCGCCGCGCAGATCGGCGCTCTCGCGGCGAAATGCGACCAGGTCGCGCACGAAGGTGAGCACCGAGCCGGGATCGCCGCGCTGATCGGCGACGTTCCGAGCCGCGAAGTCGCCGAAGGGAAGCCAAGGCTTCACACCTGGCTCCGTGAACCCGGCCTCAGCCTCGCCGCTCCAGTGCATCGGCGTGCGGGCGCCGTCCCGGCCGGCGATGTCGCGCACATCCTCGCCGGTCACCTCGACCTGCGGCAGCCCCAGCTCGTCCCCGTAGTACAGGACGGGCGTCCCCCGCAGTGTCAGCAGCAGGAGCAGGGCGCAGCGCACCTTGCGCTCGTCGTCCTGGCACCAGCGCGTCGGAAAGCGCGCGAAATCGTGGTTCGAGCCCGTCCAGACCGGCCAGGCCTCGGGCAGCAAGATCTCCTCCGTCGCCTCGACGACCGGCACCATGATCTCCGCGTCGAGCGGCGCCAGCATCAACGGGAAGTTGAACGCGAGATTGAGCTCGTCATTCGCCTCGCCGTGGAAGGACGCGAGCGTCGGCGCGTCCATCGCCCAGGTCTCCCCGAGCAGCAGCCGCGGCGCGTCGTAGGAGTCCGCCAGCCGGCGCCAGCGCTTGAGCACGCGGTGGGTTTCGGCGTCGTCCGCGTGCTTGCCGAACTGCTCCGGGTCGCCGCCCTCGTCGGGGAGTTCGCGCTGCTTGACGAGCTCGCTCACCACGTCGATGCGGAACCCGGCGACGCCGCGGTCGAACCAGAAGCGCTGCACCCCGTCGAAGGCCGCGCGCACCTCGCCGCTCCACCAGTCCAGGTCGGGCTGCTCGGCGAGGAAGTGGTGCAGGTACATCTGCCCCGTCGCCTCGTCGAGCGTCCACGCCGGCCCGCCCTCGCCGAAGACGCTCAGCCAGTTGTTCGGCGGCGAGCCGTCGGGCTTCGGGTCGCGCCAGAAGTACCAGTCGCGCCGCCGCGACGTCCGAGAAGCGCGCGAGTCGGCGAACCATGGGTGGCGGTCGCTCGTGTGGTTGGGGACGAGGTCGAGCAGGATCCGGATCCCGCGCGCGTCGGCTTCGCCGATCAGCACGTCGAGGTCGGCGAGCGTGCCGAGGTCGGGATGAACGTCGCAGTAGTCCGCCACGTCGTACCCCCAGTCGGCGTTTGGGGACGGCATCGTCGGGTTGAGCCAGATCCCGTCGATGCCGAGCCATTCGAGGTACTCCAGCCTCGACGTCACGCCCGGCAGGTCCCCAATGCCGTCGCCGTTCGAGTCCGCGAACGAACGCGGATAGATCTGATAGAGGACGCCTTCGCGCCACCACTCCCCGGCCGCCACCTGCGCATTCTTCACGCAGCGGCCGAAGCTAAACGACGGTCAGCGCAGGACGAGGCCCGCGAGCGCCTCGACGACGCGCGGATCGAACTGCGTACCGGCGCAGCGCTGAAGTTCCGGGACAGCCTCCTCGGGCGACCGGCCGGCGCGGTACGGACGGTCCGTCGTCATCGCGTCCTTGCTCACTTCACGATCGTCGGAATCGGGCCGGCCTTTCCGGCGCCGATCTCGTCCCGGATCTTCTGCACGGCGTCGACCTCGCTCTTCGGCACCTTCGGGCTGATCTTCCCCAAGCCGACGCCGTGTTGGGCGAGGCCGAAGATCGAGTCCACGCCACCCTTGAACGAGCCGTCTTGGATCGACTTGATCGTGTCGAAGACCGCCGTGTCGACGCCCTTCGTCGCGCTGGTCAGGATGTGCGGCCCGAGGAACGACTGGTCGGCGTCGACGCCGATGCCCCAGACGCCTTTCTCCTTCGCGGCGTCGAGGGCGCCGAGCCCGCAGCCGCCGGCGACCTGGAAGAGGACGGCCGATCCCGCCGCGATCTGGTTCAGCGCGATCTCCTTGCACTTGGCCTGGTCGTCGAAGTTGTCCGAGTAGGTGTTCCGAGCAGTGATGCCCGGGACCGCTTTCTGCGCGCCGGCCTGGTAGCCGGCGATGAAGCGGTCGACCGGCGGCTGCTTCTGCCCGCCGACCGAGCTCACGAGGTTCGCGCCCTTCCGCTTGGCCTCGAGCGCCGCGAGGTAGCCGGCGAGATAGCCCACCTCCTGCTCCTTGAACAGGAGTCCGACGACGTTTTTCGGGTGGTGCTTCATGTCGGCGTTGGCGACGTCGACGATCGCGAACTTTTTGTCGGGGAACTTCGTCGCGACGGCGTCCATCGCGTTCGTCTCCGTGTAGCCGACCCCGATCACCAGGTCGTACCCGAGCTGTGCGAACCGGGAGAGGTTCGGGATGTACTCGGCGTTCGAGTTCGACTCGAAGACGCGTATCTGGACTCCGAGCTGGCTCTCCGCCCGCTGGAGCCCGACGTACGCGAGGTGGTTGAAGCCCCGGTCGTTCAGCTGGCTGGTGTCGGTGACGAGGCCGATCTTCAGCGTCTTGCCGGAGCTCGTTCCGCCGCCGCCCGTGCTGGTTCCGGTCTTGCCGGAGGACGAGGACTTGCTGCTTCCCCCGCAGCCCGCCGCCACGAGCGCGAGCAGAGCCACCATCGCGATCCACGCCGCCTTCTTCACGTCGTCTCCCTCTCTCGCGTGGGTTTTATACTTAGAGGCGAAAACCTATGGCCGATCCTACCACCCTCCCCCGGCCGCGCGCGACGCACGTCGCGCTGGCGGTCGTCCTGCAGGTCCGCGACGCGGAGCTGCAGGTCCTGCTGTGGGAACGGGCGCGCGAGCCGCACGCCGGATCGTGGTCGCTGCCGGGCGGATTCCTCTCCCCCGACGAGTCGCTCGAGGAGTCGATCCGCCGTCATCTGGCCTTCAAAGTCGACGTCCGCGAGCTCTCGCATCTGGAGCAGCTCGAGACGCGCGGAGCACCCGCCCGCAGCGCCGAGGACTGGCAGCTCGCAACGGCCTACCTGGGGCTCGTCCCGGCCGACGTCGACCCGGCGCTCCCAGAGGACACGGCCTGGCATCCGGTCGACCGGCTCCCGCAGCTCGCTTTCGACCACGAAACGATCGTCCTTGCCGGACGCGAGCGGCTGCGCGCCAAACTCTCGTACACGAACGCCGGCTTCGCGCTCGCGCCGGCCGAGTTCACGATCTCCCAGCTCAGGGAGCTCTACGCCGCGGCGCTCGGGCATGCCGTCTCGGCGACGAATCTCCAGCGCGTGCTCCTGCGCCGGCGGCTGCTCGAGCCGACCGGCGACCGCCGCGCTCCCGGACGCAGCGGCGGGAGGCCCGCGGCGTGCTTCCGCTTCCGTGCCCGGATGCTCGAGATCACGGATCAGTTCGCGGTGCTCCGGCCGCCCCAGCCCGGCGGGTAGCGTCCGCACGACATGTGGCGCCTCGGACTCGTGCTCCTCGTCGCCGCGGCGTTCCTCGCGGGCGCGACACGGGAGACCCGCGCGGGAAGCTCGCCGCACGAGGGCGCGAAGCCGTGGCTCTGGCAGTGCGAGCAGATCCTCGGCGAGGAGGCGCGCTATCGCTGCTACGTGCGGCTGCTCCTGCTCGACGTCGACCGGTCGCGCGATCCCGCGCACGAGCTGCCCCGGATCGACCGGCGCGCCCGGATCGCCGGCACGTCGCTCACGGGGAGCTGCCATGTCCTCATGCACGAGGTCGGGCGGCGCTACGCGGCCGAGCACCGGCTGACGCTCGCGACGCTCCAGCACGCCGTCCCGCGCTCGAACGACCCGACCTGCTCGGCCGGCTTCGGGATGGGGCTGATCATGCAGCTTGGCCCCGAGATCATCCGGGACGGCGGGGCGGCGGCCGCGCGCACATGCGAACGTCTGCCGACCCGCTACCGCGCCTACACCTGCGTCCACGGCCTCGGCCACGCGCTGATGCGCGGCTATCACGGACGGCTGCGCCAGTCGGTGGCCGCGTGCCGGAGGCTCGGACCGCGCGACGCGCCCGACTGCGCTCAGGGCGCCTTCCATGACTACTGGATCTCGCTGCGCGGCGCAGACGGGACGACCCGGCCGACTGGTGCGGACACGTCTCCCCGCTCGGTCTGCAACGGCCACCTCTGGTTCGTGCGGCCGTGCTGGTACCGCTACTTCGTCGAGCAAGCCGACGTCTCGATTCGCACGCCGCGCGACATCCTGCGTGCGTGCCGCGGGCTCCGCGGGCTGCAGGGCGCCGGCTGCGTGGGAGGCGCGGCCCTGCAGCTCGGAGGCGATCCGCTCGCACAAGCCAGACTGTGCCGGCAGCTACCCGCGCGAGACGTCGCAAGCTGCCTGCACGGCGCGCAGGTACAGGTCCTGGCGCGGGAGCCGAGGCGCCAGCTGAAGCTCATCCGCGGGTGTGCGTCTCTGCGTCCGAACGAGCGCGCTGACTGCTACGCCTGGTACGGGCGGACCCTGGCCGTCGTCACGGACCGCCGGTTCGACTGCGGCCGACTCGCCGGCTTGGCGGGTCTTGCCTGCCGCGCCGGGGCGCGCCAGATGGACGAAGCGCTCGTCACCTTCTCCTGACCGGCCGATAGGTTGCGGCCCCAATGGCCACGACCGTTGTCATCCCGACCTACAACGAGGCGGAGAATCTCCCCGCACTCGTCGAGGCGCTCGACGCCCTCGATCTCCCGGGCCTGCGCGTGCTCGTCGTCGACGACTCCTCGCCGGACGGGACGGGACGCATCGCGGAAGAGCTGGGCGAGCGGATCGGGCGCGGCGGCGAGCCGTTCGTCCGCGTGCTCCACCGGCCGCAGAAGCAAGGACTTGGGCGCGCGTACGTCGCAGGCATGACGCGCGCGCTCGAGGACGGCGCCGACTTCGTCGTCCAGATGGACGCCGACTTCAGCCACGAGCCCGCCGAGATCCCGAAGATGCTGGCCGCGCTGGAGCGGACGGGGGCCGGCGTCGTGATCGGCAGCCGCTACGTCCCCGGCGGGAGCCTCGATCCCGAGTGGACGCACACCCGTCGCTGGCTCAGTCAGTGGGCGAACTTCTACGCGCGGACGATCCTGCGC
>JBDTZN010000005.1:0-63530 GCA_040005095.1 Thermoleophilia bacterium | reverse complement strand
TGACCGAGCTCTTCATCGTCGAGGGCGATTCGGCGGGCGGCTCCGCCAAGCAGGCGCGCGACAAGTCGAACCAGGCGATCCTGCCCCTGCGCGGGAAGATCATCAACAGCGAGAAGAACCGGATCGGCAAGGTGCTCTCCAACACCGAGATCCAGTCGCTCGTGCAGGTGATCGGCACCGGGATCGGCGAGGAGTTCGACCTCGCCAAGCTTCGCTACAACCGGATCATCGTCATGACCGACGCGGACGTCGACGGCGCGCACATCCGCACGCTGATCCTGACGTTCATGTACCGGCACATGCCCGAGCTCTTCGACCGCGGACACATCTACATCGCGGTGCCGCCGCTCTACCTCGCGAAGATTGGCAACCAGGAGACCTATCTCGTCAAGGACGCGCAGCTCGAGGACCTGCTCGTGCGCGAGAAGTTCCCCGAGCTCGAGATCAGCGGCCGCGACGGCGACGCGGTCAAGCTCACCGAGACGCGGTTCGGCCGCTTCCAGCGCGCGCTGAGCGAGTTCGAAGGCTGGTCGGCCCGGCTTCGCTCCGATTTCGGCAACCAGGCCGCAGACTTCGTGGTCACGCACCGGCTGGTCGAGACAGACGCCGCCGATCCCTCCGCGGTCGCCAAGGTGCTCGAGGGCACGCCCGACAACGGGTACGCGTTCTCGGTCGTCTCCTCCGACGCGAACAGCGTGCGGGTGAAGGTCGTGGAGGTCGAGACGAGCACCGGTAGCGACATCTCCGTCCCGAAGGAGCTACTGGAGTCGCCGATCTATGCGAACGTGCGTCGCACGTACCAGCGCCTAGCCGAGATCGCCGGCGGTATGCCGCCGTTCAAGCTCGCTCTCGGCAAGAAGAAGGCGGGGGCGAGCTCGTTCGAGGCGTTGCGCGATCGCGCGTTCGGCCTGGCGAAGGAGGGCATCCAGCTCAGCCGCTTCAAGGGCCTCGGTGAGATGAACTACGGCCAGCTCTGGGAGACGACAATGGATCCCGCGCGCCGCATGCTGATCCGGGTGGACGTCGAAGACGCCTCCGCCGCGGATCTCTGGTTCTCCCGGCTGATGGGCGACCAGGTCGAGCCGCGCCGCCTCTTCATCGAGCAGAACGCCAAGGACGTGCGCTTCCTCGATGTCTGAGGTCGTGTCCGGTCCTGGAGGCCCGCTAGGGGCAGGTCGCGTCGAGCCGCGTGAGCTCGACCAGGAGATGCGGTCGAGCTTCCTCGGCTATGCGATGCACGTCATCGTCAGCCGTGCGCTGCCCGACGTTCGCGACGGACTGAAGCCGGTGCACCGCCGCGTTCTCTACGGGATGCACGAGGCCGGCATGCAGCCCAACCGTCCGTACAAGAAGTCGGCGCGCATCGTCGGTGACGTGATGGGCTCGTACCACCCGCACGGCGACACGGCGATCTACGACACGCTCGTGCGCCTCGCCCAGCCGTTCTCGATGCGCTATCCCCTGGTGGACGGGCAGGGCAACTTCGGCTCGCTCGACGGCGATCCAGCCGCTGCGATGCGCTACACAGAGTGCCGGCTTACGCGGCTCGCCACCGAGATGCTGCGGGACATCGACGCCGATACCGTCGACTTCAAGCCGAACTACGACGAGTCGAGGCGCGAGCCGACGGTCCTGCCGTCTCGCTTCCCGAATCTGCTCGTCAACGGCTCCTCGGGCATCGCCGTCGGAATGGCGACGAACATCCCGCCGCACAATCTCTCCGAGATCGTCGCCGGCGTCGTGGCGATGATCGAAGACCCCGACATCGACGTCGAGCGCCTGTCGCGCCACATCAAGGGCCCCGACTTCCCGACCGGCGGCTTCATCGTCGGCCGCGCGGGCATCCGTGACGCGTACCGCTCGGGCCGCGGCCGCATCGTCATGCGCGCGCGCGCCCACATCGAGGAACTCCGCGGGGGCAAGAACGCGATCATCGTCACCGAGCTTCCGTACGGGGTGAAAAAGGGCGGCGAGGGCGGGGTGATCGAGAAGATCGCCGAGCTCGTCGAGAGCAAGGTGCTGACCGAGATCCCGATGACCGACGACGCGCTCGCGGACCACTCCGACAAGGACGGGATGCGGATCTACATCGAGCTCAAGCGCGAGGCCATCCCGCAGGTGGCGCTGAACAAGCTGTTCAAGCACACGCCGCTGCAGACCTCCTTCGGCTACAACGCGGTCGCGCTGGTCGACGGCGTTACGCCGCAAACGCTCTCGCTGCTCGAGATGATCCGGTACTACCTCGACTTCCAGCGCCAGGTCGTCACGAGGCGCTCAAAGTACGAGCTGCGCCGCGCCGAAGAGCGTGCGCACATCCTCCAGGGCTACCTGATCGCGCTCGACAATCTCGACGCGGTCATCGCCCTGATCCGCGGCGCCGCCGACACGGACGCGGCGCGCGGCGGGCTGATGAAGCAGTTCGAGCTCTCCGAGGAGCAGGCCCAGGCAGTCCTCGACCTGCGGCTCGCGCGGCTGACGGGTCTGGCGCGGAAGGAGGTCGAGGACGAGTTCTCCGACCTCCAGGAGCGCATCGCCGAGCTGCGCGCGATCCTCGGCGAGCCGGCGCGCATCGACGCGCTGATCAAGGAGGAGCTGCTCGAGCTCAAGTCGATCTACGCGAAGAACGACGACCGGCGCACCGAGATCGTAGCCGCCGAGGAGGACCTCGAGCTCGAGGATCTGATCGCGGAAGAGGACATGGTCATTGCGATCACGCGCTCCGGCTACATCAAGCGGCTACCCGTGAGCGCGTACCGGGAGCAGCGCCGCGGCGGCATCGGCGTGATGGGCATGCAGATGAAGGACGACGACTACATCGAGCATCTCTTCGTCGCCTCGACGCACGACTACATCCTCTTCTTCACCTCCGTAGGCAAGGTCTACCGCCTGAAGGTGCACGAGCTGCCCCTCGGCTCGCGCCAGGCCCGCGGCAGCGCGATCGTCAACCTGCTGCCGTTCGCGCAGGACGAGCAGATCCGTGCCGTGATCCAGACGCGCGACTTCAAGGATGCGGAGTACCTCGTCTTCGGCACCAAGCGCGGCGTCGTCAAGAAGACCAAGTTCTCCGACTACAACACGCCGCTGAAGGCCGACGGCATCATCGCGATCAAGCTCCGTGACGGTGACGAGCTCGTCGGCGTGCGCCATTCCTCGGGTGACGACGACGTCCTGATGGTCTCGCGCAAGGGCCAGGCCGTGCGGTTCCACGAGAGCGCGACGCGGCCGATGGGGCGCTCAACGGAGGGCGTGCGCGGGATGAGCCTGCGCGAGGGCGACGAGGTGATCGAGATCAACATCGCCACGAACGACGCGGATCTCCTCGTCGTGACGACGAACGGGTTCGGGAAGCGGACGCGCATCGACGAGTACCGCCTGACCGGCCGCGGCGGGCTCGGCGTGCGAACGATCAAGCTCACCGAGGAGCGCGGCGAGCTCGTGGGCGCGCGCGTGGTGCGCGACGGCTACCAGGTGATGCTGATCTCGAACGGCGGCACCGTGATCAAGATCCCGGTCGAGGACGTCAAGCGGCTCGGCCGCGCCACGCAGGGCGTGATCGTGATGCGGCTGCGCGGCGAGGAACAGGTCTCCGCACTGGCGCCGGTGGTCGAGAGCGACGAGGCGGAAGACGAGCCGGTGGACGGGGACGTCGCTCCGGCGGCTCCCGAGGGCTCGACGAACGGTTCCGAGCCCGACCCGGCCTCGGGCTAGTCTTTCCTGCTTGCAAGTGACACAGTCACTCGTTCGAGTGATTGGTTGCGGCGCGGCACAACCCGACATCAAAGGGGCCTCGATCCGGGGCGAAACCGATACGAGGACTGTTCGGGAAAGGTGTTCCAGATGGCCGTGCCAAGACATGTCGACCTGCTCGAGCCGATCGATCTCTCGCACCATCTCGGCAAGGTGGAGCTCTATCTCGGACAGGTGTGCCAGATCGCCGGCATCTCCAAGATGCAGCTCGACTACTGGACGAACAAGGCGCAGATCCCGACGAAGGGCAAGAAGCAGCGGATCTACGACATCAACGCGCTCGAGACCGTGATGCTGATCAAGCAGGCGAAGGACAAGGGCCTGAACCTCGGCGCCGCGATCGACGCTGCCCGCACGTTTCGCGCGCGGGACTCTCAGCGCTCCGAGTAGCGCTTTAGTGATCTGGCCGGGCGCTTCTGAGCGCCGCGGCTGCGTCCTCGGGGGGCACAGCGTTGATGTGGATTCCCGCGCCGAGCTCGATCCCGGCCGGGACGGCTAGCCGCGGGAGGAGCTCCAGGTGCCAGCTCTTGCCCGTGTGCAGCCACGCGTTGAGCGGGCTCGGGCCCTCGACGGCGTAGAGCCGGCGGGCGAGCTCCGCGAGGAGCTGCAGCGCCGGGGCGAGCAGGTCGCTCTCCCAGGCGTCGGGCTCCGGGTCGGCGGGCGCGATGCGCACCTCGTACGGGAGCCGGCTAGCGAACGGGCAGATCGCAATGACACCGTCCCGCTCGAGCACGCGCTCGCCTTCGAGCATCCGCGTCAGATCGCGCTCCTCCTGCACGGCGGGAGGCTCCTCGTCGAGCCACACGAGCTGCGAGTGCGAGTGTGGAAGGCTCGCGCCGGCCGCGCTTCCCTCGTTCAGCAGCGCGTGCACGTAGCCGCCGGAGCTCCGCGCCCGCAGCCGCCACGCCTCGGCGACGCGCTCGAGCTCTTCGTCGGTCAGCTCGCCGATCGTGCGGACGTGGCGTGGCGTGTGGACGACGACCTCCTGTCGCTCGAACGCCGGGTACAGGTTCGGCACGACGCGGACGCTCCACGGGCCCTTGAACGGCAGTCGCAGCGTCTCGGGCGGCGTGCGGTCCTCGCGGCCCTCGCAGAACGGGCACGACGCAAGCTCCTCCGGCGTCGGCGGCTCGATCGCGCCGACCGCCGCTCCCGGCCTTCGCGCACGCGTGGGCGCGACGACGACGAGTCGCCCGGTGACCGGGTCGCGGCGAAGCTCGCCGCTCAGGGCTTGGAGCCGGCCTTCTCGAGGAACGGCTTGAAGAGGTCGATCGGCGCCGGGAACACGATCGTCGTCGCCTGTGAGGACCCGAGCTCGAGCAGCGTCTGCAGATAGCGGAGCTGAAGCGCGATCGGGTGGTCCTCGATCACGAGCGCGGCGTCCTTCAGCCGCTCGGAGGCCTGGAACTCGCCCTCGGCGTTGATCACCTTGGCGCGCCGCTCGCGCTCGGCCTCGGCCTGCCGTGCCATCGCGCGTTGCATCCCGGCTGGGATCTCGACGTCCTTGACCTCTACGCGAGCGACCTTGATCCCCCAGGGCGTGGTCGCCTCGTCGATGATCGCCTGCAGGATCGTGTTGATCTTGTCGCGCTCCGACAGGAGCTCGTCGAGCATGTGCTGGCCGAGCACGGAGCGGAGTGTCGTTTGCGCGATCTGCGAGGTCGCGACCATGAAGTTCTCGACCTGGACGATCGCCGCCTTCGGCTCGACGATCCGGAAGTACGCGACCGCGTTCACCCGTGCCGGCACGTTGTCCTTCGTGATCACTTCTTGCGGCGGGATGTTCAGCGTGATCGTTCGCAGGTCGACCTTGACCATCCGGTCGACGACCGGGATCAGCAGGAAGAGCCCCGGCCCCTTGGGTGGGTCGAGCAGCCGGCCGAGTCGGAAGACGACGCCTCGCTCGTACTCGCGCGCGACCTTGATCGCCGAGAACAGGAAGAGAATGACGAGGAAAGCGAGTGCGGCAACGGCGATGAGAGCGGGGGCCATTCAGGCGTCCTTTCGCTGGATCAGGTCGATCCTACGGGTTCCCGATCATGGTGGACCTCAAGCGTCAGTCCGTCGAGCCGGTCGACGCGGACGGTCTGGCCGGGCCGCAGCGGCTCGCCGTCCGCCGCGCGGGCCTGCCAGAGCTCGCCGTTCAGGAAGACGAGCCCGTCTTGGCGCACCTGTCCCTCCGCCCCCACCAGGGTGTGCGCGCCGACGGTGACAGGTCTACGGCGAACCTCAACCGCCTTCCCGATCGCGAACGCCCAGACGAGGCCGAGCCCGACCGCGACCGAGACCACGAGCGGCTTCGAGACGTGGTACGGCTGCGGGACGTTGTTGAAGGTCATGATCGCGCCGATCGCGAGGCTGATCAGCCCCGCCACGGTCAGCGCCCCGTGCGACGTGACGTGCACGTCGATCACGAGCAATCCGATCCCGAGCAGCACGAGCGCGACGCCGCCCCACGTGATCGGCAGGATGAACGCCCCGAAGAGCGAGAGGACGAGCGCGACGGCTCCGAGCGCGCCTGGCAAGACGACTCCGGGATGAAAGATCTCGAACCCGATCCCCGCGATTCCCGCCAGGAAGAGCAGCGAGACGAGGTTGGGGTCGATCAGGACGTCGAGGAACTTGTTGAAGAAGGACGGGTGCACGCTGTCGACCTGCGCGCCGGCGAGGTGGAGCGTGAAGCCCTTCGGCACGGTCTTCCGCCCGTCGAGTTGTTGCAGCAGTGCAGGCAGGGTCGGCGCGACCACGTCGATCACGTGCATCTTCAGCGCCTGGCTCGCGGTCAGGTTCGACGCCTTCCGGATCGCGAGCCCCGGCCACGTCGTGTTCCTCCCGTGCTGCTCGGCCAGTGCGGTCAGCGAGGCGACCGCGTCGTTGATCACTTTGCGACGCAGGTCCTTGCCGATGTTCTGGCCGGTGCCGGTGATGGGCGTCGACGAGCCGATGTTCGTCTGAGGAGCCATGGCCAGGACGTCCGCGGCTTCGCTGATCCAGACGCCCGCTGACGCTGCGCGGGCACCGTCGGGATACACGTAGACGATCACCGGGATCGGCGAGGCGAGCTCGGCCTGGTAGATCTTCCGCATCGACTCGAGCAGGCCGCCCGGTGTGTCCAGGAGGATCACCACGGCGTCGTAATGCCCGTCGGCGGCGCGCTTCAGCTGGTTGTTGACGTAGCCCTGCGAGACCGGGTTGACGTCCATGTCGAAGTGGACAGCGAGCACGCGCGGGCGTGCGGCGCCGGAGGCCGAGGACGCGAGCGTGAGGACAACGCCTAGCGTGGCGACACCGCCCAGAAATCCCCGCAGACCCCGCGTTTTCACAACGTAAAAACTCTATCAGCGGCAGGGTCGAATCCCTTGCTCCCGAAGGGCTCCCGGTACCCTCGAACCGCGGGGTCTTTCGCATGAAGCCGTTTCTCGTCGCCCTCGTTGCGTCGCTCGTCGCGCCTTCCGCAGGACTGGGCGCGGGCGTGGCCGTGAGCTCGCGCGACGCCTATGCGCCGGCGGCACGCCTCTCGACCGCGACGCACTTCGACGTCGTCGGCGTCCACTGGCAGGGCTCCGGCTCGGTGCGGTTGCGCACGCGCAGCGTCTCCGGCCGGTGGAGCCGGTGGATCGACGCGATGCCCGAGGCCGAGGATCAGCCCGACTCAGGGACGCTCGAGGGCCGGGCGACGCGTGGGTGGCGCCTGGGGAACCCGATCTGGGCCGGCGAGTCGAACGCGATCCAGTACCGCACGTCCGGCCAGGTCTCGCGGACCCGTGCCTTTTTCGTCTCGAGCCCCGTGTCGAAGGTGCCGCTGCGCCGGATCGCCTTGACCGCCCAGCCCGCGATCATCCCGCGCGCGAGCTGGGGCGCCGACGAATCCGTTCCGATCCGGCGCGAAGGCGCAGTCTTCGCGACCACGTTGAGCGCCGCGATCGTCCACCACACGGCGAGCACCAACTCGTACACCGCGGCCCAATCGGCTGCGCTCATGCGGGGCTTCCAGGCCTACCACGTGAAGTCGAACGGCTGGGCGGACATCGGCTACAACTTCCTCGTCGATCGCTACGGCCAGGTCTTCGAGGGCCGCTACGGCGGGATCGACCGCAATGTGGTCGGCGCCCACGCTCAGGGCTTCAACACCGGTTCGGTCGGCGTCGCGGTGATCGGGACGTTCGAGTCGAGCGGAATCACGCCCGCGGCGCGCGCAGCGCTCGTGAGCCTGCTCGCCTGGCGCCTCGACATCGCGCACGTCGATCCGCTTTCGACCCTGAACTTCGTCTCCGGAGGAAACCCGCGCTTCGCCTCCGGAATGTCGGTGCCCTTGCGCGCCGTGTCCGGCCATCGCGATACAGGCTTCACGAGCTGCCCGGGCACAATTCTCTACGGGGCGCTGCCCGCGATCGCCCGTGACACGGCTGCATTCGGCGGGCCAAAGATCTACGCACCCGTCGTGCGCGGCGCGGTCGGCGCGCCCGTTCGGTTCACGGCGCGCCTTTCCACCGTGTTGCCCTGGACCGCGACCGTGACGGATTCGCTCGGCGCGGTGATCGCGACAGGCGCCGGATCGGGGACTGCAGTCGACTTCACCTGGGACGCGACGCTCGCCGCCCCCGGGGCGTACGCATGGCGAATCGACGCCGGCGCGACCGTGCGTCCCGCGACGGGCACGCTCGGCGGCGGCACGGCCGCAGCGCTCGCGCTCCAGCAGGTGACCGCGTCGCGGCTGACGTTCAGCCCGAACGGCGACGGCAAGGACGAGGAGACCCGCATCTCCTACACGCTGACGCGCCAGGCCACTGTGACGGCGTCACTCACGCTGCCCGACGGCACGCTCGTCGCCTCGCTGTTCACCGACACGAAGCCGGCCGGGCGCAGCAGCTTCGTCTTCCGCGGCCAGGGCATGGCCGACGGCGAGTACCGAATCGTTCTGACCGCCACCGCGGGCGCCAAGGTCGTCACGGCGACCCTCTCGATCGTCGTCAACCGCACGCTTGCCGGGTTTGGCGCCTCGCCGTCCTCGTTCTCGCCGAACGCCGACGGCCGCCTCGACACCGTCGCGTTCCCCTTCTCGCTGGCTTATCCCGTCCAGGCCGAACTGAGGATTCTGAGCGGCACGGCCGTTCTCGCCACCCCGTTCTCCGGCCCGCTGCCCGTCGGCGCGCAGAAGCTCGGGTGGGACGGGATGACCGCGACGGGCGGTCGAGCGCCCGACGGCGCCTACAAGGCCGAGCTCAAGGTCACCGATGCTCTTGGGCCAGTGACGCAAACCGTGCCGGTCCGGGTTGACGCAACGGCGCCGCGGCTTCGCGCGCTGTCGCTCGCGCGCCTGCAGTTCACGCTCAACGAGTCGGCGCGCGTCACCTTCACGATCAACGGACGCCGGATCGTCCGGCAGTCCAAGCCCGGGACCTTCCACGTCGTGTTCTCGGGAACGCCGCGCCGCGTGACCGCCGTTGCACTCGACGCGGCGGGCAATCGCAGCCGGACGATCAGCCTTCCTTGATCCAGCCGCCGTAGGCGCGCTCGAGCCGCTCGAGGAGCTCGGCGAGCAGGTGTGGCCTTGCGACGCTCGCTCCCTCGAGCCGCAGGGACGTCGCCCCTTCCGGAAGCTCGTCCGCGCTCTGCAAGACGTTCACGCCGATCCCCAGCACCACGATTCCGTCGCGGGCCTCGGCGAGGATCCCGGCGAGCTTGCGGCCGCCGACCAGCACGTCGTTCGGATGCCTCACCGTCGGCTCGGCGCCCGCCGCGCGCACCGCCTCAGCGACCGCGGCGCCGGCCACGAGCGAGAGCTCTGGCCAGCGCTCCACGGGCAAGGTCGGCCGTAGGAGCACCGAGCAGAGCACGCTCGAGCCGCGCGGTGCCTGCCACTCGCGCCCGAGCCGGCCGCGTCCCTCCGTCTGCTCCTCGGTCGCCGCGACGGCGCCCTCCGGGTCCTCAGGCCCGAGCAGGCGCTGGGTGGAAGCCGTGACCTCCTCGTAGACGTACCGCTCGCACCCGAATCGCCCGCGGAGCAGGGGCGACACGGCCTCGCGGGACAGAGACTCTTCCACCGACCCTTAGACTATTTCGGAACCGTGCAACCTCCCCTTCGCAAGCCGCGTCCAATCGAACGATCTCTCCGTCCCGGAGGGGTCCTCGTCTATGAGAGGCTGAGCGACGCGATCTTGGTCAAGCGAGCGAAGGACGGCGACGAGCGGGCTTTGGCCGCGCTCTGCGAGCGGCACGCGCCGAAGGTCGAAAAGCTCGCGCGGCATCTGCTCCGCGACCAGGAGGACGCGCGCGATGCGGCTCAGGAGTCGCTGGCGAAGCTCTGCGTGCGGATCAAGCAGTTCCGCGGGGAATCGCAGTTCGCGACCTGGCTGCACCGGCTCGTGGTGAACACGTGCCACGACGTCGCGGTGCGGCAGCGGGCACGGTCGCACGAGCCGCTCCACGAGGACGAGCGCGTTTCGTTCGACGCCGACCCTGCCCGCGAGGCGGATCTGTCGGCGCTGCGGACGGAGCTCCACGACTCCCTGGCGGACATCCCGTCCGACCAGGCGCGCGTGGTCGTTCTAAAGGACGCGCTCGGCTTTTCGTTCGAGGAGATCTCGACCGCCTCCGGCATGCCGGTCGGCACCGCGAAGTGCTACGCGCACCGCGGCCGCAACCGGCTCCGCGAGCGGCTCGAAATGCTCGACGTCGCGTGACCCTGACGCTTCCGCTCCAGCGCGCAGAGATCGAGAAGATCCTGCCGCACCGGCCGCCGATGCTGCTGCTCGACGAGGTGCTCGAGCTCGAGCCCGGCACGCGCGTGGTCGCTCAGAAGACCGTGCGTGAAGAGGACTGCGCCGGCCACTTTCCGGGGAACCCGATCATGCCCGGCGTCCTGATGGTCGAGGCGCTCGCGCAGGCCGGAGCCGTGGCCGTGCTCTCCGAGGAGGAAAACCGCGGCAAGCTCGCGCTCTTCGCCGGCATCGACGACGTGCGCTTCAAGCGGGTCGTGCGTCCCGGCGACACCCTGCGTCTGGAGTGCGACGTCGAAACGGTGCGGGGCCCGATCGGGCGGGGCAAAGCACGGGCGACGGTGGACGGCGAGCTCGCCGTGCGTGGAACGCTGACCTTCGCCGTCGGGCCGGAAGCATGATCGGTACCGCCAACGGCAGGCCGATCTCGATCACGGGGCTCGGCTGCAACGTCCCGGATCGCATCGTGACGAACGCCGACCTCGAGGACCTCGTGCAGACCACCGACGAGTGGATCGTCACGCGTACCGGCATCCACGAGCGGCGGCTGGCCGAGCCGGGCGAGCTCGCAATGTCGGAGCTGGCGATTCCCGCGGCCGAGCGGGCCCTCGAGCAGGCGGGCGTCGATCCTGCGGAGATCGACGTGCTGATCGTCGCGACGGTCACGCCCGACATGGCCTTCCCGTCCACGGCGGCGATCGTTGCCGACAAGCTCGGCATGCCCGATGCCGCGGCGTACGATCTGTCCGCCGGCTGCACCGGCTTCATGTACGCGATCGCGCAGGCCTACGGCATGGTCGCGGCGGGACTTTCGAAGAAGGCGCTCGTGATCGGCGGCGACGTCCTCTCCTCGATCCTCGACTGGACCGACCGCTCGACGCTCGTTCTCTTCGGGGACGGTGCCGGCGCGGTTGTGATCGAGCGGGTCGAATCCGGCGGCTTCCTCGGCTTCGAGCTCGGGGCCGACGGCAGTGGCGGCGAGAGCCTGTGGCTTCCGGGCAGCGGCTCGCGCAAGTTCGCGGAGCCCGAGAAGTTCGTCAAGATGAACGGCCGCGAGGTGTTCAAGTTCGCGACTCGGGTACTGGTCTCGTCCGCGCAGAAGATCCTCGACGAGTGCGGGAAGACGGTCGAAGACGTCGATGTGTACGTCCCGCACCAGGCGAACATCAGGATCATCGATCATGCAGCCGGCAAGCTCGGCTTCCCGAAGGAGAAGGTGATCGTGAACGTCGACCGCTACGGCAACACCTCGTCGGGCTCGATCCCGCTCGCGCTGGCCGACGCGGAGGCCGATGGAAGGCTCAAGCCCGGCGCGCTCGTGCTGATGACCGGGATGGGCGCAGGCTTGACGTGGGGATCGAGTCTGATCGAATGGACGAACGGAAGGCAGGCCGCATGACCAACGGGAAGGTCGCATTCATGTTTCCGGGCCAGGGCGCGCTGGAAGCGGGTATGGGGAAAGACATCGCCGAGGCGGTGCCGCAGGCGATGGAGGTCTACCGCGTCGGCAGCGAGGCGTCGGGGCTCGACCTCGTGAAGCTCTGCTTCGACACACCGCTCGAGCAGATGGTCGACACCGAGGTGCAGCAGCCCGCGCTTGTCGCGACGTCGCTCGCGATCAACGAGGCGATTCGCGCGCGCGGGATCCATCCCGATTTCGTCGTGGGCCACTCGGTGGGCGAGTTCGCAGCCCTCGGTGCGGCTCAGGCGATGTCTATTCACGAGGCGATCAAGCTCGTGCGCGAGCGAGGCATCGCGATGTCCGCTGCCGCCCGTGAGCGCCCGGGCTCGATGGCGGCGATCCTCGGGCTCGCGGACGAGGTCGTCGAAAGCCTCTGCCGCAAGATCATCGGCGTGTGGCCGGCGAACTACAACTGCCCCGGCCAGATCGTCGTCTCGGGCGAATCTCCCGCAGTGGACGAGTGCTGCGACGAGGCCGAGCGCGAGGGTGCCCGGCGCGCGGTCAAGCTCAAGGTGTCGGGCGCGTTCCACAGCCCGCTCGTCGCGCGGGCGTCCGACGTGCTCAAGCCGGCGATCGACCGAATCAACTTCGCCGAGCCGCGGGCCGCGTTCATGTCGACGGTGACCGCGAAGCTCGAGGACGCGCAGCGCCTGCGCACGCTGCTCGTCGACCAGCTGACCGCGCCCGTCCGGTTCACGCAGGCGGCGCGCGAGCTGATCGGCCAGGGCGTCACCGTGTTCGTCGAGGTCGGTCCCGGCAACGTGTTAAGCGGTTTACTGAAGAGGATCGACAGGAGCGTGAAAGCCGTCTCCGTCAACGACCTCGACTCGCTGAACGAGCTCGAAAACGCACTTGCCTGAGCAGGCATTCGGGTCGCTGGAAGGGCAGACAGCGCTCGTCACCGGCGGCTCCCGCGGCATCGGCGCCGCGATCGCGCGCGAGCTCGCGGCGGCGGGCGCGTCTGTCGTCGTCGGCTATCGCTCCGGGCAGGACGAGGCCGAGGCGATCGCAGGCGAGATCGGCGGTCGCGCGATTCAGGCCGATGTCGCGAACGCCGACGACGCGAAGCGCCTGGTCGAAGAAGCAGGCGACCTCGACATCCTCGTCAACAATGCGGGCACGACGCGAGATGGTGTCCTCGCGCGGATGAGCGACGACGACTGGCGCACGGTCATCGAGACGAACCTGAGCTCGGTCTTCTACACGTGCCGGGCGGTGAGCCGCGGGATGATGAAGCGCCGCGCCGGCTCGATCGTGAACCTCTCGAGCATCGTCGGCATCCACGGGAACTGGGGCCAAACGAACTACGGCGCCTCGAAGGCCGGGATCATCGGCCTCACGAAGTCCCTGGCCCAGGAGCTCGGCAGCCGCGGCGTCCGCGCGAACGTGATCGCTCCCGGGTACATCAAGACCGCGCTCACCGAGGTGATCCCCGAGGAGGCGAAGGAGCAGATGCTCGCGCTTACTCCGCTCGGCCGGCTCGGCGATCCGGAGGACGTTGCGGGCGCGGTACGCTTCCTCTGCTCCGACGCGGCCGCGTTCATCACGGGCGAAGTGCTGGTCGTCGGCGGCGGGTTGGGGATGTGACATGAGCATGAACGGACGCAGACGGGTCGTCATCACCGGCCTCGGCGCAGTGACGCCGCTCGGGAACGACGTCGAGACGTCCTGGTCCAAGCTGGTCGCCGGGGAGTGCGGCGCCCAGGAGATCACGCTCTTCGACCACACCGACTATCCCGTCCACTTCGCCTGCGAGCTGAAGGACTTCGACCCGACGGCCTGGATCGAGCGCAAGCGCGCGCGGCGGATGGACCGCTTCGCGCAGATGATCCTCGCCGCGGCGCGCCAGGCGGAGGCCGATTCCGGCATCGACATCGCCTCCGAGCCCGATCGCGTCGGCGGTTCCGTTGCGACCGGGATCGGCGGCCTGCAGTCGTTTCAGGACTGCTACGACACGCTCAAGGAGCGCGGCCCCGACCGCGTGAACCCGTTCTCGATTCCCTCGATCATCCCGAACATGGGCGCCGGCTGGCTCTCGATCGAGCTCGGGACGAAGGGGCCGCTGGCCTCGCAGTGCACCGCGTGTGCGGCCTCCAACATGGCGATCGGCGACGCTGTCGACGCGATTCGGCTCGGGCGGGCCGAGGTGATGCTCGCCGGCGGGACCGAGGCGCCGATCTCCCGAGTCGGGATCGCGGGCTTCGACGCGATGCGCGCGCTCTCGCGGCGAAACGACGATCCCAAGCACGCCTCGCGCCCCTTCGACGGCGAGCGGGACGGCCTCGTGATGGGCGAAGCGGCCGCGATCCTCGTTCTCGAGGAGCTCGAGCATGCGCGCGCCCGCGGCGCGAAGATCTACGCCGAGTTGCTCGGCTACGGCGTCTCGTCGGATGCCGCGCACATGACCGAGCCGGACCCGACCGGCGAGAACCCGGCGCGGGCGATGAAAATGGCGCTCACGGATGCCGGTATCGATCCGTCGGAGATCGGCTACATCAACGCGCACGCCACGTCGACGCCGCTCGGCGACTCGAGCGAGACGCGAGTGATCAAGCTCGCGCTTGGCGAGGAGAACGCCCGCAAGACGCCCGTGTCGTCGACGAAGGGGGCGACCGGCCACTGCTTCGGTGCTGCGGGCGCGGTCGAGGCCGTCTTCACCACGCTGGCGGTCACTCGCGGCGAGCTACCGCCGACGATCAACTACGAGTCGCCGGATCCGGAGTGCGACCTGGACTACATCCCCAACGAGTCGCGGGCCGCGGACGTCGAGATCGGCCTCTCCAACTCGTTCGGCTTCGGCGGGCACAACGCGTGCATCGTGGTGCGCCGCTGGGCCGAGGAGGACCGGGCCACCGCGTAGCCTGAGACGGGTGAGGCTCGTCCCCGTCGGAGGTCGCTTGGTCGAGGTGCAGGTGCGGGAGTCCGCGCGGGCTCGCCGTGCACGCATCGTGGTTGCGCCGGGCCGACCGCCCGAGGTCGTGGTGCCGCTGCGCACATCCGAGCGGACGATTCGTGCGCTGCTCGACCAGCACGAGGAGTGGCTCGAACGGCAACTCGCCCGGGTTCGCGAGCCTCAGCTCGCGCTGGAGCACATGACGGAATGTGCCGGCCGCGCGAAGGCTCGCGCGCTCGTGCATGAGCTCGCCACCGGTGAGGCGCACCGGCTCGGAGTGTCGTTTCAACGGATCGCCATCCGCGACCAGCGCACGCGCTGGGGATCGTGCTCCTCGCGGGGCACGCTTTCGTTCAACTGGCGGCTGGTCCTCGCGCCGCTCGAGGTGGCGGAGTACGTCGTCGTCCACGAGCTCTGCCACCTGCGCGAGCCGAACCATTCGCCGCGCTTCTGGCAGCTCGTCGCCGCTGCGCGACCGGGCTATCACGAGCAGCGCCGCTGGCTGGCCGACCACGGCTGGGAGCTCCAGGCGTACGTGCCTGCGTAAGCTCCAGCGCATGGAGCGCTGGGCGAGTTTCGACTGCTACGGGACGCTGATCGACTGGAATGGCGGGATCCGCGCCGAGCTTGCGCGCATCTTCGGAGAGGGTGAAGCCGCCCGTTTGCTCGAGCGCTACCACGAGCTCGAGCCCGAGATCGAGCGCGAAGATCCAAGCCGCTCGTACCGCGTGGTACTCGCGGAGGCGCTGCGCCGGCTCGCCGCCGAGGAGGGCGTGGAGCTCCCCGAAGAGGACGCGCTCGCCCGGTCGCTGCCGGGCTGGCGGCCGTTCCCGGAAGTTCCGGGTGTCCTCGAGGAGCTGCGCGCCCGCGGCTGGCGGCTCGCGATCCTCTCGAACACGGATCAGGACCTGCTCGCGGCTTCGATCGACCGGATCGATGTTCCTGTCGACCTCCAAGTAGTCGCTTCCGAAATCGGGTCTTACAAGCCCGGCCACGGACACTGGGAGCACTTCTTCGCCAAGGCGGGCGCCGATCGCGAGCATCACGTTCACGTCGCGGCGAGCCACTTCCACGACATCGTCCCAGCGAGCGAGCTCGGACTCCGCTCGGTCTGGATCAACCGACTCGGCGAGACCGAAACCGAGCCGCGCCCGACACGCGAGCTGCGGAACCTGGCTCCGCTGCCCGAGGTGCTCGATGAGCTCGTCTCCGCCTGAATTCACGGTCCGCCCGCCGCGGCTCGATGACGCCGATGCTGTTGCGCAGGTGACCTCCGCCCTTGACTCGAGCTTCGGAATCGAGGACACGGAGCAGCCAGATGACCTCCGGGACGATTGGCGCGACCTCGACCTCGCCCGCGACGCGTGGGTCTGGGAGCGAGCCGGCAAGGTCGTGGCGTACGCGGCCGTCTACGCCCGCGGTGAGGACAAGCGGCTGATCGTGGACGGCTACGTGGATCCCGCGTACGCCGGCCGCGGCCTCGGCAATGCGATCGCGGAGACCACCGAGCGCCGCGCCCGCGAGCGCGGCGTCGCGCAACTTGAGAACGGCGTGCTCGGCAACGACGCTCGCGCGGCCGAGCTGCTCCGGTCACGCGGCTACCGCGACGTCCGTCACTTCTACCGGATGCGGATCGAGCTCGAGGAGCCTCCGCCGGAGCCGCGGTGGCCTGAGGGCTTCGAGGTCTCCGTCTTCGATCCGGCCGAGGCACGTGAGTTCCACGACACCCTCGAAGACGGCTTCGCGGACGAGTGGGGCCACACCGAGGAGCCGTTCAAGGCTTTTGCCAAGCGTCGGCTCGAGGAAAAGCGGTTCAATTCCAGCCTCTGGACGACGGTTCGAGCCGGCGGCGAGATCGCCGCGGTGCTGATCGGCGACTGGAAGCGTCACGGCGAGGCTGGCTGGATCGGCTCGGTCGCAGTGCGCAAGCCGTGGCGGCGGCAGGGGCTTGGGGAGTCGCTGCTCCTTCGCTCCTTCGGCCAGTTCTACGAGCGCGGCGAGCGGGTCGTGCAGCTCGGCGTCGACGCGGACAACCCGTCCGGGGCGACGCGTCTGTACGAGCGGGTCGGCATGAGCGTGAGCTTCGAGGCCGTGATCTACGCTAAGAATCTCCCTGGTAGGAGGGCTTGACGAAATGACGGCTATGTCACCGCGTCGCGCTGCTCGCCCCGAGGCGGCGTCCGCAGTCGCCCCGATAGCGCTGCTATCGAGGCTCCCTGCGTCCTACCCTCGGAACGACCATCGCACCGCGGACGACGAGCGACATTCCGCCAAACCCTCCTGATGAGCCGCCTGCGTGCAAAATGCCCTGACTGTCTGACGTTCACCGCGGTCGCGATGGGCGGGGACTACCAGTGCCACAGCTGCGGGCGCGAGTGGCGTTCCGGTCTTGTCCGCGTTCCGCGCGCCTGGGGCGACGGCGGCGAGGCGATGGCTGCTTCGGCGGCGCTTCGGCTCGACTTCCCGGAGGCCGGGGTGATCGAGGAAGACACGCTCGGCGAACAGAACCTGGCCCTCGCGACCGACCTGCCCGAACGGCCGCTCGTCCTCGGCGGGTGCTGCTGCTCGCACATCGGCGCGATCGAGGGCCTGGCGGCGCGGCACGACCGGCTCGCTGTCGTCTGGCTCGACGCGCACGGCGATCTCAACACTCCCGAGACGTCCCCGAGCGGGAATACCTGGGGGATGCCGTTGCGGATGGCGATCGACTCCGGCGCCGTCGATCCGGAGGACGTTGCTCTCATCGGCGCGAGGAATCTCGATCCACCCGAGGTGGAGTACATCGCGCGAATCGGGATCCACACGGGCGACGACGCGGTCGATCGAGCGCTCGACGGGGTCAGCTGCGTGTACGTGGCGCTCGACTGCGACGTGTTCGACGAGAGCGAGGTGCCGTCGTTCATGCCCGAGCCGGCCGGACTCTCCGTCGACGAGGTCGATGCGTTGTTCAAGCGGCTCGCGGCGCAGGGAACAGTCGTCGGGGCCGGTCTTACCGGTTTGCGCCCCGAACCGCTCAACGTAGGCCCGCTCGAGCGCCTGACCGCGACCCTGGGTTTGTAACCAGGGCGTAGCTGGGACAGGTCTAACACGGAAGTGTCCGAGGCAACGCTACGCGTTCTAGAGCCGCCGAATGGGCGACCTCGCAGCCCTTTGCGAAGTCGCCGCGGGAGCTGCAAGTAACTATGTCCGAGGCGCGGATTGACGTCTCAATCGAGCACAAAAACGCGCCGGAGCCGGAGGGCAAGCCGCATCCGAACACGTGCCCGGCGTGCGCGTCGCACTACCGCGACGAGGAGCTCGACGCGTCCCTTTGGGTCTGCCCGCACTGCGGTCACCACTTTCCGATGCGCGCTCTCCCGCGGATCGCCTCGCTCGCGGACGAGGGTTCGTTCGTCGAGGAGTCCGCCGATGTCCGCTCCGAGGATCCGCTCGACTTCTTCGATCTCCGTCCCTACACCGAGCGGCTCGCCGAGGCCGAGGTGTCGACCGGGCTTGGGGAGGCGATGGTCACCGGCCTGGCCGCGATCGACGGCCTTGCCTGCGGGCTCGCCGTGATGGACTTCAAGTTCATGGGCGGTTCGATGGGCAGCGCCGTCGGCGAGAAGTTCTCGCGGGCCTGCGACAGAGCCGCCGAGCGCGGGGTGCCGCTCGTGTCCGTGTCCGCCTCGGGCGGTGCGCGCATGCAGGAGGGAATCCTCGCGCTGATGCAGCTGCCGAAGACCGTCTGCGCCGTCGAGGATCTGCACGAGGCCAAGCAGCCGCTGGTCAGCGTGCTCGCTCATCCGACGACGGGCGGCGTCCTCGCCAGCTTCGCCACGCTCGGCGACGTGATCGTCGCGGAGCCGGGTGCGCTGATGTCGTTCGCCGGCCCGCGCGTCGTCCAGCAGACCACGCGCGAGAAGCTGCCCGACGACTTCGGCCTCGCCGAGTCGAACCTGCGCTTCGGGCACATCGACGCCGTGATTCCGCGGCCCGAGCTGAAGCGGTACGTCGCCCACGTTTTGAGGCTCTTTGCCGATGGCGGGTGAGGCCGAGCTCCGTCTCCGGGAACGGCTCGCCAAGCTGCGCGGCTTGAGCCTTCCCGGCGGCACCAGGCTCACCGACGAGCTCGAGCGCCTCGAGCGCCAGCTCGAGCGGATGACGCAGGAGCCGACCGACGACGAGATCTGGCACTCGGTCGAGCTCGCGCGTCACCAGGACCGGCCGTACACCCTCGACTACGTCTCGCGGATCTTCGAGGACTTTCTCGAGCTGCACGGCGACCGCGGGCGCGCCGACGACGCCGCGATCGTGGCGGGCCTTGCGCGTCTCGACGGCAGGACGGTCGCGATCGTCGGCCAGCAGAAGGGACGCGACATCAAGGAGCGCACGTCGAGGAACTTCGGCATGCCCTATCCAGAGGGCTACCGGAAGGCGATGCGGACGATGGACCTTGCCGAGCGCTTCGGCTTCCCGGTCTTCACGTTCGTCGACACTCCGGGCGCATATCCGGGCGTCGCCGCCGAGCAGCACGGCCAGGGCGGCGCGATCGCGCGCTCGCAGGCGACGATGGCGCGGCTCGGCGTCCCCACTATTGCGACGGTGATCGGCGAGGGCGGATCCGGTGGCGCGATCGCCATCGCCGTCGCCGACCGGGTGCTCATGTCCGAGCACGCGATCTACTCCGTGATCTCGCCGGAGGGCTGCGCGTCGATCCTGTGGCGCGACGCGTCGCAGGCGCAGAAGGCCGCCGCAGCGTTCAAGCCGGACGCAGCGCATTGCCTCGAGCTCGGCGTGATCGACGCCATCGTTCCCGAGCCTTCGGGCGGCGCTCATACCGATCCCGACGAGGCCGCGCGCCTGCTCGGGGACTCGTTGAGAGAAGCTCTCGGCGAGCTGGACGGGGTGCCCAAGGAGGAGCTGCGCAGACGCCGTCGCGCCAAGTTCCGAGCTTTAGGCGTTTTCGCATAGTTTTCAGTAGGTTTTCGGCCCAATTCAAGTAGATTCCACAGCGAAATACGTCCAGAAATCGCTGCTCAGGCCGAGTTCAAGTTGTCCGTCGTGACGCGACTTCTCCACATCGTCCACAGGGTTATCCACCAGTCAAAAGCCTTGGAAGTCCTGCAAACGGCGAGGTTTTCGCGGAGCGTTTCTACGGGTAGACGATCCGGATAATGGCCCGTTCGATCTGGACCGGAACGATCTCGTTCGGCCTCGTCTCGGTGCCGGTGCGCATGTTCTCGGCCACCGAGTCGAAGGAGCTGAAATTCCACTTCATCACGAAAGACGACTTGCAGCCGATCGGCTAAGGCGAAGACGGGGTCGGTCCCTGTGAAGGAGACTGAGGAGGATGAGGGCGAGGTCGTCGACCTGATGCAGGCGTTGCGCGAGTCGGTCGAGCGGACCAAGCGCTCCGGCGCGAAGCGGAAGAAGCCGGCGGCACGCAAGAAGAAGACGGCCGCCTAGGTGGCCCCGCCAAAGCTTCGCGAGTACAAGCGCAAGCGCGACGCCAAGCAGACGCCTGAGCCGTTCACCGGCAAACGGAAGGGCAAGCAGCCGATCTTCGTCGTGCAGCGCCACGACGCTCGGCGCCTCCACTACGACTTCCGGCTCGAGATCGACGGTGCGCTCGCGAGCTGGGCCGTCCCGAAAGGCGTCCCACTCGAGCCAGGCCAGCGCGCGCTCGCCGTCCACGTGGAGGATCACCCGCTCGACTATGCGACCTTCGAGGGCGAGATCCCGAAGGGCAACTACGGCGCCGGGACCGTCGAGATCTGGGACAGCGGCACGTACGAGCTCGTCGAGGCGAAGCGCGACGGCGGTCTGACCGTCCGCCTGCACGGCAAGCGGCTCGAGGGAACGTGGGCGCTCGTTCCCGCACGCCTCGACGGCAAGGAGCAGAACTGGCTGCTGCTTCGCAAGCGCGACGAGGCGAAGAGCGAGCCGGTCAAACGCGTCGATTACAAGCCGATGCTCGCCACGCTCTCGAGCGAGGTTTCGAAGGGCGAGGGGTGGATCCATGAGGTCAAGTGGGACGGGTACCGGGCGATCGTTCGTCTCGCCGGTGGAGAGGCCACGCTGACGAGCCGAAACGGCAACGACCTGACCGCGCGCTTCCCGACGGTGGCGAAGGGGGCCGAGCAGGCGGTCAAGACACCGGACTGCGTACTAGACGGCGAGGTCTGCGCCCTGGACGAGCAGGGGCGCGCGAGCTTCTCGGCGATGCAGCAGGGCAAGCCGGGGACGCCGCTCGTCCTCTACGCGTTCGACGTGCTCGAGGTCGAGGGCGAGCCGGTCATCGATCTGCCGCTGACCGAGCGGCGCGCGCGGCTTGAGCGGTTGCTCGACAAGCGCAACCGGACCGTCCGGTTCTCCGAAAGCTTCGACGACGGCGAGGCGCTCTACGCCGCTGCGCAGGAGCAGGGGCTCGAAGGGATCGTGTCCAAGAAGGCCGAGTCGCGCTACTTGCCCGGGCGGCGCTCGCGCGACTGGCTGAAGGTGAAGACGCATGGCCGGCAGGAGTTCGTGATCGCCGGCTACACCAAAGGGCAGGGCAGCCGCGCGACGGGCTTCGGCTCGCTCGTCCTGGGCGTGTGGGAGGGGGACGAGCTCCGCTACGTCGGCAACGTCGGCACGGGCTTCGCCGCGGCGGAGGTCGACCGGCTCCTAAAGAAGCTCAAGCCGCTCGCGCGGAAGGATTCGCCATTCCGCGAGCAGCCGAAGATGCCGAAGGTGCGGAAGGGCGACGTCGTGTGGGTCGAGCCGAAGCTCGTGGCCGAGGTCCAGTTCGTCGAGTGGACGCACGACGGCCACTTGCGCGCGCCCTCCTACCAGGGCCTTCGCGAAGACAAGGCCCCGCTCCAGGTGCACCGCGAGGAGCCGCTCGAGCGTGGTGCGCGCAGCGGCTCGCGCCGGTTGAAGCTCACGAACCTCGACAAGCTCTTCTTCCCGCAGGAAGGGATCACGAAAGGCGATCTGATCGAGTACTACCGCGCGGTCGCCCCGGTGCTCGTCCCGTACCTCCGCGACCGGCCGTTCACGATGATCCGCTATCCCGACGGAATCGGGGGCAAGTACTTCTTCCAGAAGGACGCGCCGAAGCATCTGCCGGACTGGATCCCGACCTTCCGCACGCAGGTTTCGACGCGCGCGGCGCCGCGCCAGAAGAAGTGGGTCAACTTTGCGCTGGTGAACGAGGAGGCGGCCCTGCTCTGGATGGCCAACGCCGGCTGTATCGACATGAACGCGTGGTATTCGCGCATCGACAAGCCCGACCGGCCCGACTTCGTGCTGTTCGATCTCGACCCGTCCCCGGACGTCGGCTTTCGCGAGACCGTTCAGGTCGCGCTGCTCGTGAAGGAGGTGCTGGACGCTTTGGGGCTGGTCGGCTTCCCGAAGACGTCGAGCGCCGACGGCATGCACGTCCTCGTCCCGGTCGAGCGGCGCTACACGTTCGACGACACCCGCGAGTTCGCGGAGATCGTCGCGTCGGCCCTCGCGCGGACGCACCGCGGGCTCGTGACGACCGAGTGGACTAAGGCGAAGCGGCGCGGCGTCCTCATCGACTCGAACCAGAACGGGGAGGGGAAGACGATCGCTTCGGTGTACTCCGTTCGGCCGCGCCCGGGCGCGCCGGTCTCGACCCCGCTGCGCTGGGAGGAAGTGAACGAGGAGCTCGACCCGCGTGCGTTCACGTTGGAGGCAGTGCTCGACCGAATCGGCACCCACGGCGACCTCTTCGAGGGCGTCCTGAAGACGAAGCAGCGTCTCGACCGCGCGCTCAAGGCCCTGCGCTGAACTGACTTAGTGGCTCAGAGCCACAAAGTCCAAATGCTGCGTTCGACCCGGCGCCGAGCCCGCATTTCTCCATGTCAGGTGTGTCGAAACGCGCGCGTAAGTCGAACACAACTGAGGTAGTGGCTCTGAGCCACAAACTCAGACTCGTCCGCCGAAGAGGTGGCGACACGGGGCAAGGCCTTCGATCTCGACCGGGACGGGGCTGCGCCAGTCCTCGCGCTCGATGCGCAGGTTCAGGTGAGGAACCGGAGCGCCTCGCGGGGAGACCTCGCCCCGGCCGGCGATTCGATAGCCGAGCTTCTCGGAGACGCGCCTGGATGCGACGTTGACGTCCATCGCCCCCGACGTGGCCGCCACCGCGCCTAGACCGACGAACGCGAGCTCCAGCACTGCAGCGCGCATCTCGGTTCCGTAGCCGCGCCGTTGGAAGCGTTGTCCGAGCCACGAGCCGGTCCCGACTGTGCGGGTCCGCGGAAAGTGCGCGCCGTGCAACGTCTGGATGCCGGCGAGCTGTCCGTCTCCCCACACCCCGAGGTTCAGATTCCATTCGTCCGGCCGCCATTCCGTGAGTTGCCACTCGAGGAAGTCGACGACGAAGCCCTCCGAGTAGGGCTGGTCCGTCCAAGCGACACCGAACGGCATCTCGTCGGGCGGATGGATCCCGGCGTGCGCGACGTCCCGCAACTTGATCAGCTCGTCGTGCGTCGGCAGGCGCAGCTCGACGCGCGGCGTGCGCAGGCGCAGCCCGTAGAGCTCAGCCGTCATCGAGCCCGCGCCGCCCGAGCATGCCCAACTCCGCGATGTCCCTCCGGAACAGGAGCGAGGTCGTCCAGTCGGTCACGACCCGGAGCTTTCGGGAGAGGAGCGGCAGTTGGTAGAGGTGGTACGACCGCGTCACCCACCAGCCCGGGAAGCCGCGCAGCCGCACCCCGAGCACCTCAGCGATGCCCTTGTAGCGGCCGAGTGTCGCGACCTGACCGAGCATCCGGTAGCGGTACGGCTTCGGCTCTCCGTGGAGGTTCTTCGCGAGCCGCCGCGCCTGTCGCAGGGCATGCTGGCAAGTGGGCGGGTCCGGCTGACCCGGAGTCGCCTCGTTCGGCACGCGCGCGCCGTCGCCGAGCGCCCAGACATTCCGCATGTCCTCCACGCGAAGCGTCTCGTCCACGACGACGCGTCCACGCTCGTCGAGTGGCAAGCCGAA
Source organism: Thermoleophilia bacterium (assembly GCA_040005095.1). Taxonomy (GTDB): domain Bacteria; phylum Actinomycetota; class Thermoleophilia; order Gaiellales; family Gaiellaceae; genus UBA5186. The sequence continues at coordinate 39,732 of JBDTZN010000005.1, read as the reverse complement.
CTCGCCGAGCATCGGGTGCGCCTTCACGCCGGCCGTCCAGACCACCGTGTGGGTCAGGAGTTGCTCCCCGTCCGAGAGGGTCGCGGCATTGGGCTCGACCCGGTCGAGCGTCGTTGAGGTGCGGATGTCGACGCCTCGCTTCGCCAGCTGCTCGGCCGCGTAATCGCCCAAGCGTGTCGGGATCTCGGGGAGGATCTTCGGCGCGGCGTCGACCAGCACCCAGTGCTGGGGTACGTCACGCAGAGCCGGGTAGTAGCGCAGCGCGTCGCGCACCAGATCGGACAGCTCCGCGAGCGCCTCGACCCCCGCGTAGCCCGCGCCGACGAACACGAAGGTCAGCTCGCGGCGCCGGTGCGCGTCGTTCGGCGCCGCCGAGGCCGCTTCGAGCCGCCGCAGGACGTGGTTGCGGAGGTAGATCGCATCGGCAAGCGACTTGAAGCCAAGCGCGTACTCGGCCAGGCCGGGGATCGGCAGCGTGCGCGAGATGGCGCCGAGAGCGACGACGAGGTTCTCGTAGCGGATGTTCAGGAGCTCCTCCTGGGCCTCCACCTGGACGAGCGCGCCGTCGAGGTCGACCCGCGTGGCCCGCCCCAGCACAAACTCCGCGTGCGGGCACATCATCCGCAGCGGGACGACCGTGTGGCGTGGCTCGAGCGTTCCGGAGGCAGCCTCCGGGAGCATCGGCGTGTAGAGCATGAAGTTCTCGGGCGAGACGATCGTGGAGCCGCGCTTCCCCAGGAGCCGCGCGACGTAGCCGCCCGCGAAGCCGCCGCCGAGGATCAGCGTTCCACCTGCCGCTGCGCGTTCGCCCACCACGCGCGTATCCTGCCGGTCACGGCACTGGAGATGCGAGCTTGTTCCGCGGCCACGGCGAACGGGAGTAGGGTCAGCTCAATGCGCGTCAGGGCGTGGCGCAACCGCGATCGCGCGGCGCGCAGGATCAAGAGCGACACGAACGCCTGGCCGGCCTTCACACTGGGCGCCGGACGAACGAAGACGCTGACGTTCAGAAGGCGCGGCTGTTTCCGCTACAAGGTCGACGGTAGCGCCCGCGGCGCGGTGGCCGTCGCGACGACCTGCGGCGGCGGAGGCGGAGGCGGAGGCGGGACGAAGACCGTCGTCTACCACTACGACGTCGCGCTCGTCGGGCACGTGAAGGAGACGCAGACCACGACGGGCGACAGAGCAGCCGACCTGAACGGAACGCTCACGCTGGCGCTCGACTGGCGTGGGACGTTCACGAACGTCGCCGTCAAGAAGCTCGTCGCCGGGACGACGCTTGTCATTGGAATGAACTCCGGGCTGTTCGCTCCGGGGTCGATGAGCGGGACACATGACTTCTCCGATACGAGGGCCGCCTCGGCGGCCCGTGCCAGGGAAGGGTCGTGATCCCCACGTCGGAGGCACGGTTCTTCTCCACGGGCAATCGATCCCCGTCGGTGCCGCTCAGCGAGTTCCACCTCGCAGCGCAGATGCCGCTCGAGCCCGGCACTGCGATGTTCAACAGCATCTACGCCGCACAGGCGGCGGCGTGCAAGAAGTTCTCGAAAGGGCTGCCGCACTTCCCGTTCGAGGAGAAGGACGTGCAAGGGCTGACGGTGTCACCGTCCGTCGAGCTGCTGCAGATGGATGCCGACCGCCGCGATGAGACAGGCCGGCTCTGGTTCCCGCTCGATCGGCTCTCGACGGGGCAGGGGTTCACGATCGACACCGGGCTCGTGACCGCCGACACCACGGCGAATTGCGGCACCACGAGCTGCACGTCAGAGGGTCAGCTCAAGATCACGCTGACCCCGCGCCGCTGAGCCGCTTGAACGGCTCGCCGCGGAGCATGATCGTGCCTTCGACGCGGTCGGGCTGGCGCTACGGTGTAACGCCGAAATGCCGCGCTAGGTCGGCTGCCATCATCTCGTGCGGCCGCTCTGCGAAGCGGTGGCCCGCGCGCTCTAGTGCCCGCCCGACGAGCGCGGCGCAGACCTGGTGGCCGCGGTCGCGCACGCGGATGGGGCAGCGCGTGACGACGTTCCAGCCCAGTCGGACGGCGCTCAGGTGCCGGTATGGCTGTCCGACGCACGACAGCGCGTAGTGGGCGGCGAGGAGCGCCTGGGCGAGCGGCTGGTCGAGGCGGACGTAGTGGTACTCCTCGCCTCGGCACCGCGACACGGGACGGAGCACGACGCCCGTGTTCAGGACTTCCGCGAGCAGCCCGTCGCGCCGCACGACGAGCGCCGAGTGGCTCCAGCGCCCGAAGGGCCGCTGCTCGCGCGGCCGCGTGCGCTCGGCCGCATGGATGAGCCGGCTCGCCCACGAGTGGCCGCGGATCAGCAGGAAGTCGCCGGGCCGGGGATCGTCGACCTCGTCGCCCGGCCCGTACCGCTCGACCCGGACGTGCGTGTCCATCGCTACTCGGCCACCGTCGCCTTGATGTGCTTGAGGATCTCGTCCTGGTCGAGCGCGCGGCTGTAGTACGCGACCTCCTGCAACTGGCCTTGGAACGGGAGGACCGGCATCTCCGGGGCTTCCTCCCGGGCGCCGACGAACAGCGGCCGCGAGGAGTTCGGCACGTACGCGGTTCCCGGGTCGACCGACCCGCGGAGGTCGCCGTTCACGTACAGCGCCAACGTCGTACCGTCGTACGTCACGGCCAGGAAGTCGGTGGTGCCCAGGAGGATCGGGGGATCGTCCGCAATGGCGGCGGCCGGCGTCAGCGTGTCGACCCCGACCCGAGCTTCCCACTGGTTCGTCGGGTTGGCTTAGAGGATGAAGCCGCGGATGTTTCCGCCGACGACCTCGCGTGAAGAGAAGACGGTGCGGTACGCGGCGATTATCGTCTTCGTCCCATCCAGTTCCGACGATCAGCTCGACGGTGAACTTCGGCGTGTTGAGGACGTCGGTGAACGGAACCTCGACGTAGCCGCCGCCGACGGTGATCGAGGTCCTCGACGGGTCGTTCGGGATGAGACCGGGCTGCCCGTGCATGAGCAACCCGCTCGCAGGAGCCGTTTCGAACGCTTCAGGCGCGGTCCACGTCTTGTACGTCCCAGGGTGCGAACCGTCGGGTGCGGGCCCCACGGCGTCGCCGAGTGGCCAGTAGGCCACGAGGTCGGGGGTCGTCTCGATCACGGTGTGGTACGGGTCCGGCGGCGGCGCGCCGGGCGGGGGTGCTTGACCCTCCGAGTCGAGCTTGCAGCCGACGAAGCCGAACAGCATGACGACGGGTAGGACAGCGAGCGCTACTGCGAGATATGTCCAAGCGGGCATTCGTTCCTCCTGCGACCCCTTACTTGATCCAGACGGTGAGAACGACGGGAACCACGGCCAGCACGGCGCACACGGACGTCGCCTGGGCGACGGTCAGGCCGAATCGCCGGCGGTCGGCGCGAGTGAAGTCGAGGGCGAAGCGCCCCGTCGCGTACGCGGCCAGTGCGCTGACGAACAGCGCGCCTGCGAATGGAGCTTTGCCGTGGAGTGCCACGGCGACCGCGAGGAGTACGCACGCGAGGGCCGCTTCGAGCACCGACGTCGGCACGCGGTCCGTCCCGCGGCAGCAGCCGTGTAGAAGGCAACCGACGCGTGTGAACGCCATGCCGATGAGGAGCGTGAAGAGGGCGGCGTCCCAGTAGAGGCCGAACGGGATCTCGAGCACGCGTAGTAGCGGGATGGACAGCGGCAGGGCGAGGATCAAGCCGCCGTACATCGCCCCACCGCCGGCCGAGCGGCGCAGGGCGAGCTCCCAGCGGTCGAGGTACGCGTCGAGATGGGTGGCGACGTACAGGAGGCGCGACCCGACCAGGGCCGGCACGATCAGGAGCGTGGTCGCGGCGGCCACGCGGACGGCGAGCGCGGCAGGGGCCGCCAGCGCGGCAGCGTACGTCCCGGCCACGGAGCCGAGGTACAGGAAGAACGGGTAGCTGTGCAGCGCGTGGCCGCGGAAGGTGACCAGGACGGGACGGAGCCCGACACCCGCGTCAGAGGATCGTGGAGAGCGCAAGCCCCACTCCCGTGACGATCGCCGTGTCGGCGAGGTTGAACGGCGGCCAGCGCCAGAGCGCGACGAAGTCGACGACGACCCCGCGGCGGAGGCGGTCGAGGAGGTTCCCCGCCGCGCCGCCCAGTGCCGCCGCCAGGCCGACCTCTGCGAGGGGGACGCGGAACGGGCCTGAGAGCACGGCGAGCACTACACCCGCCGCAGTCAACGCCCACAGCGCGATCAGCGCGCGTGCGGGAGCAAGGCCCAAGCGACCGTTCAGCGTCAGCCGCAGGCCGGGCAGCTCTACCCCCGCCAGCTAGTGCAACACGAGCCGCTTGCTCCACTGGTCGAGGACGAGGACGGCTGCCGCCACGGCCGGGAACACTGCGGTCACGCGAGGGAAGCTACTCCTGTCACAACTCCTTGACCAGATACACGAGTGTGTCGTCGACCTCGAACGGCTTGCCGCGCAGCATGATTGTCCCGACGACGCGCTCCGGCGCGATTCCGGCGTCGGCGAACCCGAGTCTCTCGTAGAGCGTCCGCGCAGCGTAGTTCCCCTCGCCGACGGAGAGGCTGAGGCGGTCGCTGCCGCGCGCGCGGGTCTCACGCTCGGCCGCGAGCGACAGGTCCGTCGCGACCCCGCGCCGCCGAGCGTCCTCCGCGACGTACACGTCTTGGAGTTCCGGAACGCCGAGCTTCGTGCCCTCCCACGCGAGGTGCGCATGCCCGACCGCTCGCTCGCCGTCCCATGCGATCAGGAAGGTGGAATCCTCCCGCCGCCACTGGTCGAGTCGGTTCAGCGGCAGTACATCGTCAACGGCGGCGACCTCACGCTCCGTCAAAAAACGGACCTCGATCAACGGCGCTCGAGCATCCGGTTCAGTAGCGTCAGCGCGCCCGCCTTGTCGAGCATGTCGTTTAGGTTCCCGCACTTCGGGCTCTGAACGCAGGAGGGGCAACCGTGCTCGCACGGACAGCCCGCGAGCATCTTCGTGGTGTCGCCGACCCAGCCCTCGAAGATCTCGAACCCACGCTGGGTGATCCCGACGCCGCCCGGGTGGCCGTCGTAGACGAACACGGTCGGGCGCCCGGTCTGGAAGTGGATGTTCGTCGAGAGGCCGCCTATGTCCCAGCGGTCGCACATGGCCCACAGGGGGAGCAGCGCGATCATCGAGTGCTCGGCGGCGTGGAGGGACGAAAGGAGCAGAGGCATCTCCTCCAAGCCGGCGAGGTGCTCGGCCTCCGGGACGTACCAGACGGCCTCGGTCTCGAACGACGTCTCGGGCAGCTCGAGCGCCACGGTCTCCAACGTGGACTGGTCACGGACAGACTTCTTCGCGTAGCCGACGACCTGTTCGAACACGGCGACCCGCCCGAAGCTCAGCTCGAGCCCGCACCGGCGCTCGACCTGCAGCGGCTCCATGATCTCCGTCCGTGTCTCCTTCTTGGCCTGCGTGTAGTAGTCGCCGCGGTACGTAGTCACGACGGCGGCGCGTGCGACCTGGTCGAGCTCGCGCACGATGTAGCTCTCGCCCATATGGAGGTAGACCGCGCCCTCGTGGACGGTCGAGTAGGCGCGCTCCCTCTCGACGAGCCCGAGCACCGACCCGGTGGCCGCGTCGACGACGGTGAACGAGTCGGCCGAGGTGGAGCGCAACGGCACGCGCGCGGCGGGATAGTCGCGTCCGGCCCACACGTAGCCCGCCTTCGTCAGCTTCAGCTCGGGAAGAAGGGCGGCGCGCTCGAGCGCCTCGTCGCCGAGCGTGGCGCGGTCGGCGTCGTCAAGCGGCGCCTCGAACGCAGCGGCGCAGACATGACCGTCGAGGACCCGCGGATTCGCGTGGTCGAGGATCGCGGCCTCGACCCGGCGCGAGAGCAGCGTGTCCGGCTCCCGCATGAAGTACTGGTCGAGCGCGTCCTCGCTGGCGATCAGCACGGCGAGCCCGTGCCCGCGCCGGCCGGCACGGCCCCACTGCTGGCGGAGCGACGAGACCGTCCCGGGGAAGCCGACCGAGATCGCACAGTCGAGCAGGCCGATGTCGATCCCGAGCTCGAGGGCGTTCGTGGCGCTGACCCCGAGCAGCTCGCCCTCCTTCAGACGACGCTCGATCTCGCGCCGCTGCGCGGGCGTGTAGCCGGCGCGGTAGGGCGCGAGCTGGGAGTCGTCCTGCAGGCGGTCGACCGTGAACTTGTGGATCAGCTCCGCCGCCTTGCGGCTCTTCGCGAAGCAGATCGTGCGGTAGCCCCGGCCAACGAGGTCGGCGAGCAGGCGCGACGCCTCGCCGAGCGGGCTCGCGCGCAAGCCGAGCTCCTCATCGAGCAGCGGCGGATTCCAGAGCGCGACCGTTCGCTCCGAACGCGGTGCCGCGTCGTCTCCGACGACGGTCACGTCGAGGCCGAGCAGCGAGTGAGCGAGCTCCGCCGGGTTGGCGATCGTCGCCGAGGCGAGGAGGAACTGCGGGTCGGCTCCGTACACCCGGGCGAGGCGCCGTAGCCGGCGCAGGACGTTTCCGACGTGCGAGCCGAAGACGCCGCGGTAGACGTGCGCCTCGTCGACGATCACGTAGCGCAGGTTCGACAGCACGTCCCCCCAAGCGTCGTGCCGCGGGAGCACGCCAATGTGAAGCATGTCCGGGTTGGACAGGATCACGTTCGCCCACTTGCGCACCTGCCAGCGCTGCTCTCCGGGCGTGTCCCCGTCGTAGATCGCCGGCTTGAGCTTCGGGACGCGATAGCCGGCCAGCGTCCGGTGCTGATCCTGCGCGAGCGCTTTCGTCGGGTAAAGGTAGAGCGCACGGCTCTTGGGGTCGCGGGCGAGCGCGTGGAGCACGGGCAGGTTGAAGGCGAGCGTCTTCCCGGACGCAGTGCCGGTCGTCACGATCAGGTGCTCGCCGCGCGCCGCGGCTTCCCACGCCTCTGCCTGGTGCGCGTAGAGCCGGTCGACGCCGATCGCATCGCGCACGCGCGGGTCGAGCTCGTCCGGCAAGGGCGCGAATCGTGGCTCGCGCGGCGGTTCCTCGGCCAGGTAGGCGAGCTCCTCCCCCTCGAGCAGGTCGGCCCAAGCTGTTGCGGCGGTGTTCACCGTCGGCAGCGCAGCGCGACCACGAACGGGTATTCGTCGTGGCTCGCCTCTTCGAACTGCTCGAGCGCGAAGCCCGCGTCGAGGAAGCTCTGGATGAGCTCGCCGAGCGGCCGGTGCACGGCCCCGACCTTCGCACGCAGGCCGTCCGCGACGACGCCGGGTGCGTTCGAATAGCGGCCCGCGTCCCGATACCCGGGATAGAGCTCAGGCACGCCTTGGGCCCCGGCGAAGAGAGAGTGCGGGCCGACGAAGCACGGTTGTCCTCCGACGTAGACGAACGCGCCGTTGGGCCGCAGCACCCGAGCGATCTCGCCGAGCGCTCCCGCGAAGTCGTCGATGTCCGTGTGCGTCCACATCGAGACCGCGGCGTCGAACGTCGCGTCGCCGAAGGGAAGCTCGGTCGCGTCCGCCTGCACGACGTCGACACCGCGCTCGCGTGCCAGCCGCAGCTGGTCGGCCGAGATGTCGACACCGGTGGTGTCCCAGCCGGAAGACGAGAACGCCGCGGTGTGAGCGCCCGTTCCACACCCGACGTCCACCAGCCGTCCCCGGTCGCCGCCCAGCAGTCGGAGGGCCAGATCGGTCGTGAACGGGCTCCCGGCGCAGGTGGCGTCGTACCACTCCGAGATGCCGTCGTACCGGGCGCTGCTCACCTGGCCGATGCTAGCCTCGGGCGTACCGGGGTGCCCCGCTCGGGGCTGAGATCACACCCGTCGAACCTGATCCGGGTCATGCCGGCGAAGGGAGGCAGCACAGTGGACACGCGCAACGATCGGCCGGCGAAGGTGGGCTTTGCCCGCCGTAGCCACACGTCCGCTGATGGAACTGGTACGCGAAGGAGGGGGCTCACGGGGGAACCATGGGTTCACCCGTGCTTTCACACCCGTTGAACCTGATCCGGCTAAGACCGGCGGAGGGAGTGGAGTGGTAGCACGCGCGCTGACGATCGCGACGTCCGACTCGGGCGGCGGGGCCGGCATCCAGGCCGACCTGAAGGCCTTTGCCGCGGCCCGGGCGTACGGGATGTCGGTGATCGTCGCATTGACCGCGCAGAACACGACTGCCGTGACGGCAATTCACGAGCTGCCCTCCGAGTTCGTCGTCGCGCAGCTCCAGGCGGTGTTCGACGACATCGGTGTCGACGCCGTGAAGACTGGGATGCTCTTCTCAGTGCGTTTGATCGAGACCGTTGCGGACTTCCTCGAGGGGCATCGCGTCCCGCTCGTCGTCGATCCGGTCATGGTCGCGTCTTCCGGAGCCAAGTTGCTCGAAGGCGACGCCGTGGACGCGGTGGTGGATCGCCTGTTTCCGCTGGCGACGGTGGTGACACCGAATCTCCACGAGGCCGAAGCGCTCGCAGGGCGCAGCGGGACAAAGCGGGAGCTCGCGGAACGCATCCACGACCTTGGCGCGCCGGCCGTCGTCATCACCGGCGGGCACGGCGACCCGGTCGACCACCTCTTCGACGGCGTCGAGCACGTGGAGATCCCGGTCGAGCGCCATGACGTCGCGGCGACCCACGGCGCGGGCTGCACCCATTCGGCCACGCTCGCGGCGTACCTGGCCAAGGGACTGTCCCTCGGCGAGGCGGCGCGAGGCGCGGCCGAAGCTGCGTCATGGGCCGTAGCGAACGGACTGCCGGAAATCGGCGCCGGCGACGGGCCTGTTGACGTTCTCCACGTGAAGGGAAGGGCATGACCGTTACGCCCGGCGACACCCTGCGCCGCCTGCGTGAGCGAAAACCGCTCGTCCACCAGATCACGAACTACGTCGTCATGAACGAGACCGCGAACGCGACGCTGGCCCTCGGCGCGCTCCCCGTGATGGCGCACGCGTCCGAGGAGGTCGAGGAGATGGTCGCGCTGGCGGGCGCGCTCGTCCTCAACATCGGCACCCTCTCGAGCCACTGGATCGACGCCATGCTGCTCGCGGGACGCGCCGCGAGCGCGCGGGGGATCCCGATCGTGCTCGATCCGGTCGGTGCAGGCGCGACGTCGTTCCGTACGGGGACGGCGAAGCGGATCCTCGACGAGGTCGACGTCACCGTGCTGCGCGGGAACGCGGGCGAGGTTGCGACGCTCGTCGGGGTCCAGGCAGAGGTGCGCGGCGTCGAATCGATCGGGGCGGAGGAGGATGCCGCGGAACTTGCGCGCCGCGCCGGCCAGACCCTCGGTGTCGTCGCCTCGGTCACGGGCTCCGTCGACCACGTCTCGGACGGGCGAACCGTCCTCGCTGTCTCGAACGGCGACCCCATGCTCGCGACCGTGACCGGCACGGGCTGCATGTCGAGCGCGCTGACCGGGTGTTTCCTGGCCGTGAAGGCGGAGAGCCCGCTCGAGGCGGCGGCGGAGGCTCTCGCGGCTTTCGGCGTGGCCGGAGAGGACGCGGCGCGTGAGGCGAAGGGGCCGGGCTCGTTTCACGTCGGCCTCTACGACGCGCTGGCGGCGCTCGATCCAGAGACGCTGGACAGGAGGGCCCGCATCGGGTGAAGCTCCACGCCGTGGTCAGCGACCTCGAGACGGCGCGGGCGGCAGCGGAGAACGGCGCCACGGTCGTCCAGCTTCGCCTGAAGAGCACGCCCACCGAGGAGGTCGTCGAGCGAGGCCGCGCCTTCCGTGCGTTGACGGAGCGCCTCGGCCTGATGCTTGTGGTGAATGACGACGTCCAGGCCGCGATTCGGCTCGAGGCGGACGCTGTCCATCTCGGCGCCGACGACGGGGGCCTGGAGGAAGCGCTGGACGCAGGGCTGCAGGTCGGCCTCTCGGTGTCGACGCTCGCCGAAGCGGAGGCCGCCGCGAACCAGGAAGTTCTCTACGTTGGCGTAGGGCCCGTGTGGACGACGCCGTCCAAGCCGGATGCCGGAGCTCCGATGGGGCTCGACGGTCTCGCCGAGATCTGCGCCGCGGTCTCGACCCCCGTTGTCGCAATCGGCGGGATCGACGCGTCGAACGCGGGCGACTGCATCCGTGCGGGAGCTGCCGGGGTCGCCGTCGTGCGCGCAGCTGCGGACGCCCGCGCGCTCGTCGAGGTGATCGATGCGGCTCTCTGACGCCGGCGAGCTCGGCCTGCTGCGCGAGCTCGAGCGACGCGGCCTCGCGCAGGGAATCGGGAACGACGCCGCGCAGCTGAACGGCGACCTCGTCGTGACGCAGGACGCGCTCGTCGAGGGTGTCCACTTCCGGCTCGACTGGATCGCGTGGCGCGACCTCGGCTTCCGTGCGGCGGCGGTCAATCTGAGCGACCTGGCCGCCTCCGGCGCCGTGCCCGAGGCGCTGGTCGTCACGTTCGCGGCGCCGGCCGATGCCGAGCTGGAGCACGTCGTCGAGCTGTACGAGGGGATCGCTGAAGCCGGCGTCCCCGTGGTGGGCGGCGACACGACTCGCGCCGAATCGCTCATGTTGTCGATCACGGCGATCGGACGGTCGGAGAGAGTCCCGGGTCGCGCCGGTGCTCGTCCGGGCGACACGGTCGTCGTCACCGGCCCGCTGGGTGCGGCGGGCGCGGCGTTTCGCCGCAGCACGTACCTTCGCCCGCCCATCCGCCTCGAGGAGGGCCGGCGTCTAGCGGCGACGGCCCACGCGCTGATGGACGTGTCCGATGGACTCGCGCTCGACGCCGCACGGATGGCCGAGCGCTCGGGTGTGCGCATCGAGATCGACCTCGACCGGGTCCCTCTCGGGGAGGGCGCCGAGCTCGCTGATCTCGGCTTCGGCGAGGACTACGAGCTGCTCGCTGCGGTTCCGGAAGGAGGCGGCTTCCACGAGATCGGTCGTTGCGTCGAAGGCGCGGGCGTGGCGCTGCTCCACGAAGGAGCGAGGATCGAGCTGGGCGGCTGGCAGCACTTCCGCTAGAGCCAGGGCGCGAGCACGCGCTCGAAGTGCTTGCGGGGCCTTGCCCCCGTGATCGTCGCCCGGGGTTCGCCGCTGTCGAACACGATCACCGTCGGGATCGAGAGCACGTCGTACCGGGAGGCGATCCCCGGGTTGGCGTCGATATCGAGCTTCGCGAACGCGAGGCGGCCCGGCGCCTCAGCCTCCAGCTCCTCGAGCGCCCGCGTGACGGCTTCGCACGGATGGCACCAGGGCGCCCAGAAATCGACCACGACCGGGCCTTCCGCACGGAGCACCCGCTCGTCGAACGTCTCGCCGGTAACCGTGAGCACCGGCCAATCGTATGATCGAGGCGTGGCGAACGCACTGCCCCGGAACGCCGACGTGGCGGCGCAGTTCGACCTCCTCGCCGACCTGATGGAGCTGGAGGGCGCGGACCGCTTCCGCGTGTCCTCCTATCGCAGCGCCGCTTCGCGCATCCGCGAGACGGGCAGCTCGGTCGCTCAGCTCGCCCTCGACGGCCGCGCGAAGGAGCTGCAGGGGATCGGCAAGACGATCGAAGGCAAGATCGTGGAGATCGTCGAGGACGGCGAGATCCACGCGCTCTCGAAGCGCAAGGACGTCGTGCCCGGTGACGTCGCGCTGTTCATGCGCCTGCCGGGCCTCGGCGCGAAGACGGCCGCGCGCATCTGGCACGAGCTTGGCGTAACGACGCTGGACGAGCTGCGCGCCGCCGCCGAGCAGCAGCGCCTGCGCGATCTCGGCGGGCTCGGGGCAAAGACGGAGGAGCGGATCCTGAAGGCGCTCAGCGATACCGCCGAAGCGGAGCCGTTCCGGCCGCTGCTCGGTGACGCGCTTCCTGCTCTGCTCGCCGTCGTCGAGGTTCTGCGGGAGCATCCCGCCTCCGACCAGGTCTCGGACGCGGGCAGCGCGCGCCGTCGCAAGGAGACGATCCGCGACCTCGACATCATCGCCACCGCGAGCGACCCACCGGCGCTGATCGACTACTTCACGTCGCTCCGCTGGGTCGTCGAGATTGCCGCGAAGGGCGATACGAAGGCGACGGTCGTCTCGAACGACGGCTACCGGTTCGACCTGCGCGTCGTGCCACCCGAGTCCTACGGCAACCTGCTCCAGCACTTCACGGGCTCGAAGGAGCACAACCTGGCGCTGCGGGAAGCCGCGGTGCGCCGCAAGCTGTCGGTCTCCGAGTATGGGGTCACCGAGACCGAGAGCGGGAAGGTGCACACGCACGAGACCGAGGATGAGCTCTATCGCTTCCTCGGCTACGACTGGATTCCGCCCGAGCTACGGGAGAACTGCGGCGAGCTCGAGGCCGCGCGCGCCGGCGAGCTGCCGGTGCTCGTCGAGCTGGACGACATCCGCGGCGACCTGCACAGCCACTCGACCTGGTCGGACGGGAAGGACACGCTCGAGGCGATGGCCGCTGCGGCGAAGGCGCGCGGCTACGCCTATCTGGCGATCACCGACCACGGCGAGCGGCTCCGCGAGGGCCGCGCCGAGCAGCAGTGGGCCGAGGTCGACGACCTGAACGCGAAGCTGAAGCCGTTCAGGATCGTCAAAGGAGTCGAGGTCGGGATCCGCGCCGACGGCGGGCTCGCGCTACGCGACGAGGCGCTCGCCGGCTTCGAGTGGGTGATCGCATCGCTGCACACGAGCTTCGACCGCAATCCGACCGAGCGCGTGCTCGCCGCGATCGAGAACCCGCACGTGCACATGATCGGACATCTGACCGCGCGCAAGCTGAACGTCAGGCCGGGTGCCGACGTCGACATCGAGCGGGTGGTCGAGAAGGCCGTCGAGACGGGGACGTTCCTGGAGATCAACGCGCAGCCGAATCGCCTCGACCTGCGCGACACGCACGCGCGTGTCGCGGGCGAGGCCGGAGTGAAGATTCCCGTCAACACCGACGGCCACCAGCTGAGCGCGCTCGGCCACATGCCGATCGGTGTCGCGCAGGCGCGGAAGGCCTGGCTCACGAAGGATCAGGTGCTCAACACGCGCACGTGGAAGCAGATCGAGAAGCTGCGCAAGTGAGCGACTTTCGAGCTGATGGGCACGCCGCGGTGGACTGGGCGGCGGACTATCTCGAGCGCGTCCGCGACCTGCCGGTGCTCGCGCAGGTCGAGCCGGGCGACATCCGCGCGCGCCTGCCCGCCTCGCCGCCTGATCGTCCGGAGCCGTTCTCCGCGGTGCTGCGCGATCTCGACGAGGTGCTGCTCCCGGGAGTGACGCACTGGCAGCATCCGCGCTTTTTCGCGTACATCGCGAACACCGGCTCGCCGCCCGGGATCCTCGCGGAGCTGCTCGCGGCCACGCTCAACTCCGTCGGCTTCCTCTGGCGAACTGCGCCGGCCTCTACGGAGCTCGAGGCCGTGACCCTGGATTGGCTCGCGCAGCTGCTCGGGCTGCCGTCCGGCTGGCATGGCCACATCGAGGACACCGCGTCGACGTCGACGCTCGCCGCGCTCGCAGCCGCCCGGCACGTGCGGCCCGATGCGCGCTTCATCGTCTGCTCCGAGCACACGCACTCGTCGATCGACAAGACGGCGGCATTGCTCGGGCTCGAGGTCCGCAAGACGCCGGCCGACGACGCATTCCGGTTGCGCCTCGACGAGCTCGATCTTTCCGACGCGGCAGCGGTCGTCGCGACGGTGGGGACGACCTCCACCGGTTCCGTCGATCCCGTGGCCGCGATTGCCGAGCGGGCCGGGGCGGAGGGGGTCTGGCTGCACGTCGATGCGGCCTATGCGGGCTCCGCGATGGTCTGTCCCGAGCTGCGCTGGGCGTTCGAGGGCGTCGAGCACGCCGATTCGCTCGTCGTCAACGCGCACAAGTGGCTGCTGACGCCGATGGATTGCTCGTGCCTCTGGAGCCGGCGCGGCGACGACCTGCGCGCGGCGCACAGCCTCGTCCCGGAATACCTGCGCACGCCGGAGGACGCGGCGAGCCTCTCCGACTACGGTCCGGCGCTCGGCCGCCGCTTCCGCTCGCTCAAGCTCTGGGCGGTGCTGCGCTGCTACGGACGCGAGGGCCTCCAGGCGATGATCCGCGAGCATCTGCGGCTGGCGGAGCTGTTCGAAGGCTGGGTGCGCAACGAGCCGGGCTGGACGCTCGAGGCTCCGCGGCCGTTCTCGATCGTCTGCTTCAAGCGCGACGGCTCCGACGATGAGAACGAGACGCTCCTCGCGCGCGTGAACTCGACCGGCGAGTTGTTCATCTCGCACACGAAGCTGAACGGGCGCTACGTCCTGCGGCTCGCGATCGGCAACGTTGGCACGACGGAGGACGACGTCCGGCGCGCGTGGGAGGTGCTCCGCGATTGCGCGCGGTGATCTTCGACCTCTGGGACACGCTCGTCCTCTATGACGTCGAGCACAGCCGCGCGACGGAACGCCGGATCGCGGAGCGCCTCGGTACGGATCCGGACACGTTTCACCGGGTGTGGCGCACAAGCCGCTCCGAGCGCGACGGTGGGTCGCTTGCGGATTCGTTCCGCTCCGTCGGGGCGACCGACGAGCTGCTCCCGGAGCTGCTCGACCTGCGCAGGAATGCCTTCCGAGAGGTCGCCGTGCCGCAGGAGGGAGCCCTCGAGACGCTGCGCGAGCTGCGGCAGCGCGGCGTTCGGCTGGGAATGATCTCGGTGTGCAGCGAGGAGGTCCCGGAGCTGTGGGAGGAGACGCCGTTCGCCGGCCTCTTCGACTCGACCGTATTCTCGTGCTCGGTCGACTTGCGTAAGCCGGATCCAGCGATCTACCGGCTCGCGCTGGACGAACTGGGCGTGGAGGCGCCCGACGCGATGTTCGTCGGCGACGGCGCGAACGACGAGCTGGCCGGGGCCGAGCGAGTGGGGATGCGCGCCGTGCTGATCCTTCGTCCGGAGCAGGACGAGCCGTACTGGGAGGAAGCGCGCGGCTGGCAACCGCGGGTCACGTCGATTCCAGAGGTACTAGAGCTGGTCGATTAGCACCGCGGCCGCTGCGTCGTGCAGCGCCACGCGGTAGCGCCAGAGCGCGCGCCCGGTGCCGAGCAGGCGCTCGCGAAGTGGGCCACCGAGCTCGTTCAGCGTTCCCCAGCGCGCCGCCGAGATCTCGTCAGTGTCGCGCGCCGCCAGCTCGTCCGCCTCCGTCCGTGCCGACACGACGTGTGTGCGCCACTCGATCGCCTCGCCGCCGAAGCGGAAGCGCGCCTCGCTCGCGACCAGGTAGCGCTCGAGCTCGATCTCGACGCCGAGCTCCTCCAGCGCCTCGCGGCGGATCCCCTCGACGAGGTCCTCGCCTGGGCGGACACCGCCGCCCGGCGGCCGCCAGATCCCCGGCGGGTACTGAGGCTTCTCGATCAGCGCGAGCCGCTCGCCGTTGAAGACGAAGAACGTGAAGTCGTGGCGGCGAAGCGGATTGAACCCGGCGAGCGCGAACTCCTGCTCGCTGACCTCGTCCTCCCACAGGAGAGGCGCAGGGTCGCCGTACTGCTCGCGGAGCGGCGCGAGCACCTCGTCGACGACGTGCACTAGAGGCCTCTCAGGAGCTCGAGGAGCTCCCGGGGGTCCTCCACGACGATGTCGGCGCGGCCGCGGAGCTCCGGCGGGCCCTCCGCGGACGCGACCGCGACCCGCACGCCGAGCTCCAGCCCGTCGAGCGCAGTGAAGGCGTCGAGGTCGGTCGTGTCATCGCCCGCGTAGAGCGCGCGTCCGAGGTCCCGCTCCGAGAGGATTTCGCGGACCGCCGTCCCCTTGTCGGCCTCGATCGGAGGCAGGATCTCCAGCACCTTGCGCCCGAAGCGCGCGCGCAGGCCGGCCTGCTCGGCCCGTGCGGCCACCGTATCGAGCGCGGCCTTCGCAGCCGCCTGGTCAACCGCGGTCCTGTAGTGAACGGACGCCGTCAGTCCCTTGTTCTCGACCGGCCAGTCGACGGTTGCGAGGAAAATCTGCAACGCGACGCGCCAACGCTCTGCGTCGGGCGACAGCTCGAGCCCATGGGAGCCGACATAGACGAGTGTCGGGACGCCGACGATTCGCCGGGCCTCGTCGGACGCCCGGCCGCTGATCGCCGCGACGAGCGCGTAGCGGGCGGCGAGACGTGTTAGCTCGGCCCGCGTCTCCTCTGGCACACGCGCGTCCTCGGGCCGTTCGACGATAGGCGCGAGCACGCCGTCCACGTCCAGGCAAAGGGCTGCACGCATCGGATCGCGGGCGAGCTCGTCGAGGAGGGGCTGGCGGGACACCGGCCTAGGATACGGCGGTCTCTGCGGGCCTTAGACTCCAGCTGTGGCCGAGCTCGAGGAGATCTGGCTCCCGCTGGTCGACGAGCCGATCGGCTCGATCGTCGAGCAGATCCAGCAGGAGCATCCGGAGCTCCAGCGGCTGATCGGATCGCCGCGGCGAATCCTCGCGTTTCGCACCTTCGCCTATATCCGCGTGGGCCTGCTGCTCGGGCAGTTGCTGTTCGACAACGATTTCCCGCCGTACGATGGCTCGGAGAGCTGGGTCGACGTCCTGCTCAAGGATCCCGCTCACCACGAGGCGATCGCGGCCGAAGTGCGCGCGGTCGCGCGGGAGATCGCCGACGACCCAGGGTTCGCCGACGAAGAGCCGCTCGGCCCGGACGAGGACGCGAAGGAACGTTTCCGCGCCTTCGTCCGCGAACAGCTGAAGTAGCGACGAGCCACCTCGGGATCCCGCCGCGCGCCGTGAAGGGCTGCATAATGGGCCGCGTGTTCAAGCGGGTCCCGGTCGTCCTGGCGTCCGTCCTGGTGCTCGCCGCGGGATCTGCTCCCGCCGGCGTCGGCTCCAGCGCGGCTCCCGGTAGCGCGGCCGCGCACGCGTGGGGCGTCCGGATCGTCGAGAGCTCGGGGACGGTCTCCGGGACACAGGAGATCTCCGCACCGCCGCAGACCGCAGGTTTCATCGGCCCGTTCACCTCCGGCACGATCGTCAGCACCGCCTCCGGCAACGCCTACCTGTCCGCCGACACCGACACGACGGCCAACGCCAGCGCGTCGCTCACGATCTCGGACATCTCGCTATTCGGCGGCGATCTCACGGTCGCGAGCGTCGTGGTCAAAGCCGAGGCGACCGCGAAGCAGGGCTCCGCTTCGGGCGATTTCCCCGGCGTCAGCGTCACCGGGCTGACGGTATTCGGCCAAACCGTCTCGTCGAGCGCGGGCACGATCCAGCTCGGCGACTGGGGCTACGCGATCATCCTCGGGCAGGGCGCGACCCAGCAGACGACCTCGAGCTACCTCGGCTACGTCACCGGAATCGAGGCGCACGTGACCGCGGACCACAACGGCGTGCCGGCCGGGACGACCGTCCAGATCGGATTCGTCGAGGTCGAGGTCGTCGCGCCGACCGGGAAGGCCGCGAGTCCCGTGAAGTCGCCGGCGCCACCGAAGCCGGTCAAGCCTGGCGGGAAGGCGCCGAATGGGACCCTGAGGCCCCCGGAGCCCCCGGCGAACGGGATCCCGCTGCCCCCGCTCGGAAGCTCGCCTCCCCCCGGCTCACATCCCAAGCTGAAGGCCGGCGGCTACGTCTTCCCGGTCTTCGGCCCTTATTCGTTCGTGGACACCTTCGGCGCGCCTCGCGGAGACGTCAGCGGCGGCTGGCACCACGGAGACGACATCTTCGCGCCGCTCGGTGCGCCCATCCTTGCGGTCGCGACCGGCACCGTCTTCTCGGTCGGCTGGAACGACGTGGGCGGCTACCGGCTCTGGCTCCGCGACAGCGTCGGCAACCAGTTCTACTACGCGCATCTCTCCGCGTACTCGCCGCTCGCGGTGAACGGCGCCCACGTGCGGGCCGGTGACGTGGTGGGCTTCGTCGGCAACTCAGGCGACGCGCAGGGGACGCCGTACCACCTCCACTTCGAGGTCCATCCGGTGCAGTTCCTCGGGTACGGCTATAACGGCGCCGTCGACCCGACGGGCTACCTGCTGGCGTGGCAGCACCTTCAGGACGTGCGCTTCTCGGCGGCGGAGGGCTGGGCGCCCACACCGAACGCGAACTCGCGCGCGCCTCAGCCCGGAGCGATCCTCCTGCAGGTCCGGGACATCTCCAGCGCAAGCGGGCTCGAGCCCGACTCGCTCAAGCGTGCGCTGGCTCCGGTCAGGCACGAGGGCGAGGGCGGCATCCTGCAAGCGCCTCGCCCCCCGAGTCAGACCGGCCCGGCGGCTGCGGCCAGCGCTGCCGCCAGGCACAGGTCGTAGCTAGGAGCCGTTCGAGCCGGAGCCGCTCCCGGTGGTGGAGCCGTCGCCGCTGTACGTGAAGTCGTCGCTCGAGCCGAAGATCTTGTCGGAAACCCACTTGCGCGTCTGCGGGCCGGTCATCGGGTTGAAGAGGATCCCGAGCGTGATTCCGGCGAGCAGGAGCGTCGAGTTGCGTCCGCCGTGGTCCTTCTTGCCCTGGACCCGGTCGGCTGCCTGACGCAGCTCGTCGAGCGCCTTCTTCAGGTTGTCCTGCATGTCCTTGTCGGTCGCGACGCGCTTGGCGACCGTCGTGACGCCGCGGTTGCCGAGCAGCTCGTCGTAGACTTCTCGCGCGGCTGCGAACGCCGTCATCACGTTGTCGCGCAAATCCTCGTCATGCATCGCGCGATCGATGTACGGCTTCACGTCGCCGGCGCGATCGATCACCTTGTCCTTGGTCTTGGCCATTCGGATTTCCTTTCGTTTGCTGTCTGCACGGACACTTTTACCCCGCTTCCGCCAGGGCAAACAGGCGACCGCAGCCCTTTTGGCGCTTGTCTTGGCGGGATGTGGCGGCGGAGCGGCGTCGCCCACGCCGCAATCCGTGACCGGAGACGGCTATCGCTTCGGCGCTCCCGCCGGCTGGCGGGTGACTCACGCGGCTCGGATGACGAGCGCGGCCAAGGGTCAGGAGCTCGTCTCAGTGACGGTCTTCACGCTCGGCCGGCAGTTCCGGCCGGCGCTCTGGGAGAAGACCGTGCCGGAGCTCGATCGCGTCGCCTCGCAGCTCGCGAGTCAGCTCGGCGGGCGCGTCGCGAAGCTGGAGGGCGGCGTCCTGGCGGGTCGCCGGTCACGCTCGTACGACATTGCGTTCACCCGGGGTGGGACCGCACTCGTCGAGCGGATCGCGTTCGTCTTCGCCGGCCGGCGCGAGTACCAGCTGCTGTGCCGCTTCTCCGGCGACGACTCGGCCTGCCGCGACTTCCGGTCGAGCTTCAGGCTCGACTAGCAGCCTGACGGCCGGCTCGGGCCGGGCGTAGTCGCCGCGGTGCGCGCTTCCCGTTCAGGGCGGTGTCGAGCACCTCGCCGATGGTGGAGGCGAGCACGAACTCGAGCCCTTCGCGCACCTTCTTCGGGAGCTCCTCGAGGTCGGGCTCGTTCTCCTTCGGGACGATCACGGTGTGGACGCCGATCCGCCGCGCCGCGAGGACCTTCTCGCGCACCCCGCCGACCGGCAGCACCTGACCTGTGAGCGTGATCTCGCCGGTCATCGCGACGTCGTCCGAGACGGGACGGTTGGTCACGAGCGAGACGATCGCGGTCGCCATCGTGACTCCCGCCGACGGTCCGTCCTTCGGCACGGCACCGGCGGGCACGTGGACGTGCACGTCATGGCGCGAGAACCAATCCGGCTCGATCCCGAGTTGCACCGCGTGCGCCCGCACCCATGAGAGCGCCGCCTGCGCCGACTCCTGCATCACCTCGCCGAGCTGACCGGTCACGACGAGCTTGCCCTCGCCCGGATAGGCCGTCGCTTCGAAGAACAGCACGTCGCCGCCCACGGCCGTGACCGCGAGGCCGGTCGCGACTCCTGGGTCGGCTGTGCGCTTGCGCACCTCGTCGGGGAACCGCGGTGCGCCGAGCCACTCCCGCACGCGCTTCTCGTCGACGCGAAGCTTCTTCGCGCGGCCCTTGGCGATCTGCGTCGCGGCCTTACGGCAGATCTCGGCGATCCGCCGCTCGCAGTTCCGGACCCCGGCCTCGCGGGTGTACTCGCGGATCACCATCTGCAGCGCGCGCTGGTTGAACGCGAGCTGCCCGCGCTGGAGCCCGTTCGCCTCGAGTTGCTTGGGGACGAGGTAGCGCTTGGCGATCCCGAGCTTCTCGTCCTCGGTGTAGCCGGAGAGCTGGATCACGTCCATCCGGTCGAGGAGCGCAGGCGGGATCGTGTCGAGCTGGTTCGCGGTGCAGATGAACAGCACGCGCGAGAGGTCGAACGGCAGGTCGAGGTAGTGGTCGCGGAACGCCTTGTTCTGCTCTGGGTCGAGCACCTCCAGCATCGCGCTCGACGGGTCGCCGCGGAAGTCCGAGCCCATCTTGTCGATCTCGTCGATCAGGATCACCGGGTTCATCGACTCGGCGTCGCGCAGCGAGCGGATGATCGTGCCCGGCATCGCGCCGATGTAGGTGCGCCGATGGCCGCGGATCTCAGCCTCGTCGCGGACGCCTCCGACCGACATCCGCACGAACTTGCGCTCGACGGTGCGCGCGATCGACTGCCCGAGCGACGTCTTGCCCACGCCGGGCGGGCCGACGAAGCAGAGGATCGGCCCGGAGAGGTCGTTTTTGAGCTTGGAGACGGCGAGGTACTCGATGATCCGGTCCTTGACCTTTTCGAGGTCGAAGTGGTCCTCGTCGAGCGTCGTGCGGGCCGCGTCGAGGTCGAGGTTGTCCTTGGTGGTCTTCCCCCAGGGCAGCGTCAGGATCCAGTCGAGGTACGTGCGGATGACGCCGTACTCGGCCGCGGCTGACGGCAGCTTCTCGAGCCGCGAGAGCTCGCGCTCGGCGGCCTTTCGGACGTCCTCGGGCAACTCGAGCTGCGCCATCTGCTCACGGAGCTCGTTGATCTCCGCTGCCTCTGGGTCGCCCTCGCCGAGCTCGTCCTGGATCGCCTTCATCTGCTGGCGGAGGAAGAACTCGCGCTGGCCCTTCTCCATCTCGGACTGCACCTGCGACTGGATGCGCGAGCCCAGCTCGAAGACCTCGAGCTCGCGGTTCAGGATCACCGAGACGTGGCGCAGGCGCGCCTCGACGTTCTCCTCTTCGAGCAGCGCCTGTTTCTCCTCGGTCTTCAGCCGCAGCGTCGAGGCGACGAGGTGGCAGAGCGCGCTCGGGTTGTCGACGTTGGCCGCCGCGATCTCGAGCTCCTCGGGCAGATACGGGACGAGCGCGATGATCCGCGCGAAGAGTCCCTGGACGTTTCGAGTCAGCGCCTCAACCTCGGCGCTCTCGGCCGTCACGTCCGGCACCGGCCCGAACTCGCCCACGAGGTAGGGATCGGTCTGGACGCATTCCTCCGCGCGGATTCGGTTCAGCCCCTGGACGAGGACGCGCAGCGTCCCGTCGGGGACGCGAATCAGCTTATGGATGATCGCCGCGGTTCCGACCTCGTACAGGTCGTCCCAGCCGGGAATCTCGAGCTCCGGGTCGCGGACCGTGACGAGGGCGAGCACGCGCGCGCCGGCCATCACGTCCTCGATCAGCCGCACCGAGCGCTCCTGGCCGATCGCGAGCGGCGTCATCGACTCGGGGAAGACAACCGTCTCCTTGAGGGGCAGGACGGCGAGCCTGCTCGGGACCTCGATGTCGCCGGCCACCGGGTTTTCCGGAAGCAGTTCGGTCACGTTCTTCTCCGGATCTCGATCGCCACGCGCACGTCGGGGGCGGGACTCGGCGCCAGGGGCAGCACAATGGTCAGGAAGCCGTTCTCGTAGTGCGCCTCCGCCGCCGCGACGTCGACCGGCACCGACAGCGAGACGTGGCGCTCGAAGGCGCCGTAGTCGATCTCCATCTGCTCGTAGACCTGGCCGCCGGGCTTCGGCCGGGGGCGCTCGCCCGCGATCACGAGCGCGCGCCCGGACGCGATCACGTGCACCCCCGAGGGATCGACGCCGGCGAGGTCGACCACGACCGTGAGGCTCGACGGATCCTCCGTCCGGAAGCAGTCGATCTGCGGCCGAAACCCGCGACGCAAGCCCGAGAAGGGGAAGACCTGCCAGAGGTCGGCGAAGAGCTGCTCGATCTCCTCGGCCGCATGCTCGATGTCTCGTCGCTTACTCACTGGCTCACAGTACGCCGCTCTCGGGGTTTTGCCTGTCCCTCCTGCTAGCGAAGAGCGGCCCAGACGACGATCGCGATTGCGATCAGCACGGGGATCCAGGCCAGTCGCATCACGCTGAAGGCGCGCTCTTCTCCGGCGCGCGGGCCCGGCTCGGGTGTATACGGGTCGAGCGGCGGCGCCGGCTGGCGCGGAACGTCGTCGTCGCCTTCGAGCACCTGAGGCTCGTGCTGGATCTCTCGCTCGTCGGTCACGTGGTCTCCTCTCGGAGCGCCCGCTCGAGGTACGGCTCGATGCCGAGGCGCTGCTTGAACTCGTCGTACGCCCTACCGTTCCCCGTTCGCCCGGTTTTCACCGCGCGGATGAGCAGGTTCTTGGCGGTGTGCTCGAGGTCGACGAACTCCAGTACCTGCACGTCGTAGCCGGCGCGCTCGAGCAGCTCCGCGCGCGCGGCGTCGGTGACGAGCGCCGCGAAGCGCTCCTTGAGGATGCCGTGGCGCAGCAGCGGCGTGAGCGACTCGTCGGAGATCTGCCCGAGCAGCTCGTGCTGGCAGCATGGAGCGGCGAGGATGACCTCGGCGCCCCAGCGGACCGCCTTCTCGAGCGCGGCGTCGGTCGCCGTGTCGCAGGCGTGGAGCGAGACGACGAGATCCGCCGAGTCCACCCCTTCGTACAGCGCGATGTCGCCGACCTCGAAGCGCAGACGGTCGTAGCCGAGCTTGCGCGCCAGGGCGTCGCAGCGGGCGATCACGTCCTCCTTCAGGTCGAGCCCGACGATCTCGACGTCGAGTCCGCGCAGCTCGACGAGCAAATGGTGCAACGCGAAGGTGAGATACGACTTGCCCGAGCCGAAATCGACGACTCGGAGCCGGCGGTCGCGCGGAAGCTGCGGCACGGCGTCGTCCACGAGCTCCAGGAACCGGTTGACCTGGCGGAACTTGTCGTAGCGCTGGGCCCGAACCTTCCCGTCGCGAGTCATCACGCCGAGCTCGACGAGGAACGGAACCGGAGCCCCCTCGGGGATCAGGTACTGCTTGCGGCGATCGTGCTCGAGCTCGACCGGCTTCGCGGTCGGCGGCCGGCGGAGCACCTTCTCGCCGTCGAGCACCTGGTAGTCGTGCTCGGGAGTCTGGATGAGGGCCTGGCGGAAGTCGCGCCGGACGAGCTGCGCCAGCGCCGACGCCGCTTCATTCGGAAGGAGGTTGGCGTGGGTCGCCTGGACGCCCTGGAGGTACTCGAACTGGTAGCGCAGCTCGTCGTCGATCCGCACCGGCTTGACGCTAACGCGTGTGTACGCACTCTCCTTGCGCGGCTTCGACAGGACGGCGCGTGACAGGCCTTCCTCGAAGTAATGCGTGACATCCACAACGAATTCCTAACACGGGACCAACCGGCTGCGACGTCGCTCGCGATGTCGCCTCAGCGCAGCCGGCTTCGCCGACTGCGCGTCTGAAACGACCGGTCGATCCAAATTCCTTACACCGGATTCACCGTGAACCAATAGGCGGGCCGTAGGCTCGAGATATGCGCTTCCTCGTCACCGTGTTCGGCCTG
The DNA here is from genome assembly GCA_040005095.1 of Thermoleophilia bacterium. GTDB lineage: Bacteria > Actinomycetota > Thermoleophilia > Gaiellales > Gaiellaceae > UBA5186. The sequence goes on along the minus strand of JBDTZN010000005.1, from coordinate 16,252 downwards.
CTGACGATCGCCGTACTCGTCGTTCCGCACCCTTAATCCGAGGGTAGCCTCGGGCGAGTGAAGCTCTTCGCCCGTTTTTACCGGCTCGTCTGGGGCACGGACGTCGATCCGGCGCTCCGCCCGGTGCTCGCCGTTCAGTTCGCCGGCTCGCTCGCCGGCTCCGTCGCGTGGATCTTCATGGGGATCTGGGCGAAGGTTCACCTGGGCGCGAGCGACCGTCAGCTCGCCGTCACGTTCCTCGTCGGCGCCCTGCTCGCGGGCCTCTCGTCGTATGCGGGCGGCCACGTCTCGGACCACGTCGGCCGCCGGCCGATGATCCTGTTTGGCTGGGGCGTCCAGACCGCGATGCTGGTCGGGTTCCTCGCGGTCGGAGACCACCTGTTCGCCGGTCTCGCACTGGCGGCCGTCGCACCTGCCCTCGGCTCGATCGGTCGCGCGGCGGACACGGCGCTGGTCGCGGACCTCGTCCCTCCGGAGAAGCACGAGGCGGGATATGCCTCCGTCCGGATCGCAGCGAACCTCGGGGTCGTGTTCGGACCTCCGATCGGCGGGTTCCTCCTGATCGGGAACCACTGGCCCGCCTTCTTTCTCGGCGCCGCTCTCTTCTCGCTGTCGGCCGCGGCGATCGCTTGGCACTACCTGCCGCGCACGGGCGCCTACGCTCCTGAGAGCCCGCCCGACCGCGGCTCGTGGGGCGTCATCCGGAGGGACGGAGCGTTCCTCGTCTTCATGGCGTCGTCGGTCCTCGCGTCGATGACCTACGTCGCCTACGAGGTGCTCATGCCGATCTCGCTGACCTCGTCGCATGGCCTGCAGCCGGCCGCGTGGGGTTTCCTCGTGATCGCAAACCCCATCCTCGTCACGGCCTTCCAGCTGCGGCTGATTCGCTGGACGGCCGGCATCCCCTCGACCGTCAAGCTCGCGGTCGCGATGCCGCTGATGGGCCTGCCGCTCCTCCTCCTGAACGTGAGCGCGGCGATTCCGGTCCTCCTGTTCGTGATCGTCGTCTTCGTGATCGGCGAGATGCTCTGGATCCCGACCTCGCAGTCGGCCGTGGCGGCGTTCTCCCCGAAGGATCTGCGCGGCGCGTACATGGGGTTCTTCGGCAGCAGCTGGTCGGTCGCCTGGGCGCTCACACCGTTCCTCGGCCTGCAGATTCGTGCCGCGTGGGGCGACGCGGCGATGTGGAAGAGCGCGGCGGCGATCTCGGTCCTCGCAGGCGTCGCGGGGGCGCTCGCGGTGCGCGGGCGGCGCGAGCCTGAGCGCGACCCCGTAGCATCGCCCGCGACATGAAGGGCGTGATCCTCGCGGGCGGCTCGGGCACCCGCCTCCATCCGCTGACGCGGATCACGAACAAGCATCTCCTGCCGATCTACGACCGTCCGATGGTCACGTATGCGATCGAGGCGCTCGTCGGCGCGGGCGTGACCGAGTTGATGCTCGTCACCGGCGGGACGCACGCGGGCGAGTTCTTCCGCCTGCTCGGGAACGGTCACGAGTGGGGGATCGACCGGCTCTTCTACGCCTACCAGGAGAAGCCGGGCGGGATCGCCGAGGCGCTCGGGCTGACCGAGCGCTATGTCGAGCGCGACCAGGTCGTCGTGATGCTCGCGGACAACGTGCTCGAGTCGTCGCTGCGCGGCCCGGTCGACAACTTCCGCGCCCAGGCACACGGCGCGAGGATCCTGCTGGCGCGCGAGGACGATCCGGAGCACTTGCGGCATCTCGGCGTCCCCGAGCTGGACGGCGACGGGCGCGTCACGCGCATCGTCGAGAAGCCCGAGCAGCCCCCATCGGCGTTCGCGGTGACCGGGATCTACTTCTACGACGAGACGGTCTGGGATGTGCTCCCGACGCTGCAGCCGTCCGGCCGCGGCGAGCTCGAGATCACGGACGTGAACAACTGGTATGTCGAGCGGGGTGAGATGGAGTACGACGTCCTCGACGGCTTCTGGGGCGACGCGGGCGAGTCGATCGACGCCTACTACGCCGTGAACGACTTCATCCGCGGGAGCCGGGCGTGACCGATCCAAGTAACAGACTGTTACTAAGTGGACTGCGCCGGATCGAGCTGAAGCGCTTCGAGGACGAGCGCGGGTGGTTCTCGGAGCTCGCGCGCGCGAGCGACCTCCCGAAGCCGATCCGCCAGGCGAACCTCGCCTACTCGCGCGCGGGCGTCGTGCGCGGCCTCCACTACCACGAGCGCGGGCAGGACGACCTCTTCGTCTGCCTGCAGGGGATGGTGCGCGTCGTCGTCCTCGACCGGGAGACGGGCGAGGCCTTCACCGAGGACATCGGCGACGAGAACCCGGTCGCGATCTACGTCCCCGGGACGCACGCCCATGGCTACGAGGCGCTCACGGACTGCCTGTTCTGCTACCTCGTGACGGAGGAGTACGACCCCGCCGCGCCCGACGAGCACGGCCTGCCCTGGAACGACCCGCGGGTCGTGAGCCTATGGAGCACGTCATCGCCGATCCTGTCGGAACGGGACGCGGCAGTCGCGTCTTCGTAACCGGGGCGGGGGGGCAGCTCGGGCGGGCGCTCGCCGAGGTCTTCCCCGACGCGGTGGCGCTCACGCGCGAGCAGTGGGACGTAACGCATCCCCCGCCATTCGGGCTCGACGCGCCCGGGCTCGTCCTGCACGCGGCGGCGTGGACCGACGTGGACGGCGCCGAGGACGACCCGCAGGGCGCGGCGGCGGTGAACGTCGGCGGCACCAAGCACGCGGCTGAGCTCGGTGCGCCGCTCGTCTACTACTCGACCGACTTCGTCTTCGACGGACGCAAGCGCGAACCCTACGTCGAGTCCGATCCCACGAATCCGCTCTCCGCGTATGGGCGAACGAAGCTCCACGGCGAGGCCGCGGCGGGGGAGGAGGCCTGGATCGTCCGGACGTCGTGGCTCTTCGGTGCGACCGGGCACAACTTCGTGCGCACGATGCTGCGGCTCGGTGCCGAGCGCGACGAGGTCTCCGTCGTCGACGACCAGCGCGGCTCGCCTACGTACGTCGACCATTTGGCCGAAGCCACGAAGGCGATCGTCGAGCTTCCATACGGCCGCCGGCACGTGGCCGCCGAGGGCGACTGCACCTGGGCCGAGTTCGCGGAGGCGATCTTCGAGGAGGCCGGGCTGGACACGCGCGTGCGCCGGATCACGACCGAGGAGCTCGGCCGCCCAGCCCCGCGTCCCGCGTACTCGGTGCTGCGCAGCGAGCATCCGGACACGCCGCGGCTTTCGCACTGGCGGGAAGGCCTGCGCGAATGCCTGGCTAGGCTTGCCCCGTGAGGCTCCTCGTCACCGGCGCCGCCGGCTTCATCGGCTCCAACTTCGTCCGCTACTGGCTGGAGCGCCATCCAGACGACACGCTCGTCGCCTACGACCTGCTCACCTACGCGGGGAACCGCGCCAGCCTTGCCGACGTCGACGATCGGATCGCGTTCGTCCAGGGCGACATCGGCGACCGCGAGCTGACCGAGCGGACGCTGCGCGAGCACGAGCTCGACACGATCGTCAACTTCGCAGCGGAGTCGCACAACAGCCTCGCCGTCGTCGACCCCGGACTTTTCGCGCGCACCAACGTCCTCGGCACGCAACTCCTGCTCGAGGCCGCTCGCGCTGTCGGACTCGACCGCTTCCACCACATCTCCACGTGCGAGGTCTACGGCGACCTCGCGCTCGACACCGACGAGGTCTTCACCGAGGACTCCCCCTACCGGCCGCGCACCCCGTACAACGCGTCGAAGGCCGCCGCCGACCATTACGTGCGCGCCTACCACGAGACGTTCGACGTTCCGGTAACGATCACGAACTGCTCGAACAACTACGGGCCGTTCCAGTTCCCGGAGAAGGTCGTCCCGTTGTTCACGACGAACGCGCTGGACGACGAGCCGCTACCGCTCTACGCGTCCACGCAGAACAAGCGCGAGTGGCTGCACGTGCTCGACCACTGCAGTGCGATCGAGCTCGTCCTGCAGCGCGGGCGCGTGGGCGAGACGTATCTCGTCGGCTCGGGCGTCGAGGCCACGGTGGAGGAGATCGCCGACCGGGTGCTCGACGCCCTCGGCAAGCCGCAGAGCCTGAAGACGATCGTCCCGGACCGGCCCGGACACGACCGGCGCTACCTGCTCGACTCGTCGAAGCTCCGCACCGAGCTCGGGTGGTCGCCCGCGCTCGACTTCGACGACGGCCTGCGCGCGACGGTCGAGTGGTACGGGGAGAACCGGGCCTGGTGGGAGCCGCTCAAGGGACGCGCTCCCGTGTCCGAAACGAGCTGGCGCTAGCCCTTCCTGCAGAGTTTGCGATCGTTCCTGATCTCCTTGCGGGAACCCTGGATCTGCTCCGACGCGTCGAGGTACGGCAGCCCCTCCGAGCAGCGGCCGAGGTGCACGAGCGACGTGCCGACGTTGTAGTTCGCGTACGCCTCGTAGATGTCGCCGGTGCCCTTTAGCTCCGCGAGCGCTTTCTGGGCCAGCGGCAGGGCGCTCGAGTAGTCGCCGGCGCGGATCATGTTGAAAGCTGCGTCACTGTCGCGGCGACCCTGCGCGAGATCCGCTCCTCCACTTGCCGGCGCGGGGGCCGGCGCTGTCGTCACGGTGGTCTTTTGCGTGACGGTTTGCCCTGGCGTGGTCTTCACGATCGTGCGGATGAACGTTTGCGCGGCGGGCTTCGGGCCGCCGCCGCGCGTGAGGAGTGCGGCGCCGAGGATCCCCACGCCGAGCAGGGCGAGGGCGAGCAGTACGGGGACGACGGGGAAGCGACGCGGCCGCGTCGGCGCATAGGCGCGCGGCGGAGGAGCCGCCGCCGCCGCCGGCGCGGCTTCGAGCTGGCGCGTCATGCCCGCGGCCTCGTGCAGTGCCTGGCGCAGGTCGGCGACGAACTCGGCGCACGTCGGATAGCGCGCGGCCGGATCCTTGGCCAGCGCACGCCGGAAGATCGGGTCAAGCTCGGGCGGGAGGCTCGGCAAACGCTCGGACACCGACGGCACGTCCGCGTGGACGTGCGCAGCGGCCTCGGCCGTCATCGAGTCGGCCTCGAACGGCCGCGTTCCCGTCAGGAGCTCGAACGCGACGACGCCCAGGGCGTAGCGGTCGCTCGCGGCGGTTGCGCGCTCGCCCTGCGCCTGTTCGGGCGACAGGTAGCCCGCCGTCCCCATCACCGTCCCGGTCATGGTCATCGAGTCGAGCCCGGCGGCGCTCGCGATCCCGAAGTCCGCGACGTGGACGTTGTCGTCGCGGTCGAGGAGGAGGTTCGCGGGCTTGACGTCGCGGTGGACGACGCCGTGGCCGTGCGCCGCGTCGAGTGCGCGCGCAGTGTCCTCGAGCCACTCGCACGCCTGCTGGGTCGGCTGTGCGCCACCGCTGCGCAGCTTCTCCTCCAGCGAGCCGCCGGCGAGGTACTCCATGACGATGAAGGGGCGGTCGTTCCACTCGCCGACGTCGAAGATCGTGACGATGTTCGGCTCGCCCGAAAGCCGCGCCGCCGTCAGCGCCTCGCGCGTGAAGCGCTCGTGCACCGCATCGTCCTCGGCGTAGCGCTCGGCGAGCAACTTCACCGCCACGGCTCGGCCGAGAGTGGTGTCGGTGGCCCGGTAGATCTCGCCCATGCCGCCGCGGCCCACGCGCTGCGGGCCGCGATAGCGGGGCGGAAGGATGTCCGTCTTGGCTGTCATGGGCGTCCGCATCTCGTTTGCCCTCGGAGGGGGCAACGAAAAACCGGCGAACCAGGTTACCCGGACGAAAAACCGCTGCATCCGTGCGGGTCCGCTAGCCTCGTCGGGTCCCGCTCCTGCGCGGGACGCGGGGTTTCGAACATGCGCCGAACGATCGCTCTCCTTGTCCTTGCCGCACTCAGCGCCGCCGGTGGCGGTGCCGCTTCGCGCGGACAGACGGCGCCGCTCTCGTCGGCCACCTTCGTGATCACCGGCCACGGCTGGGGCCACGGTGTCGGGATGCCGCAGTGGGGCGCGTACGGCTACGCGCAGCAGGGCTGGCTTTATCCGCGCATCCTCGCCCATTACTACCCGTCGACCACGCTCGGGCCGGCGCCGCTCGCGCGCGTGCGCGTGCTCCTGAAGTCGGGCGCGACGAGTGTGAGCTTTTCGTCCGCAGTGCCGTTCACGGTCAAGGACGCGTCGGGGACGAGCTATCCCCTCGAGCCGGGCGCGGTGACGCTGACGAAGGCGCTGAAGGTGAAGGTCGATCCGGCCAAGCCCGCGCAGGCGTTGCCCGGCCCGCTCGTCTTCTCGCCCGGAGGCCAGCCGCTGAAGCTCGACCGGCGCTACCGCGGGTCGCTGCAGGTCTCGCTGGTCGACGGGAAGCTTCAGGTCGTGAACACGGTCGGGCTCGAGGCGTACCTCTACGGCGTCGTGCCGTCCGAGATGCCTCACACCTGGGCCGCCGAGGCGCTGAAGTGCCAGGCCATGGTCGCGCGGTCCTACGCGCTCGCGGTACGCAAGAGCAGCGGCTCCTTCGACCTGTATTCGGACACGCGCAGCCAGGTCTATCGCGGCGTCGACGGCGAGCAGCCGGAGTCGAGCGCGGCGGTCGACGCGACCGCCGGCCAGGTCGTCCTCTACCAGGGCAAGGTCGCGACGACGTACTTCTACTCCAGCTCCGGCGGGCGCACGGCGGCGATCCAGGACGTCTGGCCCAACGCGAGGCCGGTGCCGTATCTCGTTTCCGTGGCCGACCCCTACGACACGATCTCCCCGCACCACGACTGGGGGCCGTTCAAGTTCACCGCTGCGACGCTGAGCAAGAAGCTGAAGGTGCCGGGCCGCCTCGTCGACATCCAGGCGACGCTGAACGGCTCCGGGCGCGCGACCTCCCTGACCGCCACCGGAACGCTCGGCGAGGTCACGGTCGCGGCCGGCGACGTGAGGCAGCTCCTCGGCCTGCGCTCAACCTGGTTCTCGCTTGGCGTGCTCGGACTCAACACGCCCGCGGGCCCCGCCGTGGTCTACGGCGCGCGCGCCCGGCTGGACGGCGTCGCCCGCGGCTTCACGCCGATCCTGCTCGAGTCGCGCGTCGGCACTGCGGCGTGGGCGCAGGTCGGCGCGGTCACGGCCTCGCCGGAGGGCGCGATCAGCACGGTCGTGAAGCCGCTGCAGGCCACGCAGTACCGGCTCACGTCCGGGAAGGTCTCCTCGAGCGCGGTGACGGTCAAGGTCGCCCCGCTCGTCAAGCTCGCCGCCGCGACCGATCAGACGTCGCTGCGAGGCTCGGTCAAGCCCGCTCTCGAGGGCGCCCCGGTCGAGGTGCAGCGCCAGAGCCCGGATGGAACGACCTGGAAGACGGTCGCCCACGCAGCGCTGAGCGCTGACGGGACGTTCCAAGCGTCGCTCACGCTCTCCCCAGGGACGTACCGAGCCCGCGTCGCACCGGGCCACGGGTTCGTCGCGGGTAGCTCGGCGCCGCTTCGAGTCGTCGCGGCGTGAAGCTCGTCGCGGTAGCGCTGGCCGCGCTCGCACTCGCGCCGGTCGCCGCCGCAGCCCGTTCCGGGGCCACGTTCACGCCGAACGACCCGCTCTTCCCCCGCCAGTACTACCTCGCCCAGGACCACGCGTTCGATGCCTGGCCGGCGTTCCCGGCGCTCCAGCCGGTGCTGGTCGCGGTCGTGGACTCGGGGATCGACGGCGGGCATCCGGAGTTCAAGGGCCGCATCGCCGCGGCGAAGAGCTTCGTCGGCGGCAAGGCGCTCGTGGACTCGGTCGGGCACGGGACGTTCGTCGCTGGCGAGATCGCCGCACTGACCGGCAACCGGATCGGCATGGCCGGCATGGCTCCGAACGCTCGGCTCCTCGTGGCGAAGGCCGCGTACGCGGACGGCTCCGTCAGCACGCACGCGGAAGCACAGGCGATCCGGTGGGCCGTCGACAGTGGCGCACGCATCATCAACCTCAGCCTCGCGGGCGTCCGCGCACCCGACTCGCGCTCGCTCGACACGTACTCGGCGGAAGAGGCGGCTGCGGTTGCCTATGCGACCGCGCAGGGCGTCGTCGTGATCGCCGCGGTCGGCAACGGCGACGACGCGCCTTCCACCCCATGGCCGTATGCGAGCTGGCCCTCCGCGCTGCCGCACGTTCTCGGCGTCTCCGCGCTCAACCGCGCGGGGACCGTCCCGCGCTTCTCCGACCGCGACCCAGTCTTCGTCGACCTGGCGGCTCCCGGCGACGAGATCGTCTCGACCTTTCCCCGCGCGCTGACGCAGAAGCGCCGCGCGTGCCTGAACCAAGGGTACTCGGACTGCGCCGACGGCTTCTTCCGGGCCGGGGCGGGCACGTCGTTCGCCGCACCCCAGGCCTCCGCGACCGCCGCGATCCTGCTTGCCCTCCACCCTGAGCTCGCGGCCGACCAGGTCGTTTGGATCCTCGAGCACTCGGCCGACGACGTCGCTGCGCCGATCTGCGCTGAGTGCCGGCCGGGCCGCGACTCGCTGAGCGGCTGGGGCCGGATCGACGTCACCCGGGCGATCGCGATGCTCGACGGCTCGCTGCCGCCGGCCGACGCGCGCGAGCCGAACGACGGCGCGACCACCGCGGCCGCGCGCGTGTACGGACGCACGTCCCGCATCGACGCCACCCTCGACTACTGGGACGACCCGCTTGACGTCTACTCGGTCTTCATGCGCGCAGGCGAGCAGCTCTCGGTGCGTCTCGACGGGACGCCCGGGACCGAGACCGCGCTGCAGGTGACGCGGCGCCGCACGATCACTGTCCGCGCCGGCGAATCCGGAGCCGTGCACGCACTCGACGTCGTCGTCCCGACCGAAGGCTGGTACGACGTGCGCCTGCGTCTCGACTCCGAGGGTTACGGGGGCTACACGCTCAGGTTCTTCAAGAGCTGAGCAGCTCGTCCTCGGGCACGTCGCGGATCTGCCGCGCGGGGTTCCCAACCACGACCGCGTGCGCCGGGACGTCCTTCGTCACGACAGCGCCCGCACCGACGAACGCCTCCTCGCCGATCTCGATCGCGGGGAGGAGCACCGCGCCGCCCCCGACGCGGGCCCCGCGCCGGATCGTCGGGCCCTTGATCAGCTCGTGCCGCTTCTCCGTCCGCCCCATGAAGTTGTCGTTCGTCGTCTGGACACAGGGCGCGATGAACACCTGCTCCTCGAGCGTGGAGTACGCGGTGATGTAGGCCATAGCCTGGATCTTCGTCAGCGCGCCGATCGTCGTGTCGTTCTCGACGAGCGAGCCGCGGCCGATCACGACGTCGTCGCCGACGGTGACGCGCTCGCGCACGCAGGACTGGTCACCGAGGATCACGCGCGCGCCGATGCGTGAGCCGGCGAAGACGATCGCGCCGGTCGAGACGATCGTCCCCTCCCCGATCTCGGTCGGCGGCAACTCCTCGCGTTTCGCGGTCGAGCGCGGAGAGAGCGACGGCTGCTTGCCGACGACCGCGTGCTCGAGCACCTTGACACCCTCGCCGAGCACGGTGCCCGGGTAGACGACGGCGGTCGGGTGGATCTCAGCCATGGAGCGATTCGGTGAGCCGCTCGAGCGCGCGCACGACCATGGCCCCGTCGCTCGCCACCTTGGCGCGGTCGCCCTGCCCCTCGACGAGCTCCAGGAAGTGCGAGCACTCGAGACGCAGCGGCTCGTCGTTCGGGAGCTTCGGGCTGTAGATGTCGCCGCTTCGCGTCTGCCACTCGCCGTAGGTCTCGGCCCGCTGCCAGGGCGCCTTCTCGTAGACCGTGATCTTGCGCTCGAGCTCCATGTCGTCGAACACGACCATCTTCTCGCGGCCGACGACCGTCATCCGCCGCATCTTGTGGGGGTCGAGCCACGAGAGGTGCATGTGCGCGATCTTCCCGGACGGGAAGCGCAGGTAGCAGAACACGACGTCCTCGACGCCCTCGGTGAGGAAGTCGCGGCCGTGCGCGATCGCGTCAGAGGGCTCCTCGTCCAGCAGGTACAGGATCACGGAGAGGTCGTGGACGCCCAGCGACCAGAGGGCGTTCTCGTTCGTGCGGACGATCCCGAGGTTCTGGCGGTTCCCGTAGACGCAGAGGACGTCGCCGAGCTCGCCCGCGTCGATCAGCTCCTTCAGCTTGAGCACGCCGGGGTGGTAGAGCAGAAGGTGGCCCGGCATGAGCACGAGGTCGCGGGCGGAGGCGAGCGCGACGAGCTCGTCCATCTCGGCGGCGGTCATTGCGGGCGGCTTCTCGACGAGCACATGCTTGCCGGCCTCGAGCGCCTTCTTCGCGAGCTCGTAGTGGGTCGGAACCGGCGTCGCGATCACGACCGCGTCAAGCGCGTCGTCGGCGAGCAGCTCGTCGAAGTCTCCGGTCACGCGCGCGTTCGGGTAGCGCGCGGCGAACTTCTCCTGCAGCTCCGGGGAGAGGTCCGCGAGCCAGGTCAGCTCGGCGAGCTCGTCGAAGTTGCGCGCCAGGTTCGGGCCCCAGTAGCCGAGCCCCGCAACGCCGACGGTGGTTCGGCCGGTGGTGCTGCTCACAGTTTCCAGACCTTGCCGTTGACGCGGCCGGCACGCTTCGTGGCGTTGCGCAGATCGACGACGAGCTGCGCATCCTCGACGACCTGGTCGTAGTCGATCTCGGAGTGCGCGGTGACGATGACGACGGCGTCGTAGGCGCCCGGATCGAGGGGGACCGACGAGAGCCCCTGCTCCGGCAACTCGTCGACGTGGGGGTCGTGGTAGGCGATCTCCGATCCGGCCGTCCGCAGCAGCTCGATCAGCTTCAGCGCCGGCGACTCGCGCATGTCCCCGATGTCCGCCTTGTACGCCACGCCGAGGAGGAGCACCTTCGAGCCCTTGAGCGACTTCTCCGCCCCGTGGTTGAGCGCCTGCGAGATGAGCGACCGGCAGAAGTACGGCATGTTGTTGTTGACCTCGCCGGCGAGCTCGATGAAGCGCGTGTTGAAGTCGTACTCGCGCGCCTTCCAGCTGAGGTAGTACGGATCGAGCGGGATGCAGTGGCCGCCGAGCCCCGGTCCCGGCTCGAAGCGCATGAAGCCGAACGGCTTCGTCGCCGCCGCGTCGACGATCTCCCACACGTCGATGTCCATCCGGTCGCAGAGCTGGGCGAGCTCGTTCACGAGAGCGATGTTCACCGAGCGGAAGATGTTCTCGAGCAGCTTCGTGAGCTCCGCAGCCTCAGGCGACGAGACGGGATGGACGGTCTCCATCGCCGACCCGTACAGCTCGGAGGCGCGCTCGGTGCAGGCGGTTGTGACTCCTCCGACGATCTTCGGCACGTTCTGGGTCGTCCAGTCGGACCGGCCCGGATCGACCCGCTCGGGCGAGAAGGCGAGGTGGAAGTCGTCCCCGACCTTCAGTCCGCTCTGCTCGAGGATGGGCAGGACGCAGTCGCGCGTCGTCCCGGGATACGTGGTCGACTCGAGCACCACGAGCTGTCCCTTGCGCAGCCGCTTCGAGATGTCGGTGGCCGCGCGCTCGACGTACGAGAGGTCGGGTTCGCGCTGCTTCGAGAGGGGCGTCGGGACGGCGACGAGGATCGCGTCCGCATCGGCGAGCTCGTCGAAGTCCGCGGTCGCGCGTAGGCCGTTCTCGACGAGCGGGCGCAAGACGTCGGAAGGCACGTCCTCGATGTGGCTCTCGCCGCGATTCAGCGCGTCGACGACGGCCGGATTGACGTCGAAGAGGACGACCGACTTGCCCGCCTGCGCGAAGACCTGCGCGAGTGGCACGCCGACGTAGCCGGCCCCCACGATTCCCACGTCAGTCACTGGCCGAAGAGCCTATAGAGCACTTCAGCGATCTTTACGGAAGCCTTGCCGTCTCCATACAGCTCGGGGCGCTCCTCGGGCATGCGCGCAGCTGCGACCGCGGCGGCGATGCGTTCGGGATCGTCGTCTACGAGTACGTTCGCGCCCGCCTCGACGGTGTCGACCCATTCGGTAGACGGCCGCGCGGTCACGCATGGGACGCCGTACCAGTACGCCTCCTTCTGGAGCCCTCCGGAGTCCGTGACGATCACGCGCGCCTGCGAGGCGAGCGCGGCGAAATCGAGGTAGCCCAGCGGGTCGATCGTCGGGAACGCGCCGTCGAGCGCGGCGCGCGTGCGCGGATGGGCCGGGAAAACAATCGGGCCATCAATGCGCTTCAGGCCCTCGACGATCCGGGCGAGCCGCTCGGTCCGGACGTTCGCCTCCCGGTGGATCGTTGCGAGGACATACGCACCCGGCTCGAGGCCGATCCGATCGAGGATCTGCGACCGCTCTCGCGCGACCGGAGCGAACCGCAGGGTCGCGTCAGCCATCACGTCTCCGACGACTTCGACCTGTCCGGCCACGTCCTCGGCGACCAGCGTGTCGCGCGAGCGTCCGTCCGGTGCGAGCAGGAGGCGCGAGAGGCGGTCGACCTCGATGCGGTTCCGTTCCTCCGGCATCTCGAGGTCGCCGCTGCGCAGGCCCGCCTCCACGTGCGCGACGGGTGCGCCCGCGAGAACGCCCGCGCGGGCACCGGCGAGGGTCGTGTTCGTGTCGCCGTAGACGACCACGGCGTCCGGGCGCTCGTCGAGCGCGACCGCGAGGATCGGCGGCTCCATCGCCTCGGGGTCGGAGGTGTGCAGGTCGAGCTTGTACCGGGGCTCCCCCAGGCCGAGCTCGTCGAAGAAGACCTGCGAGAGCTCCCGGTCGTAGTGCTGGCCGGTGTGGACGACGACCTCGTCGATCCCGCGTTCTCGCAACGCCGCCGAGAGCGGCGCGGACTTGATGAACTGCGGGCGGTTCCCGATGACTGAGAGCACTTTCATCGATGAACCAGCCTAGGGCGCGGCTACGGACTATGGGCCGTGTAGGGATCGAACCTACGACCGTGGGATTTTGTATCCCATGCGCAGCCCGTAAGCCCGCTCCGAGAGCGGGATCGCGAGGCAGGGGGCCACGCCGGGGCCACAGCCGACGACCGTGCGCGGACAGAACGCCGACGCCGAGTCCCGGGAGTACGAAACCGAGACCGACGAAACGGCGGGCGCTTGAGAGCGCCGCCGCCGAGTTTCGGGAGTACGACATCGAGGCCGACGAAAGGGCGCGCGCTTAACAGCTGCGCCGAGCACGGGCTGCGAGTAGGACAAGGCATCACGACAGGTCGTAGGCGGAAGCCGAAAGTCCATCGGAGGTGTGGACGAAAGCAGAACCGGGCGTCCCGAGCCAAACGTCGAAGAGCCGCAAGGCATCTGTCTCGATGCGGCCTACGACAACGCCGACTCGCGCGAGCTCGTCTGCGAGTACGGGCTCATCCCAGCACATCCGAAGCCGCAGCGAGGAGATCGACCTCAAGCAGCGCCGGCCCGGCTGGCGCGCGCACCGCTGGGTCGTCGAACCCTGCCACTGATGGCTCAACCGCAACCGCGCGATCCTCGTCCGCTGGTCGAAAAAAGGATGAGAACCACCTCGCCCGCCCTCCTCCAGCTCGCCAGCGGCCTGATCGCCTTCAAGAAAGCCCACGTCGCAAGCCTCGCCTTCGGCCAAGCGGGATAGGCCCTTAGCCATCAGCACCTTCCGGAACACGGCCACGAGTGCGTCTATTCTCTCCGTCGATGACCCTGCCCGACGGCTTGACGGTGGCCGCCCGCGCCGGGTCGGTTCCCTTCGTCGTGCTGCTCTACGCGTGGGACTTCGGCCGCCACGCGTACTGGGCGACCGCGCTCTTCTGCGTGGCGATGGCGTCGAACTGGTTTGACGGGCGGATCGCGCGCAGCCGCAGCCGCAAGTCTCCGCTCGGCTCGCTGCTCGATCCGGCCGCGGGCGCCTGGCGCGCCGGAACGGCATGGTGGGCGCTGCTCGTCGCCGTGGTGCTGACGTGGGTGTCGGGCCTCGACTACGCGCGCGCCGCGCCGAGACTCTGGCGCCGCAGCGCCGTGGCGTAGCGCGCGGACCGGTCGGCGCGTGATCGACCTCCACACGCACATCCTCCCCGGCCTCGACGACGGCGCCCGAACGCTGGAGGAGAGCGTCGCGATGGCGCGCGCGGCCGTCGCCGACGGGATCCGGATCGCTGCCGCGACGCCTCACGTCCGCGACGACTATCCGACCTCGCCGTCCGAGATGGAACGCGGCGTCGCGCAGCTGCGGGAGGCGCTCGCGGTCGAGGGCGTACCACTCGAGGTGCGGACCGGAGGCGAGATCGCGCTCGACCGGCTGGGCCTGCTCGGGCCGGACGAGCTGACGAGCTTCGCCCTCGCCGGAAACCCCGCCTACCTCCTGCTCGAGTTCCCGTACTACGGCTGGCCGCTCGAGCTCGAGACGCGCGTCTTCGAGCTGCGCGCGCGCGGGATCACCGCCGTGATCGCGCACCCGGAGCGGAACGCGGAGGTCCAGGCGGCGCCGGAGCGCCTGCGGCGGTTGGTCGAGCAGGAGGCACTCGTCCAGCTCACGGCGGCGTCGATTGACGGACGCCTGGGCCGCTCCACGCGCCGGACCGCATTGCGGCTGCTCGAGCTGGGCCTCGCGCACCTGGTCGCGAGCGACGCCCATGCGCCGGAGGTGCGCGCGGTGGGGATGAAGGCGGCGGCCGCCGCGATCGGCGATGCCGAGCTCGCACGCTGGCTCACCACCGACGTCCCGGCCGCGATCGTCGACGGTGAGGAGCTCCCTGAGCGACGCGCGCAGCGGCGTCGGCGGCGGCTCGGACGGCGCTAACCGCGGAAGCCGAAGTCCGCCGCGACAAGCGTCACGCGTCTGCCGCCGAAGACGCCGCCGGCCGGGCCCGCGAGAACGGCTGCAATACCGGCCTCGCGAAAGCGTGGGTCGAGCAGCACGCGGCGGTGCGACGGACTGTCGAGCCAGAGCTGCACGACCGTCCGTGCCTGCATCGGCGGCGCCCACCACAGGAGGACCTCGCCGACTTGCCAGGGCGCATTTCCGAGCGGCGGGTAGTAGAGCGCGAGCCGGTCGGCGAAGGAAGGCCGGTTCGGCGAGCCATGGCTGAAGTAGCCGAGCACCGACATCTCGTAGACGTGCTGTGCGGCCGCCTGGCGAAGCGGCCCAGAGGCCCGCAGCGGCGCGAACCCGTAGCCGGCGCGAACGCGGTTGATCTCGGTCCGCACCTCCCCGCGAAGCTGCGCCGCTGGCGCAATCCGCCACGCTCGCGCGTCACCGACCGCAAGCGTGATCGCGACCATGATCACCGTCCCGACCGCGAGCATCGCCCTGAGCACCGGACGAAACTTAATTGCCTCTCCGGACAGAGGCCGCGGTTACTGTCGGTCGCCTCGTTCGCCCAGAAACTGCTCCATTGCGTCGACGACGCGCTCCGCCGCATGCCCGTCCCAGAGCGGCGGGACTTGCGCGGGTCTTCTCCCTTTCTCCCGGAGCAGGCGCGGCACCTCCTTGATCTTGTCGGGGTCGAGACCGAGGACGGTGTTCGTCCCGAGCTCGACGGTGATCGGGCGCTCGGTCGTGTCGCGCAGCGTGAAGCACGGAATGCCGAGCGCTGTCGTCTCTTCCTGGATCCCGCCCGAATCCGTCAGGACGGCGGTCGCGCCCGCCATCAAGCCCAGAAAGTCAAGGTACCCGAGCGGCGGCAGCAGCCGCAGCCGGCGCCCGTCGCCGACCGAGAAAGAGTCGAGTGCGGCGCGGGTCCGTGGATGGACGGGAAATACCACGGTCAGCTCTCGCGCGACCTCAGCGAGGTGCGCCACCGCAGTGGCGAGCGGCGGTCCGTCGACGAGGGCGGGGCGGTGCAGCGTTACCACAAGGTATTCGCGCTCGTGCAGGCCGAAGCGCGCCGGAGCATCGTGTACTTCGCTCCGATGGCGCATCGCCACGAGCGTGTCGATCATCGTGTTCCCGACGAAGTGGATCGACGCGTCGGAGGCGCCCTCGCGCAGCAGGTTGTCGCGTGCCTCCGGCGAGTGGATCAGGTGCACCTCGGCGAGCGCATCCGTGAGAAGTCGGTTCAGCTCCTCGGGCATCGAGCGGTCGAAGCTGCGCAGGCCTGCCTCGAGGTGGGCGACGGGGATCTCGAGCTTCGCAGCCGTGAGCGCTGCTGCAAGCGTCGAGTTGACGTCGCCGGGGACGAGCACGAGGTCGGGCCGGAGCTCGACGAGGAGCGGCTCGAGCCGCTCCATCACACGCGCGGTCTGCTGTGCGTGCGTACCCGACCCGACGCCGAGCACGTGATCGGGAGCGCCGACGCCAAGCTCTTCGAGAAACACCGCCGACATCTCACGGTCGTAGTGCTGTCCCGTGTGGACGAGCACGGAAGCGAAGCGGTCGGAGCGCCGCCCGAGCTCGGCGAGCACGGGTGCGGTCTTCATTAGG
>JBDTZN010000091.1:0-7186 GCA_040005095.1 Thermoleophilia bacterium | reverse complement strand
AACTGCGAGCCGGAGATGAGCAGCAGGGCGACGAGCACGATCGTGGCCGCGGGGATCGGGTGGCCCATGATGCGTAGCACCGTCTCGAAGATGCCGAGCGCCAGCCCAAGCGCCGTCATCAGGAAGCCGAGCATGTAGAAGAACACGAGCGGGTGGAAGTCGCGGATCACGTACTTCTCGCGCATCCGCCAGAAGAAGCCTTTCGTGAGCAGCCACGAGATCCGCGGGACGACCTTGCGCACCTTGATCCCGCTTTTCTCGCCCACGCCGTAGATGGGGCGCGAGGGGATGTCCCGGACCCGCGCGTTCCACACGTTGAGGTGGACGAGCATGTCGTTCGGGAAGCCGTAGCTCTTGTAGATCCGGTCGAGGTCGAGCAGCTCGAGCATCGGCAGGCCGAGCGCGGTGTAGCCGGCCTGCGAGTCGGCGACGTGCCAGTAGCCCGAGGCGATCTTCGTGAAGAGCGAGAGGACGGCGTTGCCGAGGTAGCGGTAGCGCGGAATCTGCTGCCACGCCTGGCCGGTGAAGAGCCGGTTCGCCTTCGCGTAGTCGAGCTCGCCGCGGGCGACGGGCCCGGCCAGCGCCTCGAGCTCCGCCGGATCCATCTGGTTGTCGCCGGCCATCACGGCGGTCACGTCGACCCGCTCGGCCAGCGCCCGCTTGTAGCCGGTGACGATCGCGGCGCCCACGCCCTGGTTCTTCTCGTGGACGAGCACCTCAACGCGTGCGTCCCCGGACGCGCGGGCGCGCTCGGCTGTGGCGTCGCGGGACTTGTCGTCCACCACGAAGATGCGGTCGACGAACTCGGGGACGCCCGCGATGGTCTCCGCGATCAGCCGCTCCTCGTTGTACGCGGGCACGACGACCGCGACGGTCTTCCCCTCCAGCATCCAGCGGTGAGGCTACAGCGCGGCTCGGCGGGCCTGGCGGGACTTAGTGGCTCTTTGTCACTAACTCCAAAGCCGTGTCCCCACGCGACGGGGACGACCGCATGACGGAGCCAAACCAGAGCCCCGGGGACCTGGCTTTTCAGAGTTTGTGGCTCAGAGCCACAAACTCTCGGGGGACCGAGGCGCTCGGACTAGGCCGCGGGGGCCGGTTCGACGCGCGCTTCGAGCCGGTCCCAGACCAGGGCTGCCAGGGCGCCGAGGATCAGGCCGATCAGGGCTGCGACGACGATCGAGTTCCGGCGGCTGCGTGCGGTCGCCTTGCTGGCGACGGCGCGCGCGAGGATGCGGCCACGCTCAACCGTCTCCGCCTGCGCGAGCAGCGGCCGGACCGCGAGCAGATCCTGCTGGACGACCGCACGCCGCTGCTGGGCTGCTAGCACGAGCGCGGCAGCCGCGATCCGGTCGCTCCCCCCGACGCGCGGGAGGGTCGCTTCGATGCGCGCGACCTCCTTGTCGATCGAGGCGAGCTGCTGCTCGTCCGAGGTCGCCTGCGCCTGCAGCGAACTGATCTTCGTGTCGACGTACCCGGCCGAGACCCCGGCGACGGCGATTCGCGCGAGCTCGTTCGCCGCCCGGGCGATCTTCCCCGGCTGACCGCCCTTGACGGTGATCGCGTACAGCGGCACCTGGCCGCTCTTCGGCACCGTTCCTCCCACGACGTTCGCCGACGTGCCCGAACGCAGCTTCGCGACCGGGATCCCTACGTCGGCAGCCACACGCCGTAGCGTCGATTCCGACTTCACGATCGCGCGCACGCTCGCCGGATTCGTCTGGGGACTCTGGATCTGGTTGCCGCCGCTCGGCGAGTACGGCGTCCCGGGATAGAGGACGGCCTGCGCGCTGAACGTCTGCTTGCCGCCCACGGAGACCAGATAGCCGATGACGGCGCCAAGGAACAAACCGGCCAGGGGCAGCCACCACCGGGCCGCGAGGGCGTGGCCGTAGCGGCCGAGATTGACCTCCTGTTCCCCGTCCAGCTCCGGAGTGCTCATCGGGCGGCGACTCTAGCGCAGGCCCAGTCCCACTCGGCCTGAACCCCTTCCTCCACACCCACCCGCGGCTCCCAGCCGAGCTCGCTGCGGATCCGCGTCGTGTCGGCGTTCGTGCGCCGCTGATCGCCGGGAACCGCAGGGCGCTCGCGAATCTCGAGCGTCCGCCCGGAGACGCGCTCGAACTGTGCGATCGCCTCACGCATCGACACCTCGTGCGCACCGCCCACGTTGTAGGTGCCGCGCCCGCTCTGCATGCCGAGGATCGTCGCGTCGACCACGTCGGAGACGTACGTCCAGCCGCGCGATTGCTCGCCGTCCCCGTAGAGGTCGAAGGGCTCGCCGGCAGCCAGGCCGTGCGCGATGCGCGTGAACGCCATATCAGGGCGCTGGCGCGGGCCGAATGCGTTGAAGTAGCGCAGGACCACCACATCGAGCCCGAAGCTGCTCGCGTACGCGCGTGCGAGCTGCTCGCCCGTCAGCTTCGTGATCCCGTACGGGGAGAGCGGCCGGGGCGGCGCGTCCTCCGGTGTCGGGTAGCGCTCGGTCTCGCCGTAGACCGACGAGGACGAAGCGAAGACCACCCGCACCCCGTCACGCACCGCCGCCTCGAAGACGCGCTGCGTTGCGAGGACGTTGTCGCGGAGATACTGCGGGAACACGTCGCCGAAGCTGCGCACACCCGGCCGCGCGGCGAGGTGGAAGACGCCGTCGAAACCCGCGAAGTCCAACTCGTCCGCGGCGAGATCGAGCCGGCGGACCTCGAGCCCGCGCGCGTTCTCCGCCTTCAACGCGGGGTCGTAGTAGTCCGTGAACGCGTCGATCCCGACGACGTCGTCGCCGGCAGCTTGGAGCGCTTCCGCGAGGTGAGAGCCGATGAACCCTGCGGCGCCGGTCACCACGTATCTCATCGCGGCACCATCCCATACATCCTGGCGTAGCCGACCACGTAGAGGCGCTTCTTGTCGGCCACTACGGGGCTGTACTTCCCGTCGGGGAAGCTCCACAGCTGCCGACCCGTGCGGGCGTCGAGCCCGTACGTGCGCCGCTTGAGCGTCGCGAAGTAGACGACCCCGTCGATGATCGTCGCCGAGCCCGAGATCGGCCCGTTCGCCCTGAACTTCCAGATCACGTCGCCCGTCGCGGCGTCGAAGCAGAAGAACGTCTTGCTGTAAGAGCCGACGTAGACGCGCTTGCGCCAGACCGCCGGCGAGCCGTACACGTAGCCGCCGGTGCCGTGTGACCAGCGGAGCTTCCCGCTCGCCGCGCCGAATGAGTAGACCTTGCCGTCGGTCGCGCCGATGTAGACGCGGCCGTAGGCGACCGCCGGGGTCGCGTAGAACGTCGCGCTAGAGCCCAGCCGCGCCTGTGCGCTGCTCCGCCAGAGCAAGTGGCCGTTGCGCGCGTCGAGCGCGTAGACGTGGCCGTCATAGGAGCCGACGAAGAGGCGGAATCCAGCGAGCGCAACGCCGCCTTTGACCCGGTCCTTCGTGTGAAAGGTCCAACGGATCCGGCCGGTCGCCGCGTCGAGGGCATAGACGTTGCCGCGCCAATCGCCGACGTAGACACGTCCATTCGCAACGAGCGGCGACGACTCGCTCGGGCCGATGCGGGTGCGCCACTGGACACGGCCGAATCCCGCCGCGTAAGCGACAACCTCGCCGTCGGTCACCCGTGAGGCGTTGCACGGAGGGCGGTTCAGGAACGTCGCGTACACGACGTGTGCATGCACCGCCGGCGAGGAAGCGACGCAGCGGTGCTCGAAGTGCTTCCACGCGCGTTTTCCCGTCTTCGTGTTCACGGCGATCGCAGCCCCGGCGTTATTGGTGAAATAGAGCCTGCCGTAGGCGATCACGGGCGGGAACTCGAGCAGCGCCTGCGACCGATAGCGCCAGATGCCGCGGAACGGAGGGCGCACCTTCACGTCGGGGATGTAGCGTGTGCGAGCTTCCGAGTAGCCGTACGTCGGCCAGAGCACCCCTTCCTCATGGAAACGTGGGACTACTGGCTCGGTCGCCACGAACTCCACGGTGGAGGATCCATGCACATTGCGGCTCTGATGCAGTCGATAGACCACGAACGCAGCGGCGGCGGCGACGAGGATGACGACGATGAGCGCGGCCACGAGCAGGGCGCGCCTCACGTGCTCGGCGCTCCGGCTGCTGTGAGCTTGCGAACGAGGCCCTGCACCCCGTCGCTTCCGTCGACGCGAATCCGCGCGAGCTCGTACGGTGCGGACGGGCGTCCAAGGCCTGGCCTCGTCGCCGTCGCAGCCCTGTACCCGGCCACGCGAACCGCCGCGATCACCGCAGCGTTGTAGCGGCCCGACGGATAGCAGAACGCATTGACCGGCACGCCGTACAGCCTCCGGATCGCTCGCCTCGAACCGTCGACCTCATACCGAAGCTGCGCGGCGCCGACGGTCGTCAGGTCGGGATGCGTAAAGGTGTGCGCGTCCACCTCCCAGCCCGCGCGGATGAGCTGGCGTACGTGCAGCGGCACCAGGTTCCCGACCTGCAAGTTCAAGACTCCCGGCCAGCGGTGCTTTCGCAGCGCCGGCATGGCGACGGTGTAGTCGCTGGGATACCCGTCGTCGAAGGTGAGCACGACTGGCCGCGGCGGCAGCGCCGTGCCCCGGCGCCAGTAGGCCAGGACGCGGTCGAGCGTGACGGCCTGATACCCGTGTCCCGCGAGCCACCGGATCTGGGCCTCGAAGTCCGCCGGCTTGACGTAGAGCTCAGGGTACGGCGCGCCCGTCGGCGCAGCCGCCAGCACGTGGTACATCAGGATCGGCACGGGACGGTTGTGCGGCGCCGACGCGGGAAGAACCATCGCGGCGCCTGGACCCAGGGCGAGCAACGCGACGATCGCAACCAGGCCGATCCCTTTAGCCACCGGCCAGCGTCCCAAGCGGGACCGTTGTGCGCCGCCCGGCCGAGTTCGACGCGACGAGGACGGCGGTCCAGATTCCAGCCGGCAGGCGCAGGACGGCCGAGCCGGAGAGACTGTGGCGGCCGAGCGCGACGGTGCGCGTCAGGCTCCCCCCTGTGAGGACGATGCGGAGGTTGAGCCACGGCGTCCCCTCGTCGATTCCCTGCCAGGCCAGCTTGGCGCCCTGGACCGAGGCTGTGACCTGCGGAGGCTGCGTGTCCCAGGCCACGACGAGCGGCGTCAGCGGCAGCCTGGTCTCGTTACCCGCCAGGTCACGCGCACGGAGCTCCGCCGCGTACGTTCCCGGCGGGCGGCGTTCCGGACGCCACGTCAGAAAGTGCCGGCCCCGGCTGAGCTGGTACGAGACGCTGCGCCCACCGACCGTCAAGGTGACCGCGGAGAGCTTCGACAGCGCGAACGAGATCGACGCACTGTCGCGGAACCCGTCCCTGGGAACCGGATAGAGCGTCGGCGGCGGTGTCCCCGGGACGATCGCCGGCGGTTGCTTGAGGTACTGGGCGAACCGAGCCGCGGCCGTAGCCCAGACCGGATCCAACGTGCTCCGCGCCAGCTTTCCCAGCAGCGAGTTGACGTACAGCGCGTACTCGAGGGGCGCCTCGGGCCCGCCGAGCGAGTACAGCGACCAGGCACCGGTGTCGAAGCGCGGGAGGAGGATCTTGGCGGTGTCGAGCAACGAGGTCGCGAACGCGGCTGCGGCAACGTCGCCCGAGGCCTGCGCGTACTCGGCAATCGACAGCGCGGCCTGCAGCTGGGCATTGAGCACGACCTCGCGGTCGAAGCTGTACAGGCGGATCCACGGTCCTTCCGGTCGCTGCAGCACCAGGCTGGGTTGGATCGCGAGGTAGCCGCGCGTCGCCGCGGGGAGCAGCGTCGGATCCTCTGTCGCCGCGTACGTCCGCGCGAGCGCCTGCGCGGCGACCGACTGCGCCATCCCGGACGTCCAGTGGGTCGGGCTGCCACCGAACCGGAAGTAGTACTCCCAGACGAGTCCCTTCCCGCGCGGAACCGCGCGCGCGATCAACGCCTGGGCGAGCGTCGTCGCGCCGGGGTCGTCACCCTCTGCTGCAAGGGCGTTGAGCGCGCCGAAGTTCGCAAGCGGATGGAACTGGAAGCCGTGTCCGCTGAAGTACCGGTACACGACGCCGCTCTCGCCGACGATGTCGATGCGGTGCGTCGGGAGCGGATGCGTCTCGAGATAGGCGACGTTCTCCTGCAGCATCGTGAAAAGCGTCAGCGCGCGCGGCGACGTGTACGAGCCCGACTGCGCCGCAACGTCCGCAAGCACCGCGCGGAGTGCTTGCGACCGCGCGGGCGGGAGTGAGCCGATGTCGTGGACGGCGAGCGCGATCGACGCGCGGTATCCGCCGGCCTGGTCCGCAGTGATCCACCCGGCTGCAACGGCCTGATCGAGCCCTTTCGAGGCACGGCGCGCACTCCCGTCGGCGGCGTTCGCGTTCGGGCTCGCAAGGAGCAGTCCGAGGGACGCAACGACGAGCAGGACGCGCCGGTTCATCGCCGGTGGCGCGAGTCGACTGCGTACAGCCGCGAGAAGCCGTGCAGCAGGAGCCGCCCGCCGTTGCCGGAGACCGGCACGTACTCACCGTGGGGGAATCGGACGAGCACGCGGCCGCTGCGCGCGGCGACGCCGACGATGTGGTGCGAGAAGCTGCCGGCGTACGCGACTCCATCCACCACAACCGCGGCACCCGAGATCGGGCCGCCGGTCGACACCTGCCACAGGCTGCGCCCGGTCGCGGCCGAAACGCAGGAGAAGATGCCGTTGTACGACCCGAAGAAGACGCGTCCGCCCCACGCGGCCGGCGAGGAGTACACGTAGGACCCCGTGTGCACGCGCCAAAGGTAGCGGCCGCCCGTCGAGAAGGCGCTCAGCGAGTTTCCATCCGAGGACGGGACGAAGACACGCCCGGCCGCGACCGCAGGCGTCCCGTAGATCCGCCCGTTGACCGACCCCGACCAGCGGAGGCGGCCGGTGTGCAGCGACAGTGCGAGCAGCCGGCCTCCGTAGTCGCCGATGAAGGCGGTCGAGCCGGCGAGCGCCGCGCTCGACGTGATCTTGTAGCCCGAGCGGTACGTCCAGCGCAGCCGCCTCCGGCGCAGGTCGAGCGCGTAGACGGTTCCGTTCCAGGCGCCGAAGTAATCGACGCCGTGTCGGACGATCGGGGACGACTCGATCGGCGAGCCGACGTAACGGCTCCAGAGCCGCCGGCCCGTCGCACGGTCGAGCACGTACACATACCCAGTCATCGTGTGGACGACGAGCTCGTCGCCGACGAC
>JBDTZN010000090.1:0-7378 GCA_040005095.1 Thermoleophilia bacterium | reverse complement strand
CTAATAGACGTCAAGGATCGGCACGTCCCTGCCGATGGTGTCTAGATGGTTCGGGCGGTCACCTTGATCTCGCTGCTGAGCGCGCTCGTCGTGGGCGTCTATCTGTTCGGCGCAGGCTCGCGCGCCGCAGGCCCGACGAGCCAGGCGGCGAACTCCGCAGAGAGCAAAGGCATCGCCGCAGCGGCGACCGTGAACTTCCAGCAAGCGGCCGCCGCGCTCGAGCAGACGCACGCGGTCAGCGGCACGTACGCCGAGACGAATCTCGCCGGCTTCGGAGTGACGCTCATGCGCGCGGACGCCGCTTCGTACTGCATCCAGACCACCGTCGGCACGTCCGTGCAGCATCAGACCGGGCCGGGCGGCGGGCCTGTCCCGGGTCCTTGCTGATCTAGCCGCGCCGGCGACCGGCCACGAGCAGTAGCGGTCGAGGTGCTATCACGCCCTCGGGTGTGACGTAGCGGCGCAGCAACTCGATTACCCGCGCGCGGAGCTCGGCGCTTCCCGCAGGCCCGAGCGAGGCCAGGACACCGGCCAGCGGACCGAACGATTCGCGATAGACGTCCCAGCCCTCGCGAGGGGTCGCGACTCGGAACGGCGCGTCAAGCTCGTCGAAGTTGAGCTCGAAATTGCGGCCGAGCAGACGGCGTGCCTCGCGCGCGTCACCCCACGCGAAGGGGCCGAGCCAGACTTCGCGGGCACCGGCGCGGAAGGCGGCGAGGATGCGGGCCAACTCGAACGGGAAGCCGGTGGGGATCGGGCACGTCAGGCCAAGTGTCCCGCCTGGCCTGCACAGGCGCGCGAGCTCGCGCGCGACCGCGTCTCGATCGGCTGCAAACACCGCGCCCTGCGCGGAGACGACCGCGTCGAACGACCCGCGTGCGAACGGCAGTCGCTCGGCGTCGGCGACGCGGAAGTCGATCGAGAGACCGGCTTCGATGGCACTGCGGCGGGCCCGCTCCAGCAGCTTGACCGCGATGTCCACCGCCGTGACGTGCGCGCCGAGCTTGGCCGCCCGCAGCGCAACCGCCCCCGTGCCCGTGGCGACGTCGAGCAACCGCGTTCCCGCCACGACGCCGAGCGCCGCTACGAGCGCGTCGTGCGACGCGGCGGCTCCGTCGGCGATCTGCTCGAAGGCGGCGCTGCCCCAGATGGAGCCGACAGTCTCCGTAGCTGCGCTCACCTGAACCGCTCGCCTTCGTCGCGCCGATACCCGAGGGACGCCGCTGCGGCAAAGGCGGCCGCATAGACGACCAGCCCGGCCACGTCGCGCAATCGCCACGGCCGCCCCTCGACGGCCGCGACGAGCAGGTCGCCCCATAGGCGCGTGGGCAGATACGAGGACACCCCTGCGACGGAGTCGGGCAGACCGCCCGCGCCGCTCAGCAATCCACCGGCGTAGGACAACCCGAGGAAGAGCAGGTTGGCGACGGGGAGCGCGCCCCTCGGCGTAAGCCAGTAACCCAGGGCGATCCCGAAGAGAGCGAACGGAACACTGCCAAGGGCGATCACGGCCGCGAAGCGTGCCCAGCCGCGGGCGTCGAGAGCCACCGGGACGGTCGCAAGCGCCAGGAGGACGAGCAGGCTCGCGGATGCGAGCGCGAACGCCAGTGCCGACAGGATCCGCCCGGCGAAGCGGACCCCAGCCGACGCCGGGAGAACGCGCACGAGCAGTGACCACGGCAGCACCCGCTCTGCGGCGATGCCGACACCGAACTGATAGAAGGCCACGCCCATCACCGCGAACGCCGCGTAGTACGCCATCACGACGTTCGGCGGGGCGTCGATGCGGCGCCCGAACGCGAGAAATGCGGCGGACGGAAACAGGAGCGTCGGCACGCTAAAGCTGCGGTAGCGGAGGAGCTCGAGCGTGGACGTCCTTGCATGGATCCACGCCAGCCTCACGCGCGACCTCCGGTGAGTGCGACGAACGCCTCCGCGAGCGAGACCGGCAGAACGTCCAGCCCGTCGAGATCGGCGCCGGCATGCACGAGCTGCACGACGACATGCCCGGCGTCGCCCACGTAGAGCACACGCCGATCCTCCTCGTCCGCAACCCGGATCACGCCAGCGAGGTGTGGCAGCGGTTGGCGGCGCAGGCGGATCCGCGTGAGCCCGACGTGCGACTTGATCTCCTCGACCGACGCGTCGGCGATGACTCGGCCTTCGCTCAGCACGATCACACGCTGCGCCAGCGCCTCCGCCTCGTCGAGGTTGTGCGTCGTCAGGAGGACCGTCCCGCCCCGCCGCCCGAAGGCCCGAATCGTGTTCCAGACGGCGAGACGGCTCGCGACGTCGAGCCCTGTCGTCGGCTCGTCGAGGAATAAGACGTCCGGGTTCGGAGCGAACGCCAGCGCCACTGCGAGGCGTCGGCGCTGCCCGCCTGAGAGCCCGCCGGCTTGTCGACCGCGGACGTCCTCGAGCCCGAACCGGCGGATCAAGTCGTCCGTCGGGTCCGGATCCTCGAAATGGGCGCGGACGAAGTCGACGATCTCGGCCACGGTCAGCGTCGAGGGGAAGCCGAGCTCCTGCGGAGTGACCCCGACTCGGCGCCGAGCGGCCGGCAGTCGCGGGTCGAGGCCGAACAGGCGCGCGACCCCAGAGTCGGGTCGCCGAAGGCCGAGTAGGACGCTGATTGCCGTGGTCTTCCCGGCACCATTCGGGCCGAGCAGCGCCACGACCTCGCCCGCGTGCAGTTCGAGGTCGACGTCGCGTAGCGCCTCGGTCGAGCGGAAGCGCTTGCTGACGCTGTCGAGTGAGGCGACCGGCGGGGGGTCACGTCCAGCTGATGTGGCGGCTTGCGGAGTCTCCGCGACCCCGCCTGACTCGACCGCGAGCAGAACGAGGAGGTTGTACCCGCCGTGGGCAGCCACGGCCGCGATCAGGCTGCCGGTGAGGATGAACACAGCCCCGAACGCCCCGCCGGTGAGGACATGGACGAGCACGTGACGACCCCGCTGCGAACCGGCATGGGCCAGGGCGAAGCCGCCGGTACTCGCGGCGAACGCGCCGAGCATCCCGATCGCGGGCGCGAGCGAACCGAGCAGGAACCAGCGCCACGCGACCTCCTCGCTCGCCGAGCGCAGCGCGAAGAAGCCCCCCTTTGCCACGAGCCGCTGTATGCGCCAGCGCCTGGGCCGAAAACGCACCCGAGCACGGACGAGCACAGAGAAGAGCACCGTGGCTGCCGCGAGACCGATCGCAACGCTCGCGGCCAGGGGAACGCGTCGGTGGACAGAGACTTGAGCGGACGCCAACAACGCCACCGCGACGGCTGCGTGCACTCCGGTTCGGATCCAGAGCCTGCGCGCTTCCTCGGTCATTCCTCGCAGCTCCGCACGCCCGTCGCCACCGCGTAGAGGACCGACTCGTTCACCCCATCGATCCTGAGCAACTCGTCGAGGCGGCGATCGTAGAAGCCGCCAAGCGGCACGGCCGCAAGGTCGAGGGCGGTGGCGGCGAGGAGCAGGTTCTGGGCGAGGTGCCCGCACTCGAGCAGCGCGAAGCGATAACCCCGCAACCCGTACTTGAAGCGCGTTCGCCAGAACATCGCCGACACGACGAACAGGGCCGCGCACTCGAGTGCGACGTCGTCGTAGACCATCGCGGCTCGCACGTCCTCCTCGAGCTCTCCCTGCCGGAGCCGCTCGAGCACGCGGCGGAGCGGATCGAAGTGGTACAGGGCGGGCTCAAGGCCGTCCACCCGCCAGGCCAGGACATAGACCTCGAGCGGGAAGAGGGCGCCTCCTGAGGGCACCGAGCGGAGTTGTGGGCCAACCCCAGGCGCCCCGACGTCGAGCTCGTGGGTTGTGCCGTACGCGGCATGGAGGAGCGTTCCGACATCTGACAGCTGGAGCGCGATGCCCGAGAAAGCTCGCTCGGAGCGCCGAGCTTGGACGACATCTCCGAACGGTTTCGCGGGCAGCGCCGGCTCAGGCAGCGCGACAGCCGCCAGGTGGCTCGAGCGCTTGACCGAGCGGAGCGAGCTCACGCGCAGTCCGAGGTGACTGTCGAGCAGCCGTCCCCGGGTCTGGCGCGCGGCAAAGCTCGGGTACAGCTTCGACGCTTCGTGATACTCCTCGGCCGGGTCGTCGAGGGGTGGCTCGTCCCCACCGAAGATCAGCGCCGCCGAGCGCACGGTTCGCAGGTAATCGGCGCTCATGGGAAGGGATGCGGGTAGGAGTTGAGGTCGTCGAACCCGAGCGGCGCGGCTCGGAGGCCCAGCTCGGAGGCAGCCTCGAACAGCCGCCGGCCGCCGAGGAAGCGGCCGTCGTACGCAACGTCGAGTGGCTGCAACTCAGGGACGACGACCTTCGCGACGCGGAGGCCGGCGGCGGCGATGTCAGGCGCGGTGACGTCGACCGCGTAGGCCGTCGCGTCGCGGGCGGCGAGCCGTACACAGAGCCCTGTGATCTGCTCAGTGACGTCAGAGCCTTCGAGTGGCGCGATGTCTCCTACCGCGCGCTCCTCGGTGGATGCGTCCAGGAAGTCCGCATGCCTCGCGTTTTGATCGTTCGCGTAGAAGAGGATGTGGTCGTCGAAGCCGTCGAGGTCGGAGAAGTCGGCCGCGAACGCGCGAGTGCGGCCCTCGTGCGACATCGCTCGCGCCCACGCGCGAACCGCGAACGCCTCGCCCAGCGCGCCCTTCCAGGCCTCGGCGACCGTGGGCGCGGCCGCAGCGCCGACTGCGAGTGGCGCCCCGTCGCCGGGGTTTCCGCGAACGACTCCCACGACGGTCGGGATCTCGTGAAAGCACGAGAGGTCGATCGCCGTGTAGCGCAGACTCGTGGCGCGGAAGTAGCGCTCGTCGAAGGTCGTCAGCAGGGGCTCGGAACTCCAATCGAGCCGTGGGAGCGACAGGCGCCCGTACCACGCGAGCATGAAGGCATCGCGCTCGACCAGCTCAAGCAGCCCGTTCAGCACGGCCTCCGCGAAGGTCGCTCCGCACGCCGTCCCGCTGCTCGTGGAGTAGCCGATCGGCTTTTCCCCCGTGTCCTCTGGGGAGCGCCACTGCAGGTAGACGAGCTGAGCCGGCAGGTATGCAGGCTCGTTCGACGGCAAGGCCGCTCCCTGCGTCCAGCGGATTCGTGTGTCGGCGGTGAACGGCTCGAACGGGAATCCGGGCTGGGCGTGCTGGCGAGGATGGAAGAGCGCGAAACGGGCAGGGTCGACCGCGGACTCTCCGAGCTCACGGGCTGTCGCAAGCGGGAGGCCCTCGGGCAGCCACGACGCCGAGTAGCGCTCGGCGACCTCGCCCAGCGCGGCAGCAAGTGCCTCGTCCCGTCCTGGGGCGGACCCGCCGGCCCTAAAGTCGGTGGTGAAGCCGAGCAAGGGCTCGAGATCGGCCAGGCGGCAACCGACCCGCACCAGCCGTGCGTCATCCGGGGCGCAGGACAGATCGCTGTAGCCGCGGACAAGCCCGCAGTACGGCGAGACAAGCGTGCGCAGGCGACCCAGGGACTCTTGCAGGGGCGTGTGGCTCGCCCGGTGCGAGACGACCGCGCTCACTTGAGCGCTCCGTCGAACCAGGTTGAGGGTGGAGCGGCTCCCGCCGTATCGCTGCACGACGCGCAGCGCGGCACGCGCCAGACATGGTGCGTCGCCACCGTGACGGGTGGCCCGAGCTCAAGCCCGTGAACCACGCCGGGTAGCGAGGCGGCTTGTCCGACCAGCCACCGGAGCGCGAGCCAGCCCGCGAGCCCGGCGACGGCACGGCGGATCGGAACGGCGTCGGGCTGCGCAGCCGGCACCCCGTCGAGCGACCAGAACTCCGCGGCGTAGCCTGAGGTCGACGCCCGCCGAATTCGGAAGCAGTCGTAACACGCAGTTTCCCCGGGGACGAACAGCGGGCCGATCGGCGCGATTCGGCCGTCACATGGGAGCAACGCGAGCCAGATGATGCCGCCTGCGAGACAGGCGCGGTTCCAAGAATCGAGCTCCGGGAGCTCCGCCGGCGTCGGCGCGACGAGCGTGAGTGCCTGGGTGGCAGCCGGCGGCGCGCCGAGCGACACGTGCTCGATCTGCTCGACGCCGGAGCACCGAAGCACGCGGGCGACATCCTCACCAAGTGGCGCGCTGCCGGCGACCTTCACGTGCGCCCGCTCGAGCGCGTCGCGAACCGCCAAGGCATCGAGCCCGGAGCGGTCGGTCGCGAGCAGCAGCCGGAATGTCTCGTCGCGATCGGGAAACGGCGACGGAGCAGGAAGTGGCCCAGACAGCAGCCGATGCTCGGCAAGGAGGGCCAGCGCGCGGTCGATCGCAGGCGCGGCAGGCTCACCGAGTACGGCGACGATGTCCGATATCGCGTGCTCGCCGTCGAGCAGCGGCAGGAGTGCCGGGAGCAGGCGTGCCGCCGCCGCACCATCGAAGACGACCGCCGACTGTGCGTAGTCGAGCACGACCTTGCCGTCCTCGAAGGCCAGCCGGTACCACGGCTTCAGCAGCGGTCTTTCTGGGACGACGGCGGTCACGTCACGTCCCGATCCTCAGATCGACGAGCAGCAAAGGCTGATGCAGAGATACGAGCAGGAGCACGAGCACTGACTGCCGCCCTCGTCCTGAGTCGTGGCGTACAGCGCGTCTCCGAAGCCCTTCTCGACCACCTTCAGATCGAGGAGCTCCTCGGTCAGTTCGCGAAACACGTTCACCTCCGGTTCGGTTGTCGATGTGTTGTCTATTTAAGCAACAAATCGACATGCGGTTCGTGTCGAAAGCGTGACGGACTGTCCACAGCCGCGCTAGCGGCCGGAAAGGACGTGTCCCCGCGCTACCAGACGGATCGCAGGAGCTCGGCTACGTCTGCCGGGCTCGCCGGGCGCGGATTCGCCTTCGCGCCCGCCCGCTTCGCCGCCGCGGCAGCGACGTCGTCCAGCTCGTCCTCGGGAACGCCGAGATCGCGCAGCCGCTCGAACCCGCCGAGCCGCGCGAGCTCCTGGGTGCGCTCCACCGGATCGCCGCCGACCGCCTCCCCGAAGCGCCTCAAGGCATCGCCGGCGACCGGCTCGTTGAACTGCAGCGCCGCCGGCAGCACGATTGCGTTCAGCGCACCGTGCGGCAGACCGTAGCGCCCGCCGAGCGCCTGGGCCATCGCGTGGCCGAGCGCGAGCATCGAGCCTCCGAGCGCGGCGCCCGCGTGCATCGCCCCTTCGAGCAGCCCGCGTCGGCTTCCGAGATCGTGCGGCGAGTCGACCACCCGCGGCAGGAACGCCGAGATCAGCCGCGCGCCCTCGAGCGCGTGCCTGTCCGCCTCCGCGTTGTGCCCGTCCACGTAGAGCGCCTCAGCCGCGTGCGCGAACGCGTTCATGGCCGTGCCCACCGTCTCGGCCCTCGGCAGGTCGAGCGTGAGCCGCGGCTCGTAGACCGCGCCCGCGAGCTCCGCGCC
>JBDTZN010000089.1:0-7475 GCA_040005095.1 Thermoleophilia bacterium | reverse complement strand
ACGGTCTCGGCGCCGAGCGCGGCCGCCGCCTGGAGCCCGGCCTGCAGCTCCTCGTGGGTCCGGCAGATGTAGACGCCCTTGCCGGCTGCGAGCCCGTCCGCCTTGATCACGCACGGGACGCGCGGTTCGTCGAGCACCGCCGCCGTGGGCACTCCGGCCGCCCGCATGACCTCCTTGGCGAAGAGCTTGGAGCCCTCGATGCGCGCGGCAGCGGCGCCCGGCCCGAAGACGACGAAGCCGGCGTGGCGCAGCTCGTCCGCGACGCCCGCCACGAGTGGAACCTCAGGCCCGATCACGACCAAGCCGGCCTCGAGCTCGCCGGCGAGCCCAAGCAGTCCCTCGCCGTCCTCCGCGCGGACGGGATGACACTTCCCGAGAGCTGCGATGCCGGGGTTCCCGGGGGCCGCGTGCAGCCCGGTGAGTTCCGGGCTCTGCGCGAGCTTCCACGCCAGCGCGTGCTCGCGCCCGCCCGAGCCGACGAGGAGGACTTTCACGCGGCGAGTCTACTGAGGCCGTCAGCGATGGTTTGACATTCCCGGCCGCCGCGCATGTAGCTGCTCGTGCACGAGCCCGGTCTCGACCGACACGAGTGGGAAAGCGAATGGGAGTCGCTTCAGGAGGAGCTCGCCGACGATCCGGCCGCGACCCTCGCCTCGCTCGATCGGCTCGTGGCCGAGATGCTCGAGGCGCGTGGGTACGCGCTGACCGACGAGATCGCGTCGGAGGGGGACGACCCCGAAGTCGTCACGGAATTCCGTGCCGCGCACGAGGTGACGCAGGCGAACGAAGCGGGCCGCGACGTCGACCCGGGCGACATTGCGATGGCGGTCAACGCCTACCGGGCCCTGTACGAGCACGTGATCAACGACCGCACCGCGCCCCAGCCGCCCGCCGCCGACACGCTTTCGCAACGAAGTCGACACAGACTTGGGCGCCGCCCGCCGCTACGCTCCGGGCGGGTCCCCGCCCAACACCCCCCACCCACCCGGGGCAAGGGAGGCTGCGGTTTGGGCGCGCCGGCGCGTGCGCGGCTCCTACGCTGTGAGGCAATGAGTAGTGAGGATCCGCGAGTGGCTGACGCACGGGACACGTCCGTGGGAGTTGACGCCGACACTTCTCGGCGCCTTGCGCTACGCGATCGGCGCAAGCGGGCCTTCGGGGCCGCGGTCGCGCTTGGATCGAGGCTCGGGCTCGATACCTCGGCGTTCCTCGCCGAGCGATTCGCTGCGCTGCGTGCGCGCGGAAGCCGGGTCAAAACGACGTTCTCGCCGCGTGCTTCACGGCGGACCTCACACCGCGAACCTGCTCGCCACACGAGAAGGACCGCGCTGGATCGACTTCGACACGGCCTGTCGCGGCCCGCTCGAGTGGGATCTCGCACATCTCGGCGACGACGCGGCGGCGCGCTTTCCGGACTCGGAAGACGGCTTGCTGGCCACGATGCGAAAGCTCGTCAGTGCCGACGTCGCGATCTGGTGCTGGCACACGTACGGTCGCGCTCCCGAGGTCGACGAGGCCGCGCACTACCACCTCGAAGCGCTGAGAGGCTAGGGCCGAGCGACGGTCTCGAGGCCGCGCGGCGAGAGCACTCGCTCTCGCTCGGCCCCGGTGCCGATCAGCGACACCTCGACGTCCAGCGACTCCTCGACGAACTCGACGTAGCGGTGCGCTGCGGCGGGCAGCGACTCGACCGAGTCGCACCTGTCGAGGGGCTCCTCCCAGCCGGCGAGGGTTTCGTAGACCGGCCGGCAGTGGTGGAAATCGCTCTGGTGCGCGGGGAAGTCCGCCGTCTCGCTTCCGTCCGGCAGGAGGTAGCGGACGCAGACCGGCAACTCGGCAAAGGCTGAGAGCACGTCCAGCTTCGTCAGCGCGAGCGAGGTGAGCCCGTTCACCCGCACCGCGTAGCGGAGCGCGACGAGGTCGAGCCAGCCGCAGCGCCGCTCGCGGCCGGTCACCGTGCCGAACTCGCCTCCGAGCTCGCGCACCTGCTCCTGCTGCGGAGAGGGAATCTCGCTCGGCAGCGGCCCTTCGCCGACCCGCGTCACGTACGCCTTGGCCACGCCGATGATCGAGTCGAGCCGGTTCGGGCCGATGCCCGTGCCCGTCGCGGCCGCTCCGGCGACCGGGTTGGACGACGTCACGAACGGATACGTCCCGTGATCGAGGTCGAGCAGCGTTCCCTGCGCGCCCTCGAAGAGCACGAACTTGCCGTCGCGGAGCGCCTGGTCGACCAGGAGGGACGTGTCCGCCACGTACGGGCGCAGCCGCTGGGCGTGGTCCTCATACCGGTCGGCGATCTCGTCGAGCGAGAACGGTGCGACCTCGTACACGCGCTCCAGCCAGACGTTCTTCTCGGCCAGCGCCACCTCGATCTTCTGCCGCAGGATCTTCGGGTCGAGCACGTCCTGGACGCGGATCCCGATCCGCGAAGCCTTGTCCGCGTAGGCCGGCCCGATCCCACGACGCGTGGTGCCGATCTGCAGCTGGCCCAGGCGTCGCTCGCTTGCCTGGTCGATCGCCACGTGCCAGGGCATTACGAGGTGCGCGTTCCCTGATAGGCGCACGACGTCCGTCGAGACACCGCGCGCCTCGAGCTCGTCAACCTCCTGCAGGAAGACCTGCGGATCGACCACGCAGCCGGCGCCGAGGACGGAGATCTTCCCCGAGATCACGCCGCTCGGGATCTGGCGGATCTTGAACGTCTCGTCGCCGACGATGATCGTGTGCCCGGCGTTCGGCCCGCCCTGGTAGCGGCAGACCACGTCCGAGTGCTGCGCCAGCAGGTCGACGATCTTCCCCTTGCCCTCGTCTCCCCACTGCGCGCCGACAATCACAGTGCCAGGCACGTCCACGGACACTAGCCGGTGCGTCGGTCGCGCGTCTGTTGCATACCTCAGTCAAACGCGAGATGCTTCGAGTCCGCAGATCGAAGGAGGAGCGATGGAATTCGAGATCATCCAGAATTGCCCGGTCCCGGCCGAGCTCGCGGACGAACTGCGCGCGATCTTCGCCGACTCGGGGGCGAAGCTCAACTCATGCGATCGCTCGCCCGAAGCCGAGCCGATCCTCAAGCAATGCGGCAAGCACTCGCAGCGTGAGCTCTTCGAGCTGCACGCGAAAGATCCGGCGCACTGGAACCCCGCAAACCGGCCCGGACAGTCGACGCACGAGCGCCGGAACGACGGGGTCGCGTACCCGGGCAACGTGGGCGACCAGCTCGAATACTGGCAGGTCGGCATCGACGTGAACAACCTGCAGACGGTCATCCAGGCGGCGGGGAAGCGCGGGTGGATCGTTACGACGACGTATCCGGGCAGCAAGCAGGAGGCTCAGCACCTCAACTTCCGCAAGGAGCCCGAGCGGAAGGATCCGACGCTGCAGTTCAGCAACGAGGGTCCGAACGTGAAGCGGATGGCGGGGATCCTCGCCGCGATCCGCAGTCCGGTCGATAAACAGCACTATCTCCCTGAGGCGTTCCCGCACTTCGGACCGCAGGTGAAGGCCGCGGTGGAGAAGTTCCAGAAGGATCACCACCAGAAGGTCGACGGCGTCTGCGGCGATCAGACGTGGACCCAGCTACATGTCGCCCTCAGGGCTCACAAGGCGGATCCGGAGAACCGCTGAGGCGACGCTAGCCGGCCCGTTCGACGCGAATCTCGTGCCCGTGCGGGCAAAAAGCGGCGCCGTGTGTGGCGTCGAGGCGCAGCGTGCCGGTGACCGTGGCCTGCAGGAACTCGTCTGGATGGTCGTCGATGCAGCGGGCGCAGAGCACCGTGAACGTAGTGCCTCGCGCGGGCAGTAGGACGACCGGTTGCTCGAGCAGGGTCATGCGGCCAGATCGGCGAACTTCGCGTAGCGCTTCAGGAACGAGAGCTTGATCGCATCGGTAGGCCCGTTGCGATGCTTGGCGAGGATGACCTCGGCCAGGCCCTGCTGGTCGGAGTCGTCGTTGTAGTACTCGTCGCGGTAGATGAAGGCGACGAGGTCCGCGTCCTGCTCGATCGAGCCCGACTCCCGCAGGTCGGAGAGGATCGGACGCTTGTCGTGCCGCTGCTCGACCGCTCGGGAGAGCTGGGACATCGCGAGGATGGGCACGTCGAGATCGCGCGCGAGCACCTTCAGGTTCCGTGAGATCTGTGATACCTCCTGGACGCGGTTCTCCATGTTCGTCCCCGAGGTCATGAGCTGGAGGTAGTCGACGACGATCAACCCGAGATTCGGCTCGCGCGACTTGAGCCGTCGGGCCTTCGAGCGGATCTCCATCATCGTGATCGAGGCCGAGTCGTCGACGTAGATCGGCGCCTTGGCGAGCTTGTCGCACGCGGCGGTCAGCCGGGGCCAGTCGTCGACGGCGAGCTTGCCGGTGCGGAGGCGTTGCGACTCGACCTTCGCCTCGCTGCACATCAGCCGCTGGGTCACCTCGGTCTTCGACATCTCGAGCGTGAAGAGGGCGACCGGGAGCTCGTGCCGGACGGCGAGATTCGCGGCGATGCACAGACCGAGCGCTGACTTCCCCATGCTCGGTCGTGCGGCGATGATGATCAGATTCCCGGGCTGGAAGCCGGCAGTGAGCCGGTCGAGATCCTTGAAGCCGGACGGCACGCCGGTCACGTCGGCCCCGGCTTCGTACAGGGCCGTGATGCGCTCGAAGCTCTCCTTCAGCAGCGACTCGATGTGGCTGAACTCGCTCGTGACCCGGCTCTGCGACAGATCGAAGATGACTTGCTCGGCGCGGTCGACGAGCATGGCCGTGTCGCCGGGCCGCTCCCAACCGAGCCGAGCCACCTCGCCGCCGGCGGAGATGAGGCCGCGCAGCGTCGCCATCTCGCGCACGATGCGCGCGTAGTGCGACGCATTGGCGGTCGCGGGCACGAGCGCGGCGAGCTCGTGGATGCGGACGCGACCTCCGACCTGCTCGAGGTCGCCGCGCTCCTCGAGCTCGTCTACGAGCGTGATCGCGTCGACCGGCTCGCCCTTTCCGTACAGGTCCGCGGCCGCCCGGTAGATGCGTCCGTGGCTCTCGCGGTAGAAATCGCTCGCATCGAGGATCTCGCTGACCGCGCCGATCGCGCCAGGGGAGAGAAGCATCGCCCCGAGGACCGACTCCTCGGCTTCGAGGTTCTGCGGCGGGACCGGCGCGGTCTGCGGGAGGTCCGCGAGCTGGCTCATTCGCCTTCATCCAAGCAGGGGGGGCCGCTCGGGCATAGGCCTGTGGAGACACGCTCTACGCGGACGGCAATAACCGTTTTACCAGGCATTTCAGAACACATGTTCGCAGAAGGGCCGGACGGCGCGGTGGAAAGTTCGTCCGCATCGTGCGGGAAGTTCGTGGCGAAATCCCCAGGCCTGTGGACGAGCCTGTGGACGAACGGGCGAAACGGGCGGTTTAGGTCGCCCGAAGGTCTTCGCCGGCCGCTTCGGCCTCGGCGACGTCGGCCCCGTAGGCCGCCCGGTCGAGCTCGTCGTCGGGCACTTCGCCGGCGACATCCTCCGCGGTGGGCTCGACCTCGGACTCGTCGGAGACGACCGGATCCTGCGCCAGCGCCGCGGCGTCGATCGCGTCGAGGTCGAGCTCTTCCCCGGCCTCTTCCTCGTCGGGCGCGTTGGCCGCGGCCTCGGCGGCCTCCATCGCGGCGAGCTCCTCTTCCGGCGGCAGCTCCCCGCCCTCCGGAACGACGAGCGCCTTGACCTCGACCGTCACGTCCTGGAACAGCTCGATGGGGATCTCGTAGCGGCCGATGCGCTTGATCGTGTCGGTGTCGATCTTGCGGCGGTCGACGCGGACCTTGTGCTTCTCCCAGATCTGGTCGGCGATGTCGGTCGGCGTGACCGAGCCGAAGAGCGAGCCGGTCGGGCCAGACTTGACCTCGAAGCGCAACTCGGCCTGCTCGAGCGTCGACGCGATCTCGCGCGCCTGCTCGACGCTCGCGGCCTCGTGGCGGGAGATCTGCACCTGACGCTTCTCGAGCTCCTTGACGAGTGCCGGGGTCGCCGCCTGCGCCAGCTTGCGCGGGAACAAGTAGTTGCGGGCGTAGCCGCGCGCAACGTTCACGACCTCGCCGCGCAGGCCGACCTTGTCCACGTCTTCTCTGAGAATCACTTCCATGACTAGCCGGAAACGTAGGGCAGAAGCGCCATCTCGCGCGCACGCTTCACCGCGACCGCGACCTGGCGCTGGTGGCGCCGGCACGCGCCGCTGATGCGGCGGGAGCGGATCTTGCCCTTCTCCGAGATGTAGCGCCGGAGCTGGTTGACGTTCTTGTAGTCGATCTCGTCGACCTTCTCCTTGCAGAAGTAGCAGGACTTGCGCCGGATCGGGCCTGACGACTGCCCGGGGCGCTTGCGCTGCTGTCTGCCTTCCATGCGCTGCGCCATCAGAACGGGATGTCGTCGTCGGCGCCGGCCGAGCCGAAGTCGGCGGTCTCCGCGGCCGCGGCTGCCGGGACGAACTGCGGCTGCTCGCCGCCGCCGCCCGGTGCGCCCCCGCCGTCGCGCGAGCCGAGGAACTGAACCGTGTCGGCGATGATCTCGACGGCCTGGCGCTTGGTGCCGTCCTGCGCGTCCCACTCGCGCCAGTCGAGCCGACCGTCGACGGCGACAGGGCGGCCCTTGCTGAGGAACTGCGAGCAGCTCTCGGCCTGGTTGCCCCACACCGTGACGTCGAAGTAGTTGGGCTTGTCACCCCATTCGCCGGTGGTGCTGTCCTTCTGCCGCGTGTTCACGGCGATGCGCAGCTTGCAGAGCGCGGTACCGCTCGGCGTGTGCCGCAATTCCGGGTCCTTCGTCAGGTTTCCGACCAGGACGACGCGATTGATGTTGGCCATCGCTAGCTCTCCTCTTCTGAGTCATCGTGCGAACGGACGTTCGCCTCAGCGTACGCAGGCTGCCGGTCGTCGGCCGCAGGCAGCGGAGGCGGCGCCGAGGTCCGCGCGCCCTCGACCTGCCGGACGGCGAGGTGGCGCATGACGCCGTCCGTGATCTTGAGGATGCGGGAGAGCTCGTCGAGCGTCTCCGGCTCGGCCTGGAACAGGAACAGGTGGTACGCCCCATCAGGCTTGTGGTCGATCTCGTAGGCGAGTCGCCGACGGCCCCAGACGTCGTGGCTCTGCCAGGTTCCGCCGCCCTTCTCGATCAGCTCGCGGGCGCGGGTGATGATCTCGGTCTGACGCTCCTCGGGGAGCTCAGGGTCGAGCATCAGCAAGATTTCGTACGCAACGTTCATCCCGAGCTCCTTCCTTCGGTCTTAGGCGGCCTCGCCGGCAGGCGTCGCTCGGGAACGGACGACGCGAAGCGAGGCAGGAAGCGGCGCCAGTGTAGCATCGCCCTGGGTGCCCCTCCAGCGAATGTCCTTCGGCTCCTGGCCCGCAGCGCTTGGTGCTCGCGACCCAGAAGCTCGGCAACATCCACTGAAGGGGCACTAGTGGCCTCGAACCGGCTTGCGTGGCTCGGCGGCGCCGCGCTCGGCGCGGTGGCTC
>JBDTZN010000088.1:0-7611 GCA_040005095.1 Thermoleophilia bacterium | reverse complement strand
ACTGATCACGATGTGATCGACCGTCCCTGCGGTCACAGCCAGGGAGGCGGTACCGCTCTTGCCGGCGCTCGTCCCCGTCACCGTGTGCGCACCAACGGACGTCGCGGTGCAGGTCGCACCGCCGCACGACCCGTTGGGGCCGATCGTGAACGTCGTCGAGGAGGTCACGTCTCCCAGCGGGTTGTCGTACTGATCGCGCCCCGCAGCCGTGTACGCCTGCGAGCCGCCTGCGCCAATCGACGCCGACGCCGGCGACAGCGCCAAGTGATCAAGCGGCCCAGCGTTCACGGTCAACGTCGCGGTGCTCGTCTTGCCGCCGTCGTTGCCGGTCACGGTGTGCGAGCCGGCCGCCGTCGCGGTACACGTGGCGCCGGTGCACGACCCGTCCGGGGCGATCGTGAAGGTCGTGTTCGCGGTGACGTCGCCGAGGGAGTTGTTCGAAGCGTCGAAGCCCTCCACCGTGTACGCACGCGAGCCACCGGCGGCGATCGTCGCGGTCGTGGGACTGATCACGATGTGATCGACCGTCCCTGCGGTCACAGCCAGGGAGGCGGTACCGGTTGCGGTCACGAGCGTGCCGGTGACGCTGTGCGGCCCGGCAGTCGACGCACTGCAGCTCGCGATGGTGCAGGAGCCGTCGGGTGCGATCGTGAAGGTCGTGTCTGCCGTCGCGTCGCCCAGGGAGTTCTCGTACTGGTCGCGTGCCTCGGACGTGTAGGTCTGCGAGCCGCCGGCCACGATCGAGGCTGAGGCCGGAGTCAGGACGAGGTGATCGACCGTCCCTGCGGTCACGGCCAGGGAGGCGGTACCGCTCTTGCCGGCGCTCGTCCCCGTCACCGTGTGCGCACCAACGGACGTCGCGGTGCAGGTCGCACCGCCGCACGACCCGTTGGGGCCGATCGTGAACGTCGTCGAGGAGGTCACGTCTCCCAGCGGGTTGTCGTACTGATCGCGCCCCGCAGCCGTGTACGCCTGCGAGCCGCCTGCGCCAATCGACGCCGACGCCGGCGACAGCGCCAAGTGATCAAGCGGCCCAGCGTTCACGGTCAACGTCGCGGTGCTCGTCTTGCCGCCGTCGTTGCCGGTCACGGTGTGCGAGCCGGCCGCCGTCGCGGTACACGTGGCGCCGGTGCACGACCCGTCCGGGGCGATCGTGAAGGTCGTGTTCGCGGTGACGTCGCCGAGGGAGTTGTTCGAAGCGTCGAAGCCCTCCACCGTGTACGCACGCGAGCCACCTGCGGAGATTGTGGCGCTGGAGGGGCTGATCACGATGTGGTCGAGCGTGCCAGCCGTCACCTGCAGAGTCGCGGTTCCGGTCTTCCCCGCCTTCGTGCCCGTCACGGTGTGCGCCCCGACGATCGACGCGGTGCAGGTGGCGCCGGTGCACGAGCCGTTGGGCCCGATCGTGAACGTCGTCGTGGACGTCACGTCGCCGAGCGAGTTCTCGTACAGGTCGCGCCCCGCGGCTGTGTACGCCTTCGAGCCCCCGGCCGTGATCGTCGCCGACGCAGGCGCGAGCACCAGGTGATCGAGCGCCGCGGCGGTCACGGTCAGGGAGGCGCTGCTCGTCTTCCCCTCGTCGTCAGCGGTCACGGTGTATAGCCCGGCCGTGGTCGCCGTGCAGGAATTGCCGGTGCAGGATCCGCTCGAAGAGATCGAGAACGTCGTGGAGGCCGTCACATCGCCGAACGAGTTGCCGGAAGCGTCGAAGC
The DNA here is from genome assembly GCA_040005095.1 of Thermoleophilia bacterium. Lineage (GTDB taxonomy): Bacteria > Actinomycetota > Thermoleophilia > Gaiellales > Gaiellaceae > UBA5186. Next base: position 5,899 of record JBDTZN010000088.1, on the reverse strand, counting down.
CCTGAACCGTGAACGCCTTGGGGCTGCCGGCGGTGGTGGTGGCGCTCGAGGGGCTGATCACGATGTGATCGAGCGCGGGAGCGTCGTATTCGTAGGCTCCGCGGTCGTCGTACGCGCGCGGGCCCACGCCCGTGTTGGGCGTGGCGGGGTCGTCGTCGCGCTCGGCACCTCCCGCGTCTGCGCTCGGCTGTCCACTCGCACCGGAGTTGGCGTTGTCGATCGCGGGTGAGCCGGCCAGCAGGTGGAAGTCGCCGCTCGCCTGGCTCTTCCACTTCGGATCTGCCTGGACTCCGCGCGTCTCCTGTCCCGTCGCGGACTTGAAGGCGGCGAGTGAGTTGTAGTTGACGTTGTTCCAGATCACCATCACGTCGGCGCTGCTCAGGTTGACCAGGTCGTAGTCCAGGGTCGTACCCGAGGTCGAGCCCGTCTCCACGCGGATGTTGCTGTGCGAGCGCGGGCTCGCAATGCCGTTGTCGACGCTGATGTTGTTGGCGACCGTCGCCCCGGTGGAGGTGCCCTCGATGTTGATGCCGGAGGTGACGTTCTTGTAGACAGTGTTGGCGATCAGCCGTGCGCCGGTCGACGTGGCGGTCGTGTCGATGCCGTGGTCGCCGTTGTTGTAGGTGACGTTGTTGACCGCGAGATTGTTCGACGACTTGTCGAACTCGATTCCGGAGTCCTCGTTGTCATGGCTGATGTTCGAGGAGATCGTGTTGGCGGGCGAGCTGTGGATCCGAATCCCCGAGGCCGCCCGCTGCCAACCGAACGCGTTGTTGAAGAGCATGTTGCCCTGCACCTGGTTGCGCGTCGAGTTGAGGTCGAGATAGATCCCGTAAGCGGTGTTGTGGTCGACGGTGTTGCCGGAGATCACGGAGTCGTTCGTGTTCTCGATCCGCATGCCCTTCGCGGTCTGGGTCTTGACCGGCTGCCCTGCATAGCTGACGTGGTTGCCGAACAGCGTGATGTTGGACGAGTTCTTGACCACGATGCCGTCGTCGGTTGTCCGGGTGACGTCGAAACCCTGCACGCTCACGTAGCTCCGCCCGGAGATGTAGATCCCGTTGGCCACGCCGGTAAGGACGACTGTGGCTCCCGGCGCTGCGACGAAGTTCAGCGGGGCGCTGGCGGTGCCCGAGCCGGACACGGTCAGGCTCTCGCTATAAGTCCCGGAGGAGACGAGAACCGTCTGGCCGGCGCCTGCTCTGGAGGCAGCCGGCGTGATCGAGCAGAAGGGCTGTGTGGCGGTTCCCGAGCCGGTGTTGGAGCAGTTCGGGTTGCCCTTGTCGACGTAGAGGATCGCCGGCGGCGGCGGCGGCGGCGGCGGGTTCGTGCCGAGCACATACGTGTCGATCACGGAGCCCTGCACGCATTCCATGTCGTCGATCGCGGTGGGCGGGCCGCAAACCGCTTCGACGCGCATGCCGGTCGAGGAGACGTCGACCCGCACGTGCTCGAGATGCATCGCCCTGAACGCGGTGCGCACATCCGTTCCCGACCACGGCGCCTCGAGCTTGTAGCCTCCGCCGGCCGCCGTGATGTGCGTGACACCGTGGATCGGCTGGTACCGCTCGTAGTCGTGCGAGTGTCCGTTGAAGTCGAGTGCGTACTTCGAGTACCGATCCCCGAGCGTGTCGAGGATGCCGGCGAGGTCCCTATCGCCGGGGTGGAAGCCCGTCGAGTAAGCGGGACGGTGGCCGTACGTCACGATGAAGTGGATCGCGGGGTCGGCCTGCGCGGCGGCGAAGACCGGGTCGATCTGCGTCTGCCAGTTCGACCAGGTGGAGCTCGAATATCGGTCGGGATAGGAGATGAAGCGGACCCCGCCTGCGTCGAACCACCCGGAGTCCTCGCCGCAGCACCCTGGCGCCGGGGCCGCCGGAGCCGTGATCGGGTTCGGAAGGACGAATCGCCCCTTGTAGTTGCGCAGGTCGTCGGCCGTCGGGGTCTGCCATTCGTGGTTGCCCCAGGCGGGCATGTACGCGGCCCGCTGGCTCCACGCCATCACGTCGTTGAAGTGCTGGTCGACGGCAGCCTGACCGTCCGGGTCCCCGTAGGTGAGGTCGCCGTCCATCAGAACGAACGCCGGGCTGTCGGCCGCGATCTGGTTCTGCGTCGTCGAGACGTTGGACGACTGCAGCGAGCTGCCGACGTCGCCGATGACGTCGAAGCGGAAGCTTCCCGTCGGCGCGGTCGTGAACGTGTTGTCCGCGCCTCCGCCGATCGAATAGTGGTAGGTCGTACCCGCGGTGAGACCGGTCAGCGCGACCTCCTGGAACGGGCCTGAAGAAGAGCGGGGCAGCGGGCTCGGCGTTTGCGCGGTGGCGGTCGACCCGTAGCTCGTCGTCACGCCGTAGCTGATGTCGGTGGCAGTGCCGCGCCAGTCGAAGGCGACGGACGTCGGGCCGGTGAAGGTGTAGTGGATCTCGTCCGACGTTCCGGCGACCGCGCGAACGGCAGCGGGCACCGCCAGAACGAAGAGGAGGATCCCGAGGCAGAGAAGGCGCCCCGCCAGACGCCGGCGAGTGCGCGACCGGCGCGAGTTCCGGGCGTGCCGCAGCCCTGCCGTCTCGGCGCTCATGCGCAGATCCATCGACGCACCCCTCAAGGCCTTTCTCCCCTCTCCTGATCGCCGGCTACGCCGGCTTGCCGCAGTTCGCGCGAAAGAACGCCAATGGCCGCCGGCGCTCTTCGCGGGTACACACCACCATATCGCTTCGCCCAACGAGGTCAATGGGCCGAACGGCCTAATCGCGCAGGCGCGCGTGGCCTACGCGGAGGGCGGCGACGGTACGTTATCTGCCGTGAACTCCACTGCGGGCTCGGCGGCGCGTGCCGTCATGTCGATCGACGTCGAGGACTGGTTCCAGGTCGAGAACCTGAGCGGGGTCATTCGACGCGACACCTGGAAGACGCGCGAGCTCAGGGTCGAGCGGAACATGGATCGGATGCTCTCACTCATGGCCGAGCGGGGCGTCCGCTCGACCTGCTTCGTCCTGGGCTGGGTTGCCGACAGGTGCCCCTCGCTGGTCAAGCGAATCGCAGACGAGGGCCACGAGATCGGGTCACACGGCTACGGCCACCAGCTGCTCGGCACCCTCTCGCCCGACGAGTTTCGCAAAGACGTACAGCGGTCGAAGAGCCTCTTGGAGGACCTGACCGGCGCCGCGGTGATCGGGTATCGGGCCCCTGCCTTCTCGATCACCGACTGGGCGATCCCGATTCTCGCCCACCTCGGGTTCTCCTACGACTCCTCAGCCTTTCCGACGGTGGCACACGACCGCTACGGGCGCCTCACCGGCATGAGGCCGGGCGAGCCGCTCGTCGAGCTGCGACCGGGATTCCACGAGGTCTGCGTCTCTTGCCTCGCGGTCGGGTCGCACGGCTTCCCGTGGGGCGGCGGCGGATACTTCCGGCTCATCCCCTACCCGGTTTTCCGCCGCGGCGTCAGCCGGATCCTCCGCACGGGGCAGCCGTACGTCTTCTACATCCATCCCTGGGAGATCGACCCCGGTCAGCCGCGGGTCGACGGCGTTCCTCTGGGCTACCGCTTCCGGCACTACGTCGGCCTCGAGAGCTGCGAGCGGCGCTTCACGTCGCTGCTCGGCGACTTCCGCTGGTCGACGATGGGCGAGGTCGTCGCAGTCTGGAAACGGGACGGGGAGCCGTCGGTTCGAGCGTAAACGCCGATCCGGCCGCAGCCTACCGCGAACCGAAACCCGAAAACAGGATGCCGACCGTCCGCCAAGCGATTGCGAGATCGAACAGCAGGCTGCGGTGCTTGAGGTAGTAGAGGTCGTACGCAAGCTTGTCGGCGGTACCCATGGCGTCGTCGGTATAGCCGCGCCGCACCTGCGCCCAGCCCGTAATCCCCGGCTTGACCAGGTGCCGCCGCGTCCAGAAGGGAACCGTCTCGTGGAGCAGGTCGAGGAACTCCGGCCGCTCGGGCCGCGGGCCGACGATGCTCATGTCTCCGCGAAGCACGTTCCACAGCTGGGGAAGCTCGTCGAGCCGCGTTCGCCGCAGCACACGCCCTATGCGCGTCACCCGTGCGTCGTCGACGCTGGCCCAGACCGCGACGCCCGGTTGTTCTGCGCCGTCGACCATCGTTCGGAACTTGTTGATCTCGAAGACCCCGCCGCCCTCGCCGAGCCTAAGCTGCCGGAAGAAGACCGGCCCGGTACTCGAGGCGCGGACGATCAGAAAGAGTGCGAGCAGAAAGGGAGCCAGGACGAGCAGAGCGACGCCCGCGACGATGAGGTCGAAGGTTCGCTTGACGATGCGTGAGTACGGCCGCTGGTAGAGATGCAGGACTCCCATGAACCATTCGGGAGCGAGGTGCTGCACCGGCACCTTGCCGAACGCGTGCTCGTTGAAGTGATGGACACCCACGACGCGGATGCCGAGCGATGCGACGTCGAGCACGTGCGAGAGAGCTTCGGCCCGGCAACCGTCGGGGCCCAGCACGACCAGGTCCGGCCGCGCTTGACGCAGGATGGACTCCAGTTCTGCTGTCCTCCCGAGCCGGAGTGCGCCTCCGACGTAGTCGACCGGCTCGTCATCCACGATCCCGACCACCTCGTAGGGAGCTTGCGGATGCTTGACGAGCTCGTCGAGCAGCTCCCGGATCCCGTCGTCGGCGCCCACGAGGAGCAACCGCCGGCTCGAACGCAACCTCTGCGTCTGCGCTTCGAACACACAGGACGCGAGGAACACAGCCCCTGCCATCAGGAGCACCTGTCGCAGGCTCAGCTCCAGACCAGGCAGCCACACGTCGAGAACGGAGACCGCTGCGAGGCCGCTCAGGATCCCGACAGCGGTGACGACGCCGGTACCGAGCGCGCACAACCGGGGGCCGCTGTAGCTGGTCCGAAGAGCGACCACCCAGACCGTCGTACCGACGGCAGCCGCGAAGAGCGTCTGCGGAGTGAGGCCTGACGGAGCGAGAACGGCGGCAACGGCGACGAGCACGACGGCGGCCCCCGCTGTCGCTTGTCGGCCGGCGAGGAGAACAGCCTTGACAGAACGACGCCCGGGCGTCGACAGCTGGTGCGGAAGCGGGAAGACGGCTTCGCTCATCTTCCCACCACCGGGCGCGGGAACGGCAAGGCAGAGCAGCCGTCCGACCCCACGTCAAATCGCGAAGCCTGTGAATCCGCAATCACAGGTACCCTCCCCCAAATTGTTTCCGGCGTGACGCCGGTGCCGCATATCGGAAACGGACGAGGTGCCGCAGTCCGTCCCGCCGCTACATTAACAGTACGTCAGGGGCCGATTCAATAGGCCGAACGGCCCATCTTGTACCGCTGCGTGACCTCCGCGGCACATCATGATGCGCGCGGGCCGTTTTCGAAGGCGCGTGGTTCGCAATCAGCGTCAGTGAGATGAAGATAGGCCGAGCGGCCCATTGACCAGGTGCGGCGGCGATGTCACTCTGGACGCACGGCGTTCCGCGTTGCGGCCGCGAGAGGCAGGATGGAGTGGTAGTGATGGAGTGGGTATGAAGAAGACGGGCGCTCGGATCCTCGGGACGGCCATGGCCGCCGCGGCGTTCGCGCTGGTCCCCGGCACTCTCGACGCCGCTACCGGTCCGACGCTATACGTCGACCGCGGCAACGCCGCCTGTTCCGATGCCGGCGCCGGAACCGCCGACCAGCCCTTCTGCACGATCGGGGCAGCTGCGGCAAAGGTGACGGCCGGACAGACGGTACAGGTCGCGGCCGGCAGCTATCCCGAAAGCGTCACCGTCGCATCCTCCGGCACGTCGACCGCGCCGGTTGCCTTCACTGCCACTCCGGGAGCGACAGTGCTGAACGGCCAGACGAACGGCTTCGCGATCTCAGGCCGGAGCTGGGTCACGGTCAACGGCTTCAGCGTCACCAGCACCAGCGACTACGGGCTC
>JBDTZN010000004.1:0-67175 GCA_040005095.1 Thermoleophilia bacterium | reverse complement strand
GACGTGTCGAAGAAGCAGGCGCGTGACCGGGCGCTCGAGCTGCTCAACGCGGTCGGCATCCCCAAGGCGGAGCGGCGAATCGACGACTATCCCCACCAGTTCTCCGGCGGCATGCGCCAGCGCGTGATGATCGCGATGGCGCTCGTGAACGATCCTGACGTCCTGATCGCCGACGAGCCGACGACCGCGCTCGACGTGACGACGCAGGCGCAGATCCTGAACCTGATGATGAAGCTCCAGGAGGACTTCGGCAGCGCGATCGTCCTGATCACGCACGATCTCGGCGTGATCGCGGAGGTCGCGGACGATGTCGTCGTCATGTACGCGGCGCGCGTCGTCGAGCATGCGCCTGTCGACAATCTGTTCAACCGCCCCCATCACCCGTACACGTGGGGCCTGCTGGGCTCGCTCCCGCGGCTCGACGCAGACGTCGAGCGGCTCGTCCAGATCCAGGGCTCGCCGCCGTCGCTCCTGAACCCCCCGCGCGGCTGCCGCTTCCATCCCCGCTGCCCGTACGTGATGGACATCTGCCTGCAGACCGAGCCCGGGCTGGAGCGGGTCAGCGACGACCCGGATCACCTCCAGCGCTGTCACCTCGACGAGGCGACAAAAGATCGGGAGGCGGCCAAGCTGCTCGCCGGAACGCTCGCGGAGGCGTCGTAGGTGGCCGCCGACGGTCAGTACAGCGGCGGCGGGGGCGAGGAGCTCCTTGTCGTCGAGGATCTCCAGAAGTACTTCCCCATCACCCGCGGCATCATCTTCCAGAAGCACGTCGCGTCCGTGAAGGCCGTCGACGGCGTCTCGTTCTCGGTGAAGAAGGGCGAGACGCTGGGAGTCGTGGGCGAATCGGGGTGCGGGAAGTCGACGATGGCGCGTTGCGTAATGCGCCTCCTCGACCCGACGGGCGGGCGGATCATGTTCGACGGGCGCGACATCACGAAGCTCTCGCGGGCGGAGATGCGGCCGATCAGGCGCGAGCTGATGATGGTCTTCCAGGATCCGTACGCGTCGCTCAACTCGCGCAAGCGCGTCGGCTCGATCATCGCCGAGGCGCTGGAGGTCCACAAGATGGGCACGGCCGCCGAGAACAAGCGCCGCGTCCAGGAGCTGCTCGAGGTCGTCGGGCTCAACCCGGAGCACTACAACCGTTTCCCGCACGAGTTCTCCGGCGGCCAGCGGCAGCGCATCGGAGTCGCGCGGGCGCTCGCCGTCAACCCCAAGCTGATCGTCTGCGACGAGCCGGTCTCGGCGCTCGACGTCTCGGTGCAGGCGCAGATCCTCAACCTGCTCAAGGATCTCCAGGCGGAGTTCGGGCTGACCTACATCTTCATCGCGCACGACCTCAACGTCGTCCGCCACATCTCCGACCGGGTCATGGTGATGTACCTCGGACACGCGGTCGAGGTCGCCTCGCGCGCCCAGCTCTACAGCGCTCCGAAGCACCCGTACACCGGCGCGCTGCTCTCCGCGGTGCCGATTCCGAATCCCGCGCTCGGACGCGCCCGCGAGAAGGTCGTGCTCGAGGGAGACGTCCCCAGCCCGATCAACCCGCCGAACGCGTGCTGGTTCCATCCGCGCTGCCCGCGGTTCCGCGAAGGGCATTGCGACGTCGACACGCCGCCGCTCTACAACTTCGGTGACGGCCACGTCGCCGCCTGCCATTACCCGCTCGAGAGCTGGCCGTTGACGGCCGCCGAGATCCGCCGGCCTTCGAGCCGCGCCGAGACTCCGGAGCCCTCGCCCGTCCAGCAGTGATTCGGGCCGCGGTCGTTCGCTTCACGGGCCTGCTGGTCGCGATCTCGCTCGGCACGGTCCTGCTCTCGGTCGCGGTGGGGTTCGGCAACGGCTCCTCGGCGCTCCGGTCGATGTCGGTGGGCTTCTACGTCGTCGGCTCGGTGCTGCTTCTCTTCGGCTTCTTCGTCGCGAACCGGGGGCCTGTGCGGCCGCAGCCCAACGATCCGGGGGTCGGCCTCGTCGGACCGCTGTTCCAGACGCGAATGCTGCGCTGGGCCACCGCGGAGGACGTGGGCGAGAGCCTGAACATGTCTGCCGTGTTCGTCGCGCTCGGTTTGGTGCTCATCATCCTGGGCGCGGCAACCGATACTCGTTATCCGTTGTTCTAATTTCGACGACCGGGGCTCCTGCTAACTAATGAAGCCCAACCCCGTCAGAGGAAAGAGATGACCGGTTTCAGCAAATTTGCGACGAATTGCGAGCGTGCGCGCGAGTGGAGCTCGCTGCGGGTCGACGGGGAGCTGCCCCAGCTCCAGCGGGCGATGCTGCGCAAGCACCTCGCTGCGTGCTCGGGCTGCACAGCGTTCGACAGCGACCTCGCTGCTTCGACAGCGGCTCTGCGCACCGCGCCGATGGAGCTGCTCGAGCGCCCGGTCGTCATCCCGCGGCGCCGCCGGTCGGCGCTTCGCGTGGCCCCGGCCTTCGCGGCCGCCGCAGCCGTCGCGTTCGTCTTCGGACTCGGCCCGCTCGCCCAGCCGCACCTCTTCCGCAGTCCTGCGGGCCATACCTCGAGCATCCAGCGTGCTCCGGCCGGCCAGGCCACGGCTGAGGAAAAGCTGCTGCACGAGTCGCGCGTGCTCATGCGCCCAGGCATCAAGCGCGGCATCGGCCTCAACGTCTAGCCGGTACCGCCGCAGCTAAGCTCGGTGTTGTGCTGGCCTCGCCGATCTCGTCCTACGTCTGAAGCCTCGATCATGCCGCCCGTGTGGCGGACGCCCTGGCGGAGAACGAGGTGCGACGGCACCTGGGTCGGTCGCAGGGGCCCTTCGATAGACTGACGGCGCTTTTCCGACGCACGCGCGTCCCTCGCCCAGTCCCCGAAACACCGCTCCAGGAGACCCATGCCCGCCTCTGATTCGAAGACGTCTGTCGGCAAGATCGTGGAAATCAAGGGCGTCGTCATCGACGCCGTTTTCACGGGCGGCCTGCCCGAGATCAACAACGCCGTCAGCATCCAGGTTCCCGGCCAGGGCGGCGCCGAGGAAACGACGCTGATTGCGGAGGTGCAGCAGCATCTCGGCGACGACCGCATCCGCGCTGTCGCGATGGACTCGACCGACGGCCTGTCGCGCGGGCTCGAGGTCGCCGACACGGGCGAGCCGATCTCGGTGCCCGTGGGCGAGCAGACGCTGGGTCGCATCTTCAACGTGCTCGGTGACACGATCGACCTCGGCGACAAGCTGCCGGAGGGCGGCGAGCGCTGGCCGATCCACCGTGAGCCGCCGAGCTTCCAGGAGCTCTCCCCGACGACCGAGTTGCTGGAGACCGGGATCAAGGTGATCGATCTCCTCGCCCCGTACGTCAAGGGCGGCAAGGTGGGCCTGTTCGGCGGCGCCGGTGTGGGCAAGACCGTGCTGATTCAGGAGCTGATCCACAACGTCGCCCGCGAGCACGGCGGCCTGTCGGTCTTCTGTGGTGTCGGCGAGCGCACCCGCGAGGGCAACGACATGTGGCTCGAGATGCAGGAGTCGGGCGTGATCGACAAGACAGCGCTCGTCTACGGCCAGATGAACGAGCCGCCGGGCGCGCGCCTGCGCGTGGGCCTCTCCGGCCTGACGATGGCCGAGTACTTCCGCGACCAGGGCCAGGACGTGCTCCTCTTCATCGACAACATCTTCCGCTTCGTCCAGGCGGGGTCCGAGGTCTCCGCGCTGCTTGGCCGCATGCCGAGCGCGGTCGGCTACCAGCCGACGCTGGCGACGGAGATGGGCCAGCTGCAGGAGCGCATCACCTCGACGCGCACCGGCTCGGTCACGTCCGTCCAGGCCATCTACGTGCCGGCCGACGACCTCACCGACCCGGCCCCGGCGAACACGTTCGCCCATCTCGACGCGACGACGGTGCTCGACCGCGCGATCGTGGAGCAGGGGATCTACCCCGCCGTCAACCCGCTCACGTCGACCTCGCGCGCGCTCCAGCCCGGCATCGTCTCGGCCGAGCACTACGAGACGGCGACGCGCGTGCAGGAGATCCTCCAGCGCTACCGCGACCTGCAGGACATCATCGCGATCCTCGGCATCGACGAGCTCTCCGACGAGGACAAGCTGACCGTCCAGCGCGCCCGCAAGATCCAGCGCTTCCTCTCGCAGCCGAACTTCGTCGCCGAGCAGTTCACCGGCACTCCTGGCCAGTACGTGCGGCTCGAGGACACGATCACCGGCTTCCAGGAGATCATCGACGGCAAGCACGATGAGCTCCCCGAGCAGGCCTTCTACATGGTCGGGACGATCGACCAGGCCGTCGAGAAGGGGCGCGCGTCGGGCGGCGAAGAGGACAAGCCGGAAGAGGCCGCCGCCGAGCCCGAGCCCGACGCGGAACCCGTCCCGGCCTAAGTGGCGGACGAGCGCCGCAGGTTCGACGTCTCGCTCGTGACGCCGGAGGGAGCGGCGTTCGAGGGCGAGGCCGAGATGATGATCGTCCCCGGCGCGGCCGGCGAGATCGGCGTGCTCGCGCGGCACGCCCCGCTGGTGGCGACGTTGAAGGCCGGATCGACGCGGGTGCACGTCACGCAGGGCGACGTCAAGGAGTTCGCGACCGGCCCCGGGTTCTTCAAAGTCGAGCTCGACCGGGCGATCGCCCTCGTCGACGATGCGGCCGACGTCGAGCAGATCGACCGCGAGCGCGCCCAGAAGCAGCTCGAGGAAGCCCGTGCGGAGCTCGAGAAGCTCGAAGCGGGCGAGTCGGAGGCCGACCGCTGGCAGCTCGAGCAGCGCATCGCCCATGCGGAAAACCAGCTCCGCGTCGCGGGCGGCTAGAGCGCTTCGCTAAGCTGAGGGACAATCCCCGGGAATTTGAACGGCAGCTTGGCGACCGGGTTACCAAACGCCTAAAGAGCCCGCGGAGCCCCGGCTCCCGACCTCTTGGGCACGGGAGTGACGTTGAGGCAAGAGCGCATCGCGAAACTGAAGGAGTTGCTCGAGCAGCGCATCGTCGTGCTCGACGGCTCGTGGGGCGTCCTGATCCAGCGCGAGGTGCGCGGGGAGGAGGCCTACCGGGGCGAGCGCTTCAAGGATCACCCGCGCGACGTCGCCGGCGACCCGGATCTCCTCAACATTACGCGCCCCGAAGTCGTCACGGCGATCCACCGCTCCTACTTCGAGGCGGGCGCGGACATCGCCACCACGAACACGTTCACGGCCACGTCGATCGGCCAGGCCGACTACGCGCTCGAAGGCCACGCCTACGAGATGAGCGTCGCGGGGGCGCGCCTCGCGCGCGAGGTCGCGGATGAGTTCGGCGGCTTCGTCGCGGGTTCCGTCGGGCCGCTGAACGTCTCGCTCTCCCTCTCGCCGCGCGTCGAGGATCCGACCTACCGCTCGCACACGTTCGACCAGGTCCAGGAGGCCTACGCGGAGCAGATCAGGGCGCTCGACGAGGGTGGGGTGGACCTGCTGCTGATCGAGACGATCTTCGACACGCTGAACGCCAAAGCGGCGATCGCCGCGGCCGCCGACATCGCACCGGACCTACCGCTCTGGATCTCGTTCACGGCGATCGACAAGAGCGGGCGCAACCTCTCCGGGCAGACCGTGGAAGCGTTCTGGACGTCCGTCGAGCACGCGCGGCCGCTGATCGTCGGCGTCAATTGCTCTCTCGGCGCCAGCGAGATGCGGCCGTTCGCCGAGGGACTCGCGCGGATCGCGACCACCTACGTCTCCTGCCACCCCAACGCGGGCCTCCCGAACGAGATGGGCCTGCACGACGAGCAGCCCGCAGACACGAGCGGCTTCCTCGGCGAGTTCGCGCGAGACGGCCTGCTGAACGTCGTCGGCGGCTGCTGCGGGACGACGCCGGAGCATGTCCGCGCGATCGTCGCGGCGATCGACGGCGCCGAGCCGCGGCGGATTGCGGAGCCTCCGGCACGGCCGCGGTTCTCGGGCCTCGAGCCGTTCGAGATCGGCCCCGACACGGGTTTCGTGATGATCGGCGAGCGCACGAACGTCACGGGCTCGGCCCGCTTCCGGCGCATGGTCGAGGGCGACGACTGGGCGGGTGCGGCCGACGTTGCGCTGGAGCAGGTGCGCGGAGGCGCGAACTTCCTCGACGTGAACATGGACGCCGACCTGCTCGACAGCGTCCAGGCAATGACGACATTCCTCAACCTGGTCGCGACCGAGCCCGAGGTCGCGCGGATCCCGGTGATGATCGACAGCTCGCGCTGGACCGTGCTCGAGGCCGGGCTCAAGTGCGTCCAGGGCAAGGGGATCGTCAACTCGATCAGCCTCAAGGAGGGCGAGGAGCAATTCCTCGAGCAGGCGCGGCGGATCCGCCGCTACGGCGCTGGGGTCGTCGTGATGGCGTTCGACGAAAAAGGTCAGGCCGACACCGTCGAGCGCAAGGTCGCGATCTGCGGCCGCGCGTACGACCTGCTGGTCGCGGACGGCTGGGCGCCGGAGGACCTGATCTTCGACCCGAACATCCTCGCGGTCGCGACGGGCATCGAGGAGCACGACGAGTACGCGAAGGCGTTCATCGAGGCGCTGCCGCTGATCAAGGAGCGCTGCCCCGGCTCACGTACGAGCGGCGGGATCTCGAACCTGTCGTTCTCCTTCCGCGGCAACGACGTCGTGCGCGAGGCGATGCACTCCGCTTTCCTGTTCCACGCGATCCGCGCCGGGCTCGACATGGGCATCGTCAACGCGGGCCAGCTGAGCGTCTACGAGGACATCGAGCCGGAGCTGCTGGAGCACGTCGAGGACGTGATCTTCAACCGGCGCCCCGATGGGACCGAGCGGCTCGTCGAGCTCGCCAGCCGGGTGGAGGGCTCCGCGACGAAGCGCGAGCTCGACCTCTCGTGGCGGGAGGCCCCGGTGGAGGAGCGGCTCGCACACGCGCTCGTCCACGGCATCGTCGACTTCATCGAGGAGGACACCGAGGAGGCCCGCGGGCGCGCGGAGCGTGCGCTCGACGTGATCGAAGGGCCGCTGATGGACGGCATGAAGATCGTCGGCGACCTGTTCGGCGCGGGCAAGATGTTCCTGCCGCAGGTGGTGAAGAGCGCGCGGGCGATGAAGCGCGCGGTCGCCTACCTGGAGCCGTACATGGAGGCTGAGAAGGCCGCCGCGGGCGGATCGCACGGTCGCGCGCGCGGGAAGATCGTGCTCGCGACGGTCAAGGGCGACGTGCACGACATCGGCAAGAACATCGTCGGCGTCGTGCTGGGCTGCAACAACTATGAGGTGCTCGACCTCGGCGTGATGGTGCCGGCCGAGACGATTCTCGACACCGCCCTCGCCGAGGACGCGAACGTCGTCGGCCTGTCCGGCCTGATCACGCCGTCGCTCGATGAGATGGTCAACGTCGCGCGGGAGATGGAGCGGCGCGGGCTCGACCTGCCGCTGCTGATCGGCGGCGCTACGACCTCGAAGCAGCACACCGCGGTGCGGATCGCACCGGCGTATGGGCAGCCGACGGTGCACGTCTTGGACGCCTCGCGCGTTGTCGGCGTCGTGTCTGATCTACTCGAGCCCGACCGGCGCGAGCGGCTCGACGTCGAGAACCGCGAGCTGCAGGAGCGTCTGCGCGAGCAGCACGGGGAGAAGGAGCGGAAGCCGTTGCTGCCGTTCGCGGAGGCGCGCGCCAACCCCGAGCGCCTGGCGTTCGACGACCTCGCCACGCCGTCGTTCCTCGGCCGACGGGTGGTCGAGCCCGACCTCGCGACGCTGCGCGAGTACGTGGACTGGCAGTTCTTCTTCCACGCGTGGGAGCTGAAGGGCAAGTTCCCCGCGATCCTCGAGCAGCCGGCCGCGCGCGACCTCTGGGACGACGCCCAGGAGCTGCTCGACGAGATCGTTCGAGACGCATCGCTGCAGGCCCGCGGCGTCTACGGCTTCTGGCCCGCGGTGTCCGACGGCGACGATATAGTTGTCGAACATGACAACACGGTCTTCAATACGCTTCGGCAGCAGAGCGCCTACGGCGACAGCCGGCCGAACCGCTCGCTCGCCGACTACTTCGCGCCGAGTGGCGACCACCTCGGCGCGTTCGCGGTCACCGCCGGCCTCGGCATCGAGCAGCTCGTGTCCCGCTACGAAGGGGAGCACGACGACTACCGCGCGATCATGGTCAAGGCGCTCGCCGACCGGCTGGCCGAGGCGTTCGCGGAGTACCTGCACGCGGTCGCACGGCGGGAGTGGTACGAGAGCGGCGCCGAGCTGACGAAGGAACAATTGATCGCCGAGCGGTTCCGCGGCATCCGGCCTGCGTTCGGCTACCCGGCGTGTCCTGACCACACGGAGAAGCGCAAGCTCTTCGAGCTCCTCGGAGCCGAGGAGGTCGGCATCGCGCTCACCGAGAGCTACGCGATGACGCCTGCTGCGAGCGTGAGCGGGATCTACCTCGCGCACCCGCAATCGCGCTATTTCTCCGTCGGTCGGGTCGGGCGCGACCAGGTCGCGGACTACGCGGCCCGGAAGGGGATGCCGGTCGCCGAGGTCGAGCGCTGGCTCGCGCCGAACCTCGCCTACGAGCCTGTCCCGACGGGCGATCCCGTGCCCGCGCGCTCTCCCTCTTAAAGCGCAGGAACAGGAGCACGCTTCCCGGCTTCGAACCACCGGGGCGTCGGATATCCTTGGGCGCGGGTGGCGCCTACGGCGCTCCTTTTTTCAGGTCCTGATGCGAACCACGCTCAAGAGAGGAATCGGCCGCGGTGCCGCGCTGAACGGAAACGGCAACGGTCGCGCCGTTCTTCCGCCGACCTCGCCCGCGATCACGATCTACCGGCAGCCGGAGCCGTCCAGTCGAGGGGTCGCGGCGCTCGTGCTGAAGGGATTCCTCTGGCTGCTCGCCGGCATTGTGAGCGTCTTCGTCTCGCTCGCCGGCGGGTACTACCTCTGGCTGCACGAGGTGCCGGGGTCGCTGCGCGCGGTCTCGCGCGACGTGATCAAGGCCCAGAAGCATCTCGGCATCCCGATTGCGGGCAAGCCGACGATTGCGCTCGTCGTCGGCTACGACAAGCGCAAGGGGCTGGAGAAGGAACTCACGTCGAGGTCCGACACGATCATGCTGATCCGCTCCGATCCCGAGACGAACAGCATCTCGATGATGTCGTTCCCGCGCGACCTCGTGGTGCTGAACTATTGCCCGGGGCACGCTCCCGTGCTCGATCGCATCAACGCGGCCTACTCTGCGTGCGGCCCCGCGGGCACGCTCGACACCGTCAAGCACCTCACCGGGGTCGACGTCAACTACCTGATCACCGTCAACTTCGCGGGCTTCAAGCAGGTGGTGGACAAGGTGGGCGGGGTCTGGGTCGACGTCGACCGGCGCTACTTCAACAACAACACCTCCGGCTATGACAATTACGCGACGATCAATCTGCAGCCCGGCTACCAGAAGCTGAACGGCCGCGACGCGCTCGACTACGTCCGTTTCCGCCACACCGACTCCGACCTCTACCGGCTCGCGCGACAGCAGCTCTTCGTCCGCGCCATGAAGGAGCAGATCTCGCACTCGTTCCTGCCGCTCTCCATCCCGCGCATCGTCGGGGCGATCACGCGGAACCACAACGTCCAGATCGGCGCGGGCGGCGGCAAGACGGTCGACTTCGACACGATCAAGTCGTACGGCTTCGCCGCGTACAAGACTCCGTCGGGCCACATCTTCACGTCGACGATCGGCGGCCTGACCGGCCAGAACGAGCTCGCGGCGCCCCAGTCGGAGATCGACGCGGCGGTGCAGGACTTCCTGAACCCGGATGTCCAGGCCCCCGAGAAGGCCGGCGCGGTCGCGCTCGGCAAGAAGCCGCGGCTCACCACCGCCGGCCCGCGCGCCTCGACGGTTCCGGTGCTCGTGCTGAACGGGAACGGCGTCAGCGGCTCCGCGACCACCGCGGGCGCCGCGCTGCAGGCGAAGGGGTACCCGATCATCCTCCCGGCGAACGGTGCGTCGGCGAACGCGCCAAGCTGGGACTACGCACGCACCAAGGTCTACTTCGATCCCCGCCAGCTGAGTGCGCAGCCCGCGGCGAAACGCCTGGCGATGCTGTTTGGGCAGGCGGACGTCAGCCCGATCCCCACCACGCTCAAGCTCCTGCAGAACGGGGCGATGGAGATCGTCGTCGTGGGCGCCACGTACACCGGCAAGCTCGCTCCCGCGCCTCGCGATCAGACGCCGACGCGCCAGCTGCCGGACGTGCGCTCCGATGCCGGAGCGTCCGTGTCTCTGCTCCAGCAGGTGCGGAAGAAGGTGCGCTTCCCGCTCATGGCCCCGGGGCAGATCGAGGGGCATTCCCGGCCTGATTTCGAGGTGCCCGTCCGCTCGTACTGGATCGGGAAGCACCGTGCGGTGCGGCTGACGTACAAGACGAGTCTCGACGTGGCCGGCTACTGGGGGATCGAGGAGACCGACTGGGCCGATCCGCCTCTGCTCGACAAGCCGAATCGCACGATCGTTCGCGGCGGGCGGCGCTTCGACCTCTACTTCAACGGCGTACACCTCCACGTCATCGCGCTGCGCGAGAAGCACGCGTCGTACTGGGTCACCAACACCCTCCTGAACAAGCTCTCGAACGAGACGATGATTGCGATCGCCAAAGGACTCAGACCGCTAGGGTCCGCCAAATGAGCAGGATCGCGATCTTCGGCGCGGGCTACGTCGGGCTCGTCACGGGCGCGTGCTTCGCCGAGCTCGGTCACACCGTCGCGATCCGCGACGTCGTCCCCGAGAAGATCGACGCGCTGCGGGCCGGGAAGGTGCCGATCTTCGAGGCCGGTCTCGATGAGCTGCTCGAGCGAAACGCGGAGCGGTTCACGTTCACACTCGACGTCGCGGAGGCGATCGAGGGCGCCGAGTTCGTCTACATCGCCGTCGACACACCCCCGACCTACTCCGGAGACGCCGACCTCTCCCGCGTCTGGACGGTGATCGACGAGCTGCCGCAGGTCGCCGGCAACGCGATCGTCGTCATGAAGAGCACCGTTCCGGTCGGCACCGGCGAGAAGGTCCGGCACGCGCTGGACACGCGCGGCCTCGAGCACGTCGGCTACGCGTCCAATCCTGAGTTCACGGCGGAAGGCACCGCCGTGCGCGACTTCCTGCACCCCGATCGGATCGTCGTGGGAGCGTTCAACCCGGCCGACGGCGACCGCGTGGAGCAGCTCCACGCCGGCATCGACGCGCCGATCGTGCGCTCGGACGTGCCCTCGGCCGAGATGGTCAAGCTCGCCTCGAACGCGTTCCTGATGACGCGGATCAGCTTCATCAACGAGATCGCGAACGTCTGCGAGGCTGTCGGCGCCGACGTTACCCAGGTCGCCAAGGGCATCGGGCTCGACCACCGGCTCGGCCCGCACTTCCTGCGCGCGGGAATCGGCTACGGCGGCTCGTGCTTCCCGAAGGACTCGCTCGCGCTCAAGCAGCTCGCGTCGAACTCCGGCTACCACTTCCAGCTCCTGAACGCCGTCATCGAGGTCAACGAGCTGCAGAAGCGCCGCGTGATCAACAAGCTGAAGAAGCATCTGGGCTCGCTGCGCGGGAAGACGGTCGCGCTGCTCGGGCTCGCGTTCAAGCCGAACACCGACGACATGCGCGAGGCGCCCTCGATCGTGCTTGCCTCGCGGCTGCTCGCCGAGGGCGCTGAGGTGCGCGCGTGGGATCCGGTCGCCGACGCCAGCGACATCCTCCAGGGCGTGACCTTCTGCGATTCGCCGCTCGAGACGGTCACCGGCGCCGACGCGGCCGTGATCGTGACGGAGTGGCCGCAGCTCCTCGAGCTCGCGACCGTCGAGACCCGCGAGGCCATGCGTCGCGCGATCATCGTCGACGGGCGCAACCTGCTCGATCCCGACGAGGTGCGAGCCGCGGGCTTCGCGTATGAGGGCATCGGCCGGCCCACCACGGCCTTCTCGGCGCTGCCGGAGACGTCCGAGCCCGAGCAGTCGCGCGACGTGCAAGAACGCTGATGGAAGCGCTGCTCCTCGCCGGCGGCAAGGGGGAGCGACTGGGGGAGGCGGCGGAGGGACGACCGAAGCCGCTCGTCCTGGTCGGTGGCCGCCCGCTCGCCTCGTACCAGGTCGCGCAGCTCGCGCGCGCGGGTGTAACGCGCGTGATCGTCGCGTGCTCGGCAGGCTTCGAGCAGCTGTTCCAGACGGAGCTCGGCGGCCTCGGCCCCGAGATCGTGACGGTCGGAGAGCGTGAGCCGCTTGGCCGGGGTGGAGGCTTGCGGCTGGCAGCGCAGGAGCGGAAGGAGTTCGGGCCCGTCTTCGCGCTGAACGGCGACGAGCTGCTCGACGTCGAGCTCTCGCGGCTACGGGCGCGCCACGAAGAGCTCGGGGGCGCGGCGACGATCGTCGTCTCGCCGCTCGTCTCGCACCTCGGTGTCGTCGACCTCGCAGACGACGACACCGTCACCGGCTTCCGCGAAGGCCCGAAGCTCCCGCACTGGGTCAACTCCGGGGTCTACGTCCTGGACGAGGAAGCGCTCGAGCGGCTACCCGAGCACGGCGACCACGAGGCGAGCACGTTCCCCGAGCTCGCCCGGGAAGGGAAGCTGAAGGCGTTCCGTCACGGGGGCCTCTGGCTGACCGTGAACACCCCGAAGGACCTGCGCCGCGCCGAGGAGTTCGTAGCCGCAAATCCCGAATGGCAACAGGCGTAGACTCGCCCAATCGGCGAGGAATCTCCTAATTTGAACACGCTCTCCCACTTCGCGTTCGAGCCCGAGCGCGTCGAGAAGCCGTGGGGCTGGGAGCTGATCTGGGCCTACAGCGAGCAGTACGTGGGCAAGCTCCTCTTCGTCCGGGCTGGACACGCCCTCTCGAAGCAGTTCCACAACGTCAAGGACGAGTCGTGGTACTTCCACGAGGGGCGGGCCGAGCTCGAGCTGAACGCGCCCGGCGAGGCGGTCGAGAAGACGGAGGTCGTCGGACCGGGCGCCGCGTTCCGCCTCAAGCCGGGAACGGTGCACAAACTGACCGCCCTCGAGGACACGCTTGTGCTCGAGGTTTCGACGCCGCACCTCGACGACATCGTCCGCCTCGAGGACCGCTATGGCAGGGAAGGCTCCACCGCGGGTTAGCTTGACACGATTGTGTTAAGGTAGCGCCGATGGACGATCTCCCCGTAGGACAGGCGGCCGCGCGCACGGGCTGGTCGCCGCGAATGCTCCGCTACCTCGAGACCGCAGGGCTTGTCGAGCCGCGTCGGACCGGGGCCGGCTACCGGCTGTACGGCCTGCGCGAGCTGAACCAGCTTCGATCGCTGCGCAACCTCCGCGCCCGCTTCAAGCTCGAGATCTCCGACATGGCCTTTGCAGCCCGCCTGCGCCGCGAACCCGAGCTCAGGGCGGCGGTCGATACCTGGCTCGCCGGGACGGGCCTGGCGGCGCTGGAGTGGGAGCAGCGCAAGCACGAGCGGCTCCTGGCCGCCTAACTAGACTGGCCTCCAAACGGAAGGACTCATGGCTACGACAAAACGATTCGACGTCAAGGACCTGGCACTTGCCACGGAAGGCATCCGCAGGATCGAGTGGGCAGACCGGCAGATGCCGGTGCTCGCCGCGATCCGCGACCGCTTCGAGCGCGAGCAGCCGCTGAACGGCTACCGCATCGCGGCCTGCCTGCACGTGACGACAGAGACCGCGAACCTCGCCCGCACGCTGAAGGCCGGCGGCGCCGACGTGGTGCTGTGCGCCTCCAACCCCCTCTCGACACAGGACGACGTCGCTGCGGCGCTCGTCGAGGAGTTCGACATCTCCGTCTTCGCGATCAAGGGCGAGGACAACGACACGTACTACTCGCACATCGAGGCGGCCGTCGACCACAAGCCGCACCTGACGATGGACGACGGCGCCGATGTGATCGGCGTGCTCCATTCGGCACGGCGCGAGCAGCTCGGCGACATCATCGCGGGCACCGAGGAGACGACCACCGGCGTCATCCGGCTCAAGGCGCTCGAGGCCGACGGCAAGCTCGGGTTCCCGATCATCGCCGTCAACGAGGCGAAGACGAAGCATCTGTTCGACAACCGCTACGGCACCGGCCAGTCGACCGTCGACGGGATCATCCGCGCGACGAACGTCCTGCTCGCCGGCAAGCGCTTCGTGATCAGCGGCTACGGCTGGGTCGGACGCGGCGTCGCGATGCGGGCCCGCGGTATGGGCGCGCACGTGATCGTCACTGAGGTCGACCCGATGCCCGCGCTCGAGGCGACGATGGACGGCTACGAGGTGCTCCCGATGGAGAAGGCCGCCGAGATCGGCGACATCTTCTGCACGGCGACCGGCGACAAGAACGTGATCGCGCGACAGCACATGGAGCGGATGAAGGACGGCGCGATCCTCGCCAACACGGGCCACTTCAACGTCGAGATCGAGATCTCCGCGCTACGGGACATCGCTGTCGAGACGCGCCACGCACGCGAGTTCGTGGAGGAGTTCACGCTCGAGGACGGGCGGCGGATCTACCTGATCGCCGACGGACGGCTCGTGAACCTCTCGGCGGCGGAAGGGCATCCGGCGCTCGTCATGGACATGTCCTTCGCGAACCAGGCGCTCGCGGCGGAGTATGCGATCGCCAACGCGTCGACCCTGGAGCGCAAGGTGTATCCCGTTCCGACCGAGATCGACGAGGAGATCGCGCGCCTGAAGCTCGCGACGATGGGCGTCGAGATCGACCAGCTGACTGCGGAGCAGGCGAAGTACCTGGCCTCGTGGGACGAGGGAACGTAAACGAGGGAACCCATGGTTCCCTCGTTGGCTCCCTCCTTCCTCTGGGGGAACGTCCCGTTCCCCCTCGCCCCCCTTTGGGCATAGCGGGCTCCCGCCGGGCGAAGCCCGGCTCCGCCCGCATGGCAGGGTCTCGAGTGACTTGGCGACGGAAAGCGTGAAAGAGCTCGAGCCAGAACGGATCATCCGGCTCGAGCCGGGGCGCGTCGTCCTCCTCGACCAGCGCCGGCTCCCGGAGGAGGAGGTCGAGCTGGTCTGCCGCTCGGCCGCGGAGGTCGCCGACGCGATCCGCATGCTCGCGGTGCGCGGAGCTCCCGCCCTCGGGATCGCCGCGGCGTACGGCTACGCGCTGGCGGCGGAGAACGGCGACGACCTCGACGAGGCAAGCGCCGTCCTGCTCGAGTCCCGCCCGACGGCGGTGAACATCGCGTGGGCGCTCGAGGAGATGCGGGCCGACCCGAGCGCCGAGCATGCGCGGCGGATCCACGCGGACGAGGTCGAGCGCTGCCGGCGGATGGCCGAGCACGCCGCGGACCTGATCGGCCGCCGCCCGCTCACCCATTGCAACGCCGGCGGCCTCGCGACCGGCGGCTACGGCAGCGCGGTGGGCGCGCTTCGCGCCGCCTGGGAGCGAGGGCTCGTCGAGAGCGTGCTCGTCGACGAGACGCGGCCGTTGCTCCAGGGCTCGCGACTGACCGCGTGGGAGCTCGAGGGTCTCGGGATCCCGCACGCGGTCATCGCCGACTCCGCGGCCGCCTCGATGATGGCGGCGGGCGAGGTTGACTGCGTCGTGACTGGCGCCGACCGGATCGCCGCGAACGGGGACACCGCCAACAAGATCGGCACCTATTCGCTCGCGGTGCTCGCAGCGCACCACGAGATCCCGTTGTACGTCGTCGCGCCGACTTCGACGGTCGACCTCGCGACCGTCGACGGTGCGGGCATCCCGATCGAGGAGCGCGACGCCGCCGAGATCACGAGCCGGTTCGCCGCGCGCAATCCGGCCTTCGACGTCACGCCGGCCGCTCTGATCGCCGCGATCGTGACCGAGGACGGCATTCACCGTGCGCCGTACGCCGAGTCGCTCGCCGCCGCTCCCGCGCCTGCATGAGCGTCGTCGAGCGGTACCACTTCGACGAGCCCCAGTTCGAGCGCCTGCGCGCGCTCGTCGCGGACGGGACGCTCTCGGAGGAGTCGAACTACGTCCGCGGCGAGATCGAACCGTTGCCGGACAGCGAGCTGACGCAGCTCGACCGGACGCACGAGGCCGCCGGCCGGGAGGCGATCGAGCGCGGCGAGGTCGCTGCGGCGGTGCTGAACGGCGGCATGGCGACGCGGTTCGGCGGGGTGGTGAAGGGCATCGTCGAGGCCGTGGACGGGCGGAGCTTCCTCGAGTGGAAGCTGCTCGACGCTGAGCGGGCCGGCGTGCCAATGGTCGTGATGAACAGCTTTGCCACCGACCAGGCGACGCGAGAGTTCGTCTCCGGGCTCGAGGTTCCGTCGCCGCTCTTCTTCAGCCAGTCGGTCTCCCTGCGCCTGAACCGAGACGGGAGCCTGTTCGTCGACGACGACCGGAACGCCGATCCGTACGCGCCCGGTCACGGCGACTTCGTGCCCTCGCTACGCCGCGAGGGTGTGCTCGAAGAGCTCCGCGCCCGCGGCGTGCGACTGCTTCTCCTGTCGAACGTGGACAACCTGGCCGCGCGCGTCGACCCGGCGGTCGTGGGAGCGCACCTCGCGGGCCGGCGACCGGTGACTCTCGAGGTGACGGAGAAGGCACCGGGCGACACCGGTGGAGCGCCCGCGCTCGTCGACGGCCGTCCCAGGGCCGTCGAGGGCTATTGCTTCCCCCGGGAGTTCGAGCAGGATCGGATTCCGGTGTTCGCGACGAACTGCTTCGTCTTCGACCTCGACGCGCTCGACCGCGACTACGACCTGACCTGGCTCTACGTCGAGAAGGAGATCGCGGGTCGTCGCGCGGTCCAGCTCGAGCAGCTCGTGAACGAGGTGACGCGCTTCCAGCCGACCACGTTCCTGCAGGTGCCGCGGACGGGCCCGCAGGGCCGCTTCTTCCCGGTCAAGACGCCCGCGGATCTCGAAGCCGCGCGCGAGCCGCTCCGCGGGCTCCTCCGCTCCTAGACTTCGCCCGTGGAGATTCCGGAAACCCGGTACGCGCGCAGCGGCGACGTGTCGATCGCCTACCAGGTCTTTGGCGAGGGTCCCTTCGACCTCGTATTCGTTCCGGGCGCGTTCTCGCACGTCGACCTCATGTGGGGAGACGAGCGGCGCGCGGCGTACTTCCGCGCACTCGGCTCTTTCGCGCGCGTGATCGCATTCGACAAGCGCGGCACCGGGGCGTCCGATCATGTGGACGTCGCCGACCTCGAGAGCCGCATGGACGACGTCCGCGCGGTGATGGACGACGCCGGGTCCGCGCGAGCCGCGGTCATGGGCAGCTCCGAGGGCGGACCGATGAGCATGCTCTTCGCAGCCACATATCCGGAGCGCACGCGCGCACTTGTCCTCTACGGGACCTTCGCGCGGGGCGTCTGGGCGCCGGATTACCCATGGAGGCCGACCCGCGCGGAAAAGGTGCGAGAGATCGACGAAGATGCGCGGGCCTGGGCCACGCCCGAGACGGCACGGTGGTATCTCCATCCGGACGATGCCGATGACCCGGAAAAGCTTCGGGAGGAGGCAGTTCGCATGCGAATGATGGCGTCCCCGGGCGCGGTCGCCGCGCTCGGCCGGATGAATCTCGAGATCGACGTGCGCCACATCCTGCGGTCGATTCGCGTCCCGACTCTCGTGCTGCACCGGCTCGAAGATCACATCTCGATCGACAACGCGCGCTTCCTCGGACGTGAGATCCCCGGTGCTCGCCTGGTCGAGCTTCCCGGAGGACCACATGTGACGTACCTCGGAGATTGGCAGGCAGTCGTGCGCGAAGTCGAATCGTTTCTCGTCCCGCTGGCCGCGGTGCCGGACGACGAGCCGGAGACCGAGAGCGTCCTGGCAACCGTGCTGTTCACCGACATCGTCGGCTCGACGGCGAAGGCTGCGTCGGTCGGCGATCGCGCGTGGCGGGAGCTGCTCGATCGCCATCATTCCGCGATTCGCGCCCAGCTCTCGCGATTCCGCGGCCGCGAGCTGGACACCGCCGGTGACGGATTCTTCGCGAGCTTCGACGGCCCGGCGCGGGCGGTTCGCTGCGCGTGCGCCATACGAGGCGCGCTCGGCGAGCTCGACCTCGAGGTGCGCGTCGGGCTGCACACGGGCGAGTGCGAGGTACTCGACGGGAAGGTCGCCGGGATCGCGGTGTCAATCGGGGCGCGAGTGGCGGCCGAGGCGGGCCCGGGCGAGGTGCTCGTATCCCAGACGGTCAAGGATCTCGTGGCCGGCTCAGGGATCACGTTCGAGAGCCGTGGCGTGGCCGAGCTGAAGGGAGTTCCCGGCGAGTGGCAGCTGTACGCCGTCGGGGACGCCTGAGTTTCCCTTTCGGCACAAACGCGACGGGGGACGCGAGTACCGTCGAAAGCGGTGCTCGAGTTGCTGCTTCCCCAGCGCTGCGTGGTGTGTTCGCGCCCCGGCGTGCAGGTCTGTGGGAGCTGCCGCGTCGCGCTGACGCGCATCGTCCCGCCGCTCTGCGAGCGGTGCGGGGCACCGACTGCCTGGCCGGTCGCGCGCTGCGCCGAATGCTCCGGGCGACGGCTTGCGTTCGCATCCGCGCGCGCGGCGGTCGCGTACGACGACGCGGTGCGTGCGCTCGTGCGCGAGTGGAAGGAACGCGGCCTGCGCCGGCTTGCGGGGCTGGCGGCCGATCTGGTCGCCGCGAGCCTCGAGCGTCCGGGCGACACCGTCCTCGTCCCGGTCCCGGCCGATCGCGACCGCAGCCTGAAGCGCGGGCACGAGCCCGCCGCCCAGCTGGCGCGGGAGCTCGGACGCCGCTGGGAGCTCCCGGTCGACCCGAGCCTCCGCCGCACGCGTTCCGGCATTCGGCAGAGAGGCCTGTCGCACGCCGCGCGCCGCGCGAACGTCCGCGGCGCGTTCGTCGCCCCGCGCCCGATTCAGAGCCGCGTCGTTCTGATCGACGACGTCTACACGACCGGATCGACCGCCAACGCCGCCGCCTCCGCCCTGCGGAAGGGCGGAGCGCGGCGCGTCGACGTCGTCACCTTCGCCCGCACGATCCGCATCCGCTAGATTCGCTCGAGAATCGACCTCGGGAGGCGGCATGAGATTGCAGGTGAAGGGCCGGAACGTCGAGGTCAGCGATTCGATTCGCGAGTACGCCGAGCGCAAGCTCGGGAAGCTCGATCGCCTGCTGAACGACCTGACCACCGTCGAGCTCGAGCTCGCGGTCGAGCGCAATCCCTCAATCGCCGAGAACCAGGTCGCGGAGGCCACAATCTTCACCAAAGGCCCGGTGCTGCGAGCGCGCGAGGCTTCCGGAGACATGAAGGCGTCGATCGACCAGCTGACCGAGAAGCTCATGCGACAGGTGAAGCACTACCGCGAGTCGCGGCAGGATCACCGGCGCCCGCGCGGCCCGGGAGCCATCACCGACCCAGGAGGATTCGTGACCGAAGACGGACCTGAGCCGCAGATCGTCAAGACGAAGCAGTTCGCCGTCAAGCCGATGAGCGCCGAGGAGGCCGTGCTGCAGCTCGAGCTCGTCGGCCACGACTTCTTCGTGTTCCAGAACGCCGACTCGAGCGACGTCAATGTGGTTTACCGAAGGCGCGGCGGCGGCTACGGGCTGATCGAGCCGCAGACGTAGCCTGCGCTTGCGCTGGCCCTGGCAGCGGGCGGAAACGCTCAACGAGAAGCTGATGCGCGAAGCGGGGCTCGGCCCGGAAGCCTCGGGTGAGCCTCGCTCGGGATTCCTCGGACACCTCAGCGAGCTGATGCCCTCTGAGGAGCAGGTCGACGCGGCCACATCGTTCCTTTCGGGCCGGTCCGCGATCTGGCACGACTCTGCGGTCACCGGCCTGGCTCGCACGCGCGAGTGGGACGTCACTGCGTTCGCGGACGCGCCCGAGCTCGAGGGCAAGGAGGTGCGTTTCGACGTGCTGCCCGACCGCACGATCCTCGTCGAGGACGAAGTGGGGGACACGGGGCTCGCTCCGTTGGCCGAGGCCGTCGAGGTGACTTTGCCGCCGCCTTATCGGGCCTGGGCGGTGCGGCGGACGGATGCCGGCTGGGCGATCGCGGCCCGGGCGATCACCGTTGTCGAGCTGCAGGATCAACCCGGCGACGCGATCGAGATCACCGACCGCGACGGAGTGCGCGAGCTCAAGATCGACGGCGAGCGCTCGTTCGGGAGCGTCCCCGCGCTCGAACAGCTTGCCGGTGCCCAGTTCTCGGACTACGCGCTCCAGGCGCAGAGACTCGACGGCGATCTCTGGGAGGTGCGGATCGATCCGCTCTAGCTAGGCCGCGCAGGTCGCGCCGAGCTTCCGTGCTTCGCGCGCGATCACAACCGAAGTGGACTGTGTCTCGGTGAAAGCCGCACGCCCCTCGCCGAGCTTCCGGGCGAGCACGGCGTCGTGGAAGCGGTCGACGGCGGCCACGCGAGCGTGCGCGGCAGCGCTCAGCCGCTGGAAGGACTGCATGCCCATCTTCGGCGACACGATCTGGCGAACCGAGTTCTCGAACTCCGCCTCGACCAGGCGGCGCGCCGCGAAGCTCGCCAGGTACGCGCTTCGCGTCTGCGGGCTCTTCAGGCGCCCGAGGGCACCGGTCCGCTCGGCGCAGGCGATCTCGATCCGGTGGACGAAGCCCGCGCGCTCGTGCCCGGTCTGCTTCGTCGCCGGCGCGGGTGGAAGCTCCAGGTCCGCCGGCACGGGCGTGCTCTCCACCGTGGGCTCGGTCGCGCTCACCTTCACGCCCATCCTCACGAACGCGCCCCGGTCCGAGGTGAACGAGCAGACGTAGTCCCAGCCGCTGTTCGACGCGTTGCACGTGTAGGGCCCCGCAGCGGGGTTGCGATGGTCGAGGACAGCGCTGAGCTCGGCCGCGGACAGCTTTCCGCCGGCGAGGGTCGTGACGTCGCCGCAGCCCGACGCGACCGTCGCGAGACAGCCGATCAGAAGCGCGCGGATGAGAGGCGTGCGGCTCACCTCACGGCAAGGATCGGCAGCAAACCGACCCCTAACATCCACCCAATGGGGGAGCCGATACCCTAGGAACAGATGTCTTCGCAGCTCGGCAGCTTCGAAAAGGTCCTGCGCCTCGGCGAGGGCCGCCGCATGAAGCGGCTCGCCGAACAGGCCGCGTATATCGACACGCTCGAGCCCGAGTTCGCGGCACTTTCAGACGACGATCTGCTCGCGAAGACGGCCGAGTTCCGCCAGCGAATCGAGAACGGCGAGTCGATCGACGAGCTCGTCTTCGAGGCGTTCGCCGCCGTCCGCGAGGCGCGCAAGCGGGCCTCAGACCAGCGTTTGTTCCCGGTGCAGATGATGGGTGGGATCGTCCTGCACGAGGGCGACATCGCCGAGATGAAGACCGGTGAGGGCAAGACCTACGTCGCCTCGCTCGCGCTCTACCTGAACGCGCTCAAGGGCGAGGGAGCGCACCTCGTCACGGTCAACGACTACCTCGCCAAGCGCGACGCCGAGTGGAACCGCCCGGTGTACGAGGCGCTCGGCATGATCGTCTCGCACATCGAGAACATGATGCCGTTCGACGAGCGCCGGGACGCCTACCACTCTGAGATCACGTACGGGACGAACTCCGAGTTCGGCTTCGACTATCTGCGCGACAACATGTCCGTCTCGCTCGACGGCGTCGTCCAGCGCGGCCATCCGTACGCGATCGTGGACGAGGTCGACTCGATCCTCATCGACGAGGCGCGCACGCCGCTGATCATCTCCGGCGAGCCCGAGACCGCGGCGCAGCTCTATTACGACTTCGCGCGCATCGCCAAGCAGCTCACCGGCGTCGTCGCGAAGCCCAAGTCGAAGATCAACCCGGCGGAGGAAGAGCCCGGCGACTACGAGTACGACGAGAAGCACAAGACCGTCTCGCCGCGCGAATCGGCGATCGAGGCAGTCGAGCGCACGCTGCGGATCGAGAACCTCTACGACCCGCGCAACTCGCAGCTCGTCAACCACCTCGTCCAGGCCCTGAAGGCGGAGTCGCTGTACAACCGCGACGTCGAGTACGTCATCCAGGACGACGAGGTCAAGATCGTCGACGAGTTCACCGGGCGGATCATGGAGGGCCGGCGCTGGTCGGAGGGCCTCCACCAGGCGGTCGAGGCCAAGGAGGGCGTGAAGATCCAGGAGGAGCACGTCACGCTCGCGACGATCACGCTGCAGAACTACTTCCGCCTCTACGACAAGCTCGCCGGCATGACCGGTACGGCCAAGACCGAGGAGAAGGAGTTCGTGGAGATCTACGACCTGAACGTGGTCGAGATCCCCACGAACGTGGACGTCGTGCGCGACGACAAGAACGACCTGATCTTCAGGACGAAAGAGGCGAAGTTCAACGCGGTCGTCAAGGACATCATCGAGCGGAGGGAGTCGGGCCAGCCGGTGCTCGTCGGCACGATCGCGGTCGAGACCTCGGAGCATCTCGCCGAGCTGCTCACGCGCCGCGGCGTGGCTC
The DNA here is from genome assembly GCA_040005095.1 of Thermoleophilia bacterium. Classification (GTDB taxonomy): domain Bacteria; phylum Actinomycetota; class Thermoleophilia; order Gaiellales; family Gaiellaceae; genus UBA5186. The sequence continues at coordinate 44,881 of JBDTZN010000004.1, read as the reverse complement.
ACACCGTCCTGAACGCGAAGGAGCACGAGCGCGAGTCGGAGATCATCAAGGACGCGGGCCAGCGCGGCGCGGTCACGATCGCGACCAACATGGCCGGTCGCGGTGTCGACATCAAGCTCGGCGAGGGGGTCGTCGACCTCGGCGGTCTGTACGTGCTCGCGACCGAGCGCCACGAGGCGCGCCGCATCGACAACCAGCTGCGAGGCCGCTCGGGCCGTCAGGGTGACCCGGGCGAGACGCGGTTCTACCTCTCCGGCGAGGACGAGCTCGTCCGCCTGTTCGCGGGCGACCGGATCAAGAACATCATGCAGCGCTTCAAGCTCCCGGACGACCAGCCCATGGAGGCGAAGATCCTCTCCAATCAGATCGAGGGCGCGCAGAAGAAGGTCGAGGAGCAGAACTTCGTCATGCGCAAGAACGTCCTCAAGTACGACGACGTCATGAACTCGCAGCGCATGGTGATCTACGAGCAGCGCCGCCGGGTGCTCGAGGGCGCCGACCTCCGCGAGGAGGTGCTCGACTGGATCGACGAGGTGATCGCCAACGTGGTCGCCACGTTCACGGAGGAGGAGTACGCCGAGGAGTGGGATCTCGACGCGCTCACCCGCGGGATGGCCGACCTCTACGGCTCGGAGATCACCGCGGACGAGCTGCGCGAGGACTACGGTCCCGGCCTGACGCGCGAGGCGCTCGTCGAGGACTTCCAGACCGACGCGCGCGAGCGCTATGCGTCGAAGGAGGAGGAGTTCGGCGCGGATCCCGAGACCGAGACGCCGATCATGCGCGAGCTCGAGCGCTACGTGATCCTGCAGGTCGTCGACGTCCGCTGGCGCGAGCACCTCGAGAACATGGACTACCTGCGCGAGGGCGTGCACCTGCGCGCGATGGCGCAGAAGGACCCGCTCGTCGAGTACCGCGGCGAGGGACACGAGATGTTCCAGGCGCTCGGAGCGGCGATCCACGAGGAGGTCGTCGCGCTGCTCTTCCACGCGGAGATCACCACCGAAGAGGCGGCGCAGCTCGAGCAGGCCCAGGCCGCCGAAGCGAACGGGAGCCCCCTGCGCTACGAGCACGAGGCGCTGGCGGGCGCGGACGCGATCTCCCAGAGCGCGGGTGGGAACGGCCAGACGATGGCCTCGGCCGCGATTGCCGGCGGACTCTCAGCCGAGTCTGGCTCAGTCTCGACGCAGCAGATCGTCAAGTCGGAGCAGGAGCAGATCGGCCGCAACGACCCATGCTGGTGCGGCAGCGGCAAGAAGTTCAAGAAATGCCATGGTGCTTGACGCTCGAAAGTCCGGCAGCCGCTGAAGCGGCTGCCATGATGACTTTCGATCGGCTCGCCTCCTAACGGACGGCCGTAGCAAGCCGCGACGGGCAAAGCCCGCCGCGGCGACGGACGACTCGGCTGAATCTCTCTCGCCGACGACGCTTGTTTGGCTTCCGCCCTTCTCCGCTCTCACCCCACTCTCTCAATGCACACGCGCATGCGCGCGTGGGCGCGCCCCCGACCGATAGGGGTGGGGTGGTTACCACCACCACCCTCTGCAACCGACGCTATCGACGAAATCCGCGCGGGTCTGTGCCGACTTTGCGCCAACACCGAGGCGTGCGCGATCGCGCCGGTACCATCGCCTCCGTGGCCGAGCCGCAGACGCTTTCGCTCGACGAGCAGCTGAAGGAAATCGGGGCCCAGCTTGCCTGGGTCCGTGATTACCTTTGACCCGGATGCGCTGAAAGCGCGCCTCGCCGAGCTCGAGGAGGCCATGGGGGCTCCCGGGTTCTGGGACGACCAGCAGAAGGCCGCCAGGATCTCCACTGAGCACGCCCGGCTCCAGCGACGGCTCGAGCGCTACGAGCGCCTCCAACACGACTACGAAGACGCGCAAGAGCTCTACGCCATGGACGGCGGCATGCAGGACGAGATCGCCGCGTCGATCGCGCCGCTGCGCGCCGAGCTGGACCGCCTGCAGGAGGACGCGCTGTTCACCGGCGAGTACGACTCCGGCGACGCGGCCGTGACCATTCAGGCCGGCACGGGCGGCACGGACGCGCAGGACTGGGCCGAGATCCTCCTGCGCATGTACGAGCGCTGGGCCGAGCAGCGCGGCTTCCAGACCGAGGTGATCGAGGCGAGCCCCGGCGAGGAAGCGGGCCTCAAGTCCACGACCTTCACGGTCAAGGGCGAGAACGCCTACGGGATCCTGAAGGCCGAGCGGGGCTCGCATCGGCTCGTCCGCCTGAGCCCGTTCGACCAGGCGCACCGTCGTCACACGTCCTTCGCGGGCGTGATCGTGAGCCCGCTGCTTCCCGACGACGCCGGCGACGTGGAGATCGACGAGGCCGACCTCCGCATCGACACCTACCGTGCGAGCGGCGCCGGCGGGCAGCACGTGAACAAGACCGATTCGGCCGTGCGGATCACGCATCTGCCGACCGGCATCGTCGTCCAGTGCCAGAACGAGCGCTCGCAGTCCTCCAACAAGCAGACCGCAATGCGGCTCCTGCGCTCCCGCCTCGCCGAGCTCGCAGAGGAGGAGCGAGAGGCCGAGTTGGCGAAGGAGAGAGGCGCAGTGTCAGCGATCGACTTCGGCAGCCAGATCCGCTCGTACGTCCTCCAGCCCTACCAGCTGGTGAAGGACCACCGCACCGATTACGAGGACGGGAACACACAGGCCGTGCTCGACGGGCGGCTCGACGGCTTCATCCACGCCTACCTCCTGGCCAAGGCGGCCGGGAAGGTGGTCTAGCCGAGGCGTTCAGCTAGACTCGCCGGACGAAAACCGAACCGGCGCGGCCTTGACCTCCGCCCCTTTTTTGTGAACCCGGTGCAGGAACTCGACCTTCAGCAACAGCAGCAAGACGACGCCGCGGCGCAGGCCGAGCCGGCGACGAACGGGGCTGCTCCGGCCGGCACGCCCGGGTCGATGATCGTGTTCCAGAACGTGACCAAGATCTACGAGCCGAACGTCGCCGCGCTGCAGGACGTGAGCTTCGTGATCGAAAAGGGCGACTTCGTGTTCGTCGTCGGCGCGTCGGGCTCCGGGAAGTCGACGCTGATCCGCCTCCTGCTGAAGGAGCTCGAGCCGACCAACGGGAGGATCATCGTCAGCGGCCGCGACCTGACGCGCCTGCGCCGCTCGAAGGTGCCGCTGCTGCGCCGCAACATCGGCTGCGTGTTCCAGGACTTCAAGCTGCTGCCCAGCCGCACCGCCGCCGAGAACGTCGCCTACGCGCTCAAGGTGCAGGGCGAGAGCCGCAACTCGATCCGGCGCAAGGTGCCCGAGGTGCTGAACCTCGTCGGTCTGTCGCACAAGTCGAACTCCCTTCCCGACGAGCTCTCCGGCGGCGAGCAGCAGCGCGTCTCGATCGCGCGCGCGTTCGTGAACCACCCGCCGCTCCTCGTCTGCGACGAGCCGACCGGCAACCTCGACCCGGACACGTCCGTCGGGATCATGCAGCTCCTGTACCGCATCAACCGCGCCGGGACGACGATCCTGATGGTCACGCACGACCGCGAGATGGTGGACAAGATGCGGAAGCGCGTGATCGCGCTCGAGGGCGGCCGGCTCGCCCGCGACGAGCGGCGCGGGGGATACACGTCGGAGTGAGACTCCGGCTCCTCTTCTCCGAGTCGCTGCGCTCGCTCACCGCGAGCCTGTCGACGACGGTCGCGGCGACGATGACCGTCCTGATCGGGATGTTCCTGCTGGGCTTGTTCCTCGCGCTCGGCAGCTGGGTCGTCTCGTGGTCGAACCACGTGAAGAAGGAAGTGATCGTCAAGGTCTACTTCGCGCCGGCGGCCACCGACGCGCAGATCCGCTCGGTCAACACCACGCTCGACAGCGAGCCGCGCTTCGTGAAGCACGTCAGCTTCGTCTCGAAGGAAGAGGCACTGCAGCGCATGCAGAAGCGATACCCGCGGATGGTTGAGAACCTCGCCGGGAACCCACTGCCGGCCTCGCTCGAGGTCACGCCGACGCACGCAGAGTTCGCCGACGACATCGAGCTGAGCCTCCTCCCGCACCCGCCCGGGGTCGATCGGATCAACTACGGAAAGAAGACGGCGAACCGGATCATCAGCGTGGCGACGGTGATCGAGATCGTCTTCATCTCGGCGGTGATCATCCTGCTGATCGCCTCGACACTGCTGATCGCGAACACGATTCGGCTCTCGATCTTCGCCCGCCGCCGGGAGATCGAGGTCATGAAGCTCGTCGGCGCCACGAACTGGTTCGTGCGCGGACCGTTCATGCTCGAGGGGCTCCTGACCGGATTCGTCGGGGCGCTCGCGGCGATCGTCTTATTGATGCTCGGCAAGGAGATCGCGATGCCGGCGATCCTCGGGCACTTCACCACGAGCGACGACGTCAAGGCGCTCTCGTTCTGGCTGAACGCGGTCATCCTGATCCTGGTGGGACTGTCGCTCGGTGCTGCGGGCTCGGGTCTGACCCTGCGCCGCTTCCTCCGCGTCTAGCCTCCCCGCATCGATCAAGTCGTCGTCGAGATTTCGAAGCGCGGCAAGCTCATCGTGGGCGAGCCCTTCTTCACCGCCGGCACCCCGATCCTGCTGGATCGCAAGGGGCTTGGAAACGCGCGTCCCGGCGACCTCGCAGTGGTGGTGCCAGGCACCGGCCGTGCCCGGCTGAGGCGTGTCCTCGGCTCGGCAAAAGACATCGAGGCGGTGCTCGAAGGCCTGCTTGTCGAGGAGGGCGCGCGTACTGAGTTCGAGCCGTTCGAGATCCGCGAGCCGAGCCTCGAGGGCCGGGTCGACCTGCGCGACCTGACGACCTTCACGATCGACCCTGAGACGGCGAAGGACTTCGACGACGCGATCTCCATCCAGGCCGAGGGCGACGGCCTGCGCGCCTGGGTGCATATCGCGGACGTGTCCTACTTCATCACGGCCGGCTCGCCGCTCGATCGCGGCGCCGCTGAGCGGGCCTTCTCGACGTACGTTCCCGGCCGCGTTGCCCCGATGCTGCCCCCGGAGCTCGCCGACGACGCCTGCAGCCTGCGCCCGCACGTCGAGCGGCTCTGCGTCACGGTCGAGCTGCCGTTCGACGGCTCGCTCGAGCTCGGGGAGCCCGAGTTCTACCGTTCGGTGATCCGCAGCGACGAGCGCCTCGCGTACGGCCAGGCGCAGGGGATCCTCCAAGGCCGCGAGACAATGCGGGACGAGATTACGGAGGCGCTGCGGCTCACCGACCGGCTCTCCGCAGAGCTGCGTCGGCGTCGCTTCTCGCGCGGCGCGCTCCGGATCGAGACAGGTGAGATCTCCTTCGAGTTCGACGGCCATGGCGGCGTCGCGCGCGCGTGGCGCGAGAGCGAGCCGCAGGCGCATGGGCTGATCGAGGAGCTGATGATCCTCGCGAACGAAAGCGTCGCGCGCCTGCTCGCAGGCCGGAAGCGCGAGGCGCTTTACCGCGTGCACGAGCGGCCCGATCCGCAAGCGATCCTGCTCCTGCTTGCGAAGCTGGCTGACCTGAAGGTGCCGACGCCGCCGGCGCCCGACGCCGACGACCTGAGCCCCAGCGCCGCCGCACGGCTCGCCGGCGAGATCAGCGAGCGCGTGACGGCGTACGTCGAACAAAGGGGTCGCGGGCGCGAGGCGTTCCCGTCACTCGTGCTCCGCGCGCTCAAGCAGGCACGCTACGACCCGAACAACCTCGGCCACTCGGGGCTCGCCTCCTCTGCCTACTGCCACTTCACGTCGCCGATCCGCCGCTATCCCGATCTCGTCGTGCATCGCGCGCTCCTGCGCGAGCTCGGCGCCTCCGACGAGCCGCTGCCGGACGATTTGCAGCAAGCAGCGGAGCACACGTCCCTGCGCGAGCGCGCCGCGGCCGACCTCGAGTACCGCGCGGACGACCTCTGTCTCGCGTGGCTCCTCGACGCGCGGCTCTACGAGGAGGGCTGGGAGGCGACGTTTCCCGGGGAGGTCATCGGCGCGATCGCGTCCGGTCTCTTCGTCCGCTTCGGCGACGTCTTCGAGGGCTATCTTCCCGCGCGGCGGATCCCGGGCGACTACTTCGAGCTGAACGAGACCGGGACGGCGATGGTCGGCCGCCGGGGCCGCAGCGTCTTCCGGCTCGGCGACCCGATCGAGGTGAAGGTCGAGGAGATCAGGAAGACCGAGGGCAAGGTCGAGCTGGGGCTCGCCTGAGGCGTCAGGCGATCTCGTCGGGAAGCAGGGAGTAGGAGACCATGTCGCGCCGCTCACCGCGGATGTCGATCCACCTTCGCTGAACGCCTTCCCGTGTGAAGCCCGCCTTCTCGGCCACGCGCTGCGAGGCGATGTTCTCGACGTCGGCGTGCAGCTGGAACCTCCCGACGGCGGTGTTCTCCGCCACCCAGCGGGCAAGCACGCGCAAGGCGCGCGGAGCGACGCCGCGCCCTCGATGCGCGCTCGCGACCCAGTAGCCGAACTCGGCGCGGCCAGCCTCGTCCCCGCGGAAGCCGCACGCGCCGAGCAGGTCGCCCGTCGCGGCATCGAACACGCCGACGTTGCCGGCGCCTTCGGCGTTCCGCTTCGCTTGGCTCCCGATGAAATCGCGCCCGTCCTTGTCCGTGTACGGAAACGGAATCATCGGGAGCCAGTGGTGGAGCGTCTCGTCGTTGCAGGCGGCGACGAGCGCCGGCAGGTCGCCCATGCTCCACGGATGCAGCGTCACGACGCCGTCCGTGAGTTCCTGCGGCAGCTCGATCGGCTCGGGCATCAGATCAGCTTGCGTTCGGCTGCCCAGCGCGTCAACTCGTGCCGGGACGACAGTTGGAGCTTGCGCAGGACGCTCGAGACGTGCGCCTCGACCGTCTTCACCGACAGGTGCAGCCTCGCTGCGATCTCCTTGTAGCGATAGCCGCGCGCAATCAGCTGGAGCACCTCGCGCTCGCGCGGCGTCAGCTCGTTGAGCTCCGCGTCGTCCCCGACACGGTCACCTGCCTTGAACGCGTCGAGTACGAAGCCGGCCAGGCGTGGAGAGAAGACCGCGTCGCCCTCGGCGACCCTGGTGACCGCGGAAGTGAGCTCGTCGCCTGAGATCGTCTTCGTGACGTAACCGCGCGCGCCCGCCCGAATCACGCCGATCACGTCCTCCGCCGCGTCCGAGACCGAGAGCGCGAGGAACTTCACCCCAGGCCGTTCCTGCGAGACGCCCGCGATGACGGCTTCGCCGCCGCCGTCCGGAAGGTGGACGTCCAGCAGGACGACGTCCGGGTCGAGCTCGCGGATCATCGGCACGGCTTCCGCAACCGATCCCGCTTCGCCCACGATCTCGACCGCGTCGCCGAGCTCGCCGCGAACGCCCGCGCGGAAGAGCTCGTGATCGTCGACGAGGATGACGCGGCGCTTCACGACTCGCTCCGCGGCAACAACAGCTCGACCTCGGTGCCCTCACCGGGCGACGAGGTGATCGTCGCGCTGCCGCCGGCGCGTGTCATCCGGCCCTCGATCGACTCGGCGATCCCGCGACGGTCTGGCGGGACGGCGCTGCGGTCGAAGCCTGCGCCGCGGTCGCGGATGAAGATGCTGGCCCGCATCCCGTCGCACTCGGCGTACACGTCCACCTCCTCGACGCCGGAGAACTTCGCGGCGTTCGCCATCGCCTCGCGTGCGGCGAGCACGAGCGGGCGCAACTCCTCGCTCAGCGCGCAGTCGCCGCCGCTCGCGAGCTCGACACGCACACCGTGCAGCTCCTCGATCTCAGTGGCGGCCGCGGCAAGCGCTCCCGCGAGCGTGCCGCCCTGGGCGGTCGTGCCGTCGCCATACAGCCAGGAGCGGAGCTCGCGCTCTTGGCGGCGCGCCAGCGAGCCGACGCGCCGCGGCTCCTCGGCGTGGCGCTGGATCAGGGCGAGCGTCTGCAGGACGGAATCGTGCACGCGCGCGGCGACGTCGGCGCGCTCCTCCGACCGAATCCGAGCGGTGCGCTCCGAGTCGCGCTCGACGACGAGCCGCCAGAGCAGTGGGCCGAGGATGAGAAGCAGCGCCGCGGCGATCGCGCCCGGGGAGGCGAATCCGACCGACGTCCCACCGCCGGTGAGGAGCACGACGCCTCCCGCCATCGCAAGACCGACGCCGACCGGCGGGACCGAGGCGCCCGGTCGAAAGCCGCCTCGCCGCCAGATCAAGGTCAGGCCGATCGCGATCATCGCGACGGCGACGACTGCAGTCCACCGCAATCCGATCCCGCGCAGAAGCGAAACGCCGGCGAGCAGGAGCAGGGCCGGCGCGATCCGCGCCCGCTCCGACATCCAGGCCCAGAGGGCGAGGTAGAGGAGGATCCCCGCGCCGCCCGCGAGGGCGAGCAGCGCGAAGACGAAGCGGACGAGGTTGGCGTCGACGCCGAGGGCAGCCGCGATCCCGCCGCAGACGCCGGCGATCAGGCGATCGTCGGCGCTGCGTGCGAGTCGCGGGAGCGGCACGGGGCTCAGCCCGCCGCCCGGTCGATGTCGATCTCGCCGACGTTGACGTTCGCGTCGACGACGAGCACCGGCCCGCCGGCGGCGGTCAACGGCGCCGCTCGGCCCGATGTGGCGACCTTCCAGCCGCTCCGCTCCTGGCCGAGGATCTTCAGATCGCCGACGTGGCCCTTGGCGTGGTACGCGACGACTGCGTCGTTCGGGACGACGAGGTGCACCCGCCCGAGCCCGACCTGGAGCCGGATCGGCGTCTTGCCGGCCGGAAGCTGCGCTTGGGAGAGGTCGAGCTCGAGCGTGCCGATGCCGAGCTTGTACGTCTGGCTCAGATCGGCCGGCGATGAGGCGCGGTACGTCTTGTCGCCGACGCCGTCGCCGAGGTTCCCGATCGTGGCGACCGCGACTGCCGCGGATGCGACGGCAGCGACGATCAGCGCCGCAAGCACGCCGAGCACGATCGGCAGCACACGCCGCCGACCGCGTTCGCCGCGGCGCTGGCGCCAGAGGATGAAGGCTCCGACGATCGCGAGGACGACCCAGATCCCGCCTCCGCTCGGCCAGAAGTTATGGCTCCCGAGCAGGATCAGGCCGGCGAGCGCCAGCAGTCCGAGGCCGATCACCGCCCAGGGCTTCTCCTTGCGGTTCCGGAGAGCCTCGCCGGCGATCGACTCGTCCTTTCCCTCCTCGGGCAGGATGAGCCAGCCGGCGACATAGACGAGGAGCCCGGAGCCGCCGAGCACGGTCAGGATGATGAAGCCGATCCGGAAGATGATCGGATCGAGGTCGAAGTACCGGGCCAGGCCACCCGCGACGCCGGCGATCTTGCGATCGCTCCGGCTCCGCTCGAGGCGGCGGGCCTGTGGTGCACTGAGTGATGTGGTTTCTGTCATGGGTCGAGCCTGCCTGGGCCGCGGGCGCTTGCCTATCCGGAATGTCCCTGGTCCGACCCTACAATCGACCCCAGCAATGGCCTGTATTCGCTCATCCCAGAATGAAGCACGGGCTCTCCGGCCGCGCTGGGCGGCGCGACGCGCCGTCCTCAGTCGCGGCCATAGCGCTGCTATGCCCGCTCTGGCGAGCGAAGCTCGTCCCATAGCCTCGCACTCGCCCATCACGCCCGGAAAGCGCGTGGTCATCCCGGAATGAGCGAGAAGCTGATCACCGACAATCGCCGTGCGCGGCACGACTACCACCTGCTCGAGCGCCACGAGGCCGGCATGGTGCTCACCGGCACCGAGGTGAAGTCGCTGCGCCAGGGCCGCGTGACCCTCGGGAACGCCTACGCGGACGTGCGCGACGGCGAGCTCTGGCTGATCGGCGCCCACATCGACGAGTACGACCAGGGCAACCTCGCGAACCACGAGCCCGACCGCGACCGCAAGCTCCTGATGAAGCGCGGCGAGATCGACTCCCTCTACGCGACGATCCGCGAGAAGGGCCTGACCCTCGTCCCGACCAAGCTCTACTTCAAGGACGGGAAGGTGAAAGTGGAGATCGCGGTCGGCCGCGGCAAGGAGCTGCGCGACAAGCGCCGCGACCTCGTCCAGCGCGACCAGCAGCGCGAGATGGAACGCGCGCTCAAGGCGCGGCGTTAGCCACCGCGAACAGCCGCCACTCGCCGGGCACGCCCTTGAGCTCGGCGGTGCCGCGATCCTCGAACTCGATGCCCGAGCCTGCGACCAGGTCGCGCACGGTGCCCGAGACGAGCACCTCGCCCGTTCCGGCTTTGGCGGCCACGCGGGCACCGATGTTCACCGCGATCCCGCTGAGCTTTCCGTCCAGCAGCTCGCATTGGCCCGTGTGCACGCCCGCCCGCACCTCGAGTCCCAGCTCTCGCACCGAGTCGACCACTGCGCGAGCGCACCGGATCGCACGCACCGGCCCGTCGAAGCTCGCAAGGAACCCGTCTCCGGCCGTGTCGAGCTCATTGCCCCGGTAGCGCTCGAGCTCCCGCCGGACGCGCTCGTGGTGGAGGCCCAGCAGGTCGCGCCAGGCCCGGTCGCCCAGCTCGGCGGCACGCTGTGTCGAGCCGACGAGGTCAGTGAAGAGGACGGTCGCCAGCACGCTGTCCGGCTCGGCGGCTTCGCGTACGCCGGTGACGAACTCGCGGATCTCGGCGAGCACGTCCTCGCCGCCGCCTTCGCCCCAGGGGACGTGATCGTCGCCGGGGAGCTCCACGTACCGCGCCTCCGGGATGTGTCGGGCCAGGTAGCGGGCGTTCTCGACGTGGCAGACACCGTCGCCGACTCGGTGGACGATCAGCGTCGGCACGTTGACGCTCGGGATGATGTCCCGCACATCGATGTCGAAAGCCATTCGCATGAACTTCTCCGCGGTCCGGGGCGTCATCGCCGCGACCTGCAACCGGGCGAACGACTCGATGAGCTGGGCGTCGTCCTTCCTGCTCGGCCAAAAATAGCCGAGGCTGCCCCCCTTTCCCCAGCGGTCGTAGAGCGTTCCCATCGCAGCATCGAAGCGCTCCCGCGTCGCCTCACCCCAGGGCCAGTCGTCCGTGGTTTCCTCCTTGACCTCCGCGCCGACGAGGAGGAGTGGTCGGTGCGATGCGGGTAGGTCGCCGCGAACAAGATCGACATCGGGCCGCCCTCTGAGACGCCGATGAGTGACGCCCGCTCGGAGCCGGCGGCGTCCATCACGGCGCGGACGTCGTCCATCCGCTCCTCCAGCGTTCCGACCTCGACCCGGTCGGAGAGGCCCATCCCGCGCTTGTCGAACAGGATCAGGCGCGAGAACGAGGCGAGCTGCTCGCAGAAGCGACGGAACTCGGGCAGCTCCCACATCACGGCCAGGTTCGTCATCGCGCCCGCAACCCAGACGACGTCTCGCGGCCCGTCGCCGAGGACGGCGTAGGCGATGTCGACGTCGTCGCTTTGCGCGTATTGGATCTCGAGGTCGCTCATGTCGCGAGCGGCCCCTCGAGCGTAATCGTCCCGGACGTCGGCCGGTATCCGAGCGCGAGGTTGACGCGCTGCATCGGCTCGTTGCGGGCCTCGTTGGACGTCTCGAAGCGCTCGACGCCGTTGGCGATCGCCCAGCGGATCTGCGCGCGCTTGAGCGCGCCGGCGATGCCGCGTCCACGCCATGCACGCCGCACGGCGGTCATTCCGTGGACGGCGGTTCCGGGACGGGCAGGGGAGAGGTTGAGCTTCGCGTAGCCGATCGCCTCGTCTCCGGCGAATGCGACGAAGTTCGCTTCGGCGAGCTGGTGGGGGCCGTGGAGATGGTGGCGGAGCCATTCGCTGGGGTCGCCGAAGGTGTAGTCCTCGCTGTCGGGGATGTCCGGGTACGTCTCGACGGCGATGTCGTAAACGTGACGCTCGGCGTCGGGCCGGTCGGCGAGTGAGGCGATTTCGACTCCGGCCGGCGGTTCGATCGACGGCGGCTCGAGGGTCGTGAGCTCCAGGGTCAGGTCGGTTTCCCGTCCCACCTCTGCGAAGCCGTGGCGCGTGGCATAGCCGAGGCCGTCGGGGTCGTCCTCGCGCGCACGAGTGCGAAGCGTGGCCCGCTCTCGCGCGTGTGACCAGGACGAGATGGCCTGGTAGAGAGCCGTTCCCGCGCCGCGGCAACGCTTGGCCGGAAGCACCGTGATCAATGTGAACACGGTGCTGGGGCCTACAAATCCACCGATACCGGTGATAGCCGATCCGGCCGGTTCGTCGCCGACGAACGCGATGAGCTCTTCCGAGTCGTCCATACGCTCGTGGAAGGCCTGCGCCTCCTCGAGCGTGACCGCGGCGTCGGGCCAGGTCTCGTTGTAGATGCGGGTCGAGAGCCCTGTTTCGTCGGAGCTCGCGCAGCGGCGAACCTCGATGTTCATTGCGCGAGCGGCCCAACGACGAACACGCGGCCGGGCGCGAGTCTGTAGCCGTACCGTTCGTTCAGTTTGCGGATCGGCGCAGTCCGCTCCTCGTTCATCGTCTGCAGACGCTCGTACCCCTGCGCCTTTGCCCACGCAATCTCGGCGCGCTTCAGCGCACCGGCGATGCCTCGCCCACGCCACGCTCGCTTGACGCCGGTGACGTCATGCCAGGCCATGGTCGGCTGTGCCCGCGTGAGCGAGAACTTGGCCCACCCGACGACCTCGTCGCCCGCGAGAGCGACGAAGGTCGCCTCCGGGAAGTCGCCGGGCCCGGTCATGTCGTGCGTGAGCCATTCGTCGAGGGACTCCATCACGTCGTCCTCGTTGCCCGGAATGTCGGGGTACGCCTCGCAAGCGACCTCGTACATCCCCTCCGTGAGCTCTGGGCGGCCGGCCCAGCTGACGATCTCGATTCCCGTGGGCGGGTCGACGGGAAGTGCCTGGACTTCCCCGAGCTCGAGGATCAGGAGGGAGTCCCGCGTCGTCTCTGCGAAGCCGCGCCGCTCGACCCAGCGAAGGCTCTCGTCCTCGCCCTCTTTCACGGCGCCTTCGAGCTCCTCGAGCTCGCGTCCACGCGCCCACTCGGACACCGCGCGGTAGAGCCCGGTGCCGACGCCTCTGCCACGCTCGTCGCGCGCGGCGACGATGCTCGCGTGTGCTCCACGACGCTCCCGCAGTCGCGGCTCGGCCAAGATCGACGCCGTGCCGACGAACCGGCCCTCGTCGAGTGCCTGGAACCGCGTCTGGTCGGGTACGGAGGCCTCGAACTCGCGAACCTCGTCCAACACCATCGCTCGGTTCGGGTAGAGCGACGCGATGAGGTCGAGGCACGCCTGCACGTCTTCGTCTGTCTCCGCAACCCTGATTTCCAGCATTTGCGGCTACAATAAGGCGAACACACATACGGGGGCGACCTGGCTTCGACGTGGTCGGTTCTCCGGCAGAGCTGCAAGCGGAGGTCTCCGGTCGGCCTCCTAAAACAACCGGAAACCAATGCAAGTGCGGATAATCAACTCGCACTCGCCGCTTAGTTCTTAGGGACTAAGTGACGTGTCGCCCCGAGTTGGGCCCGTGGCCCGGAGGCGGCATCAACTAACGGGCTGGCGCTCAGGGAGAGTCACTCGCCTGAAAGCGTGAGATCTAAAGGAGGACTAGCCCGAACGGTTGGTCGGTCCCCACCGGCCGCCGGGCGAAATTCAAGGGGTACCTAAGCTTGTAGATGCTCTGACCGGTGCGATTGCGGACGCGGGTTCGATTCCCGCCGCCTCCACTGCCTCCCGAAGTCCGGCTCCCGCGCAAATGCGCGGGAGCCATGATGACTTCGCGTTGTGCCTGGCAACTGTCTAGCGAACAAAACCCTGCACCAGTCAGGTACGAAAATCCAGAGCAGCTACGTGTTGGCCAGCCGACGGAGGACGGTCCGGTATTGATTTACGAACCTGGACGGGGCCCGTGCCTGGCACCCGTCGCTGGCGAACGTGGCGGGGCGAGTCCGCGAACGGTGCTACATGCCCTGCAGGTGCAGCCCGCTCGTGCAGTAGCCGTGCGGCAGGAGGCGGGCGGCACAAAGCTCCGGCTCGGGCGCGTGGATCGCGTAGGCGCTGCGCAGCTCGTGGGTGAACCAGACGTGCAGCATCTCGCTGCCTTCTCCGAGGCTTTCGCCGGGCGGACACGTCCCATCGGCAAGCGGCTTGAGGCCGCGCGCGGTGCCTCGCGCGCACACGCGATGGAAGTGCCAACGTGCGATCGGACCAGCCGGGTTGGGCCCCTGGATGCCCCGCGGCATGCTGAACATGGCTCCGATCAGCACGAGAGGACGCCCGGGCACGTTGGCGTAGATCAGAGCCTCGGGCCGCTGCGGGTCGAGGTAGCGGCCGTCGTTGGCGAACCGGCGGCTCTCGGCGTGGAGGTAGTGAGGGGTCTCGTCTCCGGCTGCCCGTCGCGCCGTGTGGAGGTCAAAGCCTGCCGTGGACGCTGCGCCCAGGCTGCTCCAATCTCGTGCAGAAGCGCGGAGTGTGGCCAACAGACGCACGGCCGCAGCACTCTGCGCTGGGGTCGCAAGCGCGAGATCCGGGTACTGCTGCAAATGATGCCCCAAGCCCCGGAGTCGGCTCGCCGGGAGGCTTGCCGCACCGGGTGCGAGCTTGCAGAAGAATCTGCTTCCGCGAAGGTGCCTCGGTCTGGCGACTCGAGCGGCCACAGCTGATCGGGCGACGGTCCTGGACTCGACGGAGCGCACCGAACGGGCTGCGGTCCGCGGCTCGTGACGAGTCAGCGCCACTGCGGACCCACCGATCAGGACCAGGGAGATCGCGCTTCCGGCAACCAGCCGTGCGCTAGGACCGCGCATGGCGCCGGAGACTGCTCAGCAGATGAGGATGCAGGTCCGTGATGTCCCTTGGCGAGCGCCAATGGTACTCGCCTTCGGACGTCTTTGGACAGGCTCGTCGTCCTCGGTCTGGATGAACTCCTAGTGCTTCGTCTCGTTGAACCAGAGCAGCCTCTCGGCGCACGGCATCTGCCTTCAAACGGCGGCCCGAACGGAGCCGCGCAGCCGTCGGCGTCACGCTCCTGACGACGTTCCCGAACGCCGCCCAGGCGCCGCCGCCAGAGCACCGGTCGCTGACTTGCTGAGCTAGACGGACGGAGCCGCAGCCGGCGGCTTCGGCGCGATCTTGATCTGGGCCTGCCACTTCTCGATTCGCGGGAGCATCTGCTCGAGACCGACAGCTGCCGGTCGTCCCCGACGCGCGAATCGAGTTCACCAGCGCCGACGTCGCAGGCGTGCACAAGCAGATGGTCGACGCCGCGGGTGATCGGAACGTCTGGATCGTCGGTGGGGGAGACCTGGCCGGTCAGTTCGCCGACGCGGGGCTGCTGGACGAGGTCATCGTTTCGATCGCGCCGGTAACGCTGGGCGCCGGCGCGCCGCTGCTGCCCCGGCGCGTCGAGCTGCGTCTGGACGAGCTCGGACGGAACGGCGACTTCGCCAGCGCCAGGTTCTCGATCGTGCGGCGCTAGCGGACGTGGACGAGTTTCGGAACCTGTACCTGTTGGCCGGCCTGCGTGGTGACTTCGAGGCGAACTCGTCGATTGCGGCCGAGACTGCCGAGTTTTCTCTGCTCCACACCCTCGACTCCCGGTGGGGAGTCGAGCTGCCGTGGGGTGCGTGCGACTCGGGGGCTGATCTTGAAAGCCCGGGCGACGATCTCTTGCGTGGATGGGGCCACGTCGACCTTCGATCTGAGCGCGAAACTCCGCCCAACGACGTTCCGCTGGCGGGTCTCCTCCGAACGATGTGGGACGCGTTGGAGCTGTATGGAAAGGCGACGCTGACAGGGGCCGATGCGATCGTGCCACTCGAATATGTAGGCGACCGTCTGCGGACACGGGTCGCCGGCTCGGTCATCGATGACCGCAAGCTGATTGCCGAAGGACCGGCCCGCGTACTTGTTCAGGCGAGCGAGGCCTGGCCGGACCCCTCCTCGGCACAGCTTGATCCCGATGCGATCCTCGCGGCCTTGTCGGAGTTCGTCGAAGTGGAGGCCGCGATGGGGGAAGTCCCATTCGCGTCGTATCCACCTTCATTCGCACCGAATCCATTTGTTTTCGGTGTGGAGCATCCGTGGGCGGTATCGGACACCGATCCGTTCCGAGCAGAGATCACGCATCCAGTGTGGACGGTCGACGCCGCCGCATGGCTCGCCGAAGCCGTGTGTGCTTCGTGTTCGCGAGCTGGCGACGCGCGGGATGTTCAGGTCGCGCTTAGGTTGGTCAAGTAGTCACGCACTCCGGGATCCCGAAGGCCCAAATTCGTGCGTTTCGATCGGCCACCTCGTAGCACGCCTGCTCGACCGTCGTGTCCGCCAGGTTGGGCAGGCGGACTTCGAACGGGCCGTGGACGCGCACTTGCCACGAGCCCTGTCGCGTCAGCCGGATCGAGTCGAGCCGAGCACCGTTGGGCACGCGCGAGGACGATCCTGGCAACGAGATCCGGCCGGAGCCGGTGGGAGATCGGTGCGACGGCCACATCGACCCCATCTAGCAAGGCCCGATCGGGATCGGGCGCGGGCGCAGCCCACGACGCCGTGCAGAGCACCCCGGCCGCTCCGAGCGTGACTGTGATCGCAAGTGCGCGCGCCACGACTTCGCAGACGTCGGGCGCCGCCGCGAGTTAGTCGGGGAGCCAGCCGTCGCGGTATCGCGAAGCCACGCCCTGCGGGAACCGGGCGTACGCCTCGTGCGGGTCGGTCGTCTCCTCCTCGACGCCTGCACCGTGCTTCTGCGCGACATCGTCGACGGGATAGCCGCCCCAGCCGTCGCCCTCCTGATGCTCGCGTGCGCCGATCGCCAGGACTGCGCACGGCCCGTCTCCGGCCCCGACGATCATGTGCTTTGCATCGACGGGGCAGTGCACGAAGTCCCATTGACGCAACGGTCGCTCTTCGCCCTCGACGATCAACAGCGCCTCGCCCGCGAGCACGAGGAAGTCCTCCTGGTCGGCTTCCCAGTGGTACATCCCGATCGGCTCGCCCGCCGGGAGGACGAAGAGGTTGATCCCGACCTGCGGGAAGTCCGTCTTGCCCTCGAAGACGAGACTCTTGCCGCGCCCCTCGCGGTTCCACCAGCGGGCTTCCCGGGCGTTCAGCACGAACCAGCCCTCACCCGCGGCGACGAGCCCGGCCTCGGTTTCTTCGAGTGGGCCATCGGGAACCATTGGCCGAATCATACGAAGCGCGCAGGAGCCGGAACGTGCTCACGGAAAAGAAGACCACCTACGCCGAGAGGAGGCCAGCGCTCAGCATTCTCCTGATCATCTTGATCGTCATCGTCGTGCTCGCGGTACTTGGATTTTTCGGCCGCGGACGCTTCTAGATGGCATAGGGGATGAGGTCGATCTGACGATCGGCCTCATCCCCTATCACGCGCGAAGCCAGATTGGGCAAAGGCCCGCGGATGTGTGAGAATTGCGGTTCACGATCTCTTCAATCTGGGACGGGACAAGACATGAGCGCTTCGTACTTGGCCTACATCGACGCGGGGACTGGAAGCCTCCTGCTCCAGGCGCTCGCAGGCGGCGCGGCCGCCGTTGCGGTGTTCGCGAAGGTGTACTGGCGCCGTCTCAAGAGGCTCTTGCGGATCGGTCAGCCGGAGGAGGAAGGCCCGCAGACCTGACCGCCGGGCAGAGTCAGTTGGACGAACGGAACTTTGCGCCCGCGGAGCGCGAACCAGGTTCCTTCCGCGACCCGGACAGCCACGTGGTCATCGCGGAAGGGCGCGTGTTCAGGCTGCTCGCCGACCGGGGCTTGGCGGATTGGCGTGCGCTTTCGTCGCTGCCGCTGTTCACCGAGCTCGTTCAGGAGGCAAAGCTCGTCGAAACGCGCGAAGCGGTCGACGTCCCCGCAGCCCTCGGCCTCGTCTCCGCGAACGCCGCCGGCATCCTGGAGCACGACGTCCTTCCGTTCGTCTCGTATCCCTACGAGTGGACGTTCGGCATGCTCCGCGACGCTGCGCTCCTGCAGCTCGAGCTCGTGCGCCGATCGGTGAACGCGGGTCTGATCCTCAAGGATTCCTCGCCCTACAACGTGCAGTTCCACGGCGCGACGCCGGTCTTCGTCGACGTGGGGTCGTTCGAGACGTTGCAGGAAGGCGAACCATGGGCGGGCTACCGGCAGTTCTGCATGCTCTTTCTCTACCCGCTTCTGCTCGAGGCGTGGAAAGGCGTCCCGTTCCGGCCCTGGCTGCGGGGCAGGATCGACGGCATCACACCCGCCGAGTGCCGCGGCCTCCTGGGCTGGCGCGACCTCTTCCGGCGCGGAGCGTTGACGCACGTCGTGCTGCACAGCAAGTTCGAACGGTCCCTTGGGGCCAGCGACCGCGACCTGAATCGTGAGCTGAAGGCGGCCGGGTTCCACAAGGAGCTGATCGTCGCCAACGTCACGCGGCTGGAGCGCCTGATCTCCGGTCTGCGCTGGTCTCCCGCGCCTTCGGCCTGGTCCGAGTACGGGCCTACGACTACGTATTCACAAGTCGACGCGGAGCGGAAAACCAAGTTCGTCGCCGACGCTGTCGCTGAGGAGGGTCCGGCGCTGGTCTGGGACATCGGCTGCAACGACGGCACGCACGCACGACTGGCGGCCGAGACGGCGGACTACGTCGTCGCGATGGACGCCGATGCCGTCGTGGTCGACCAGCTCTACGAACAACTCAAATCCGAAGAAGCGAAGAAGGTCCTTCCCCTGACCCTGAACGTCGCCGACCCCTCTCCCGGTCTGGGGTGGCGAGGAAGAGAGCGGCGCCCACTACAGGAACGCGGAAGCCCGGACCTCACGATCTGCCTTGCACTCATCCACCACGTGTCGATCGGCGGCAACATCCCGGTCGCGGAGTTCCTCGACTGGCTCCGGTCACTGTCAACCGCGCTTGTGATCGAGTTTCCGACTCAGGACGACCCGATGGTGAAGCGGCTGCTCGCGCGCAAGCGCCCGCACGACCATCCCGACTATCAGCGGGAGTGGTTCGAACGGAGCCTGTCGGAACGGTTCGACGTCGTTCGGTCCGAGAAGCTCTCCTCCGGAACGCGGGAGCTCTACTTTGCGCGGCCGCGAGCCTGACCGCAAAGGGCGCGAGGCGCTCACGAACGGCATCCACCTGGCCGTGCTGTCGGCCCTCGCTCTGGCGCAACCCGTCTTCGACATCCTCGGGCGGAACCCGACCTTCTTCGCGGTGCGCGACTCGTCGAGCACTGAGATCGTGCTCTTCGCGGTCGCTTTGGCGGTGCTGCCGCCGATCGTGCTCGTTCTCGTCGAACTCGCCGTAGCGGCGGTGTCCCGAGGCTTTGCCCGAGCGCTCCACTTCATCTTCCTCGGCGCGCTTGTCGCGCTGCTGGCGCTCGCCGTGATCACGAAGGTCGATGCATTGACCGGCAGCGCCGCGCTCGTGGTCGCTTTGGCGGCTGGAACGGGGGCGGCGCTCGTCTACGCCCGCACTCAAGCGGCCCGCTCGTTCCTCACCGTGCTCGCGCCCGCGCCGCTCCTCTTCCTCGCGCTCTTCCTGTTCCAGTCGCCCGTGTCCAAGCTGGTCTTCGTCGACACGCCGGAGGTCCAGGCGGTAACGGTGTCCGCGCGGACTCCTGTCGTCCTGATCGTCTTCGACGAGTTCAGCACCGTGGGTCTGATGAACCAACGTCAGAGGATCGATGCTGCGCGCTTTCCGAACTTTGGCTCCCTTGCCGCCGACTCGACCTGGTTCCGCAACGCGACGACGAAGTACTGGCTCAGTGAGGTGGCTGTGCCGTCACTTCTCACGGGGCGCCTGCCTGTGCCCGGTCGGCTTCCCGTCTTCTCCGAGTATCCGCGCAACGTCTTCACGCTCCTCGGCGGGAGCTACCGTGTGGTCGCGATCGAAACGCTCACGCGGCTGTGCCCGCCCACGATCTGCCGGCAGGCACGCGCGTCGCAGGCGGGCGCGCAGGCGACGGGCGCCTACGGCTCGCTCGCGTCCGACGTCGGAATCGTCTATCTCCACCTGCTGCTGCCAGCCCCTTACGCGAGTCGGCTTCCGCACATCGACGACTCGTGGGGCGATTTCGGCGCGCGTGAGGATCGCGCCCAAACCGTCGGGCCGTCGGGCACGATCGAGCCCTGCGCGAGGAACGTGTGCCGGTTCACGAACTCGATCACGGCCGACCGGGGCCCCACGTTCTACTTCCTGCATTCATTGCTTCCGCACGTTCCGTACCTCTATTTGCCCTCGGGAAGGCGATACGCGATCGATGCACGCGTCTTGCGCGGGATGGAGAGGGGCGTTTGGAAGCAAAGCTGGCCGTCGCTTCAGAGCTATCAGCGATACCTGCTCCAGGTCGCGTACACCGACCGGGCTCTCGGGAACATCGTTCGTCGATTGCGCTCGACAGGCCTCTACAAGAATGCGCTCGTGATCGTCACCGCCGACCACGGAGTGAGCTTCCGGCTCGAAGAGCCGCGCCGCCGCCCGACGCCGGGGAACCTCGACGACATCGCGTTCGTCCCGCTGTTCGTGAAGCTCCCAGGGCAGACGAGAGGGCGAATCCTGGATTCACCCGTCAGCACGATCGACGTCGTGCCGTCGATCGCGCGCGTAGTGGGTATCTCCGTTCCCTGGCGGTTGGACGGCCGCCCGGTCGTGGGGCGACGGTTGCCCACCGACGGCACGGTGTCCGTGCTCGCGCAAGAAGGACGCTGGATCACGGCGCCACTCGCGGAGCTTCGCGCGCAGCGGGCGCGCACGCTGGAGCGGCAACTGGCTGTGTTCGGCAGCGGCTCTCTCTCGGCGCTCTACCGAATCGGGCCTCATCATCGGCTGGTGGGTCGGACTGTCGCGGGCCTACGGGTCCGGCCGAGCGTCGACGGGACGGACGAGCTGGACGGGCGCATGCTCCTCGGGGCGGTGGACCGCGACTCGGACCTGCTCCCGTCGTACATCGAAGGGAAGATCAAGGGATCCGTGACGCGCGACCAGGCCCTCGCAGTCGCCGTGAACGGCCGGATCGCGGCGACGACGCGCACCTTCGTCGAGAACGGGGAGATGCGGTTCTCGGCATCCGTCCCGGAGAACGCGCTACACGCGGGCGAGAACGCGGTCGCGGTCTACGCCGTCCGCGGGAACGAACCACGGCTCGTCCTCGAGCAGCTACGCGACAGCGATCGCGGCTTCACCCTGGAAGAGCGGGACGGACGCGAGGTGATCGAATCCGCAGGAAGGACGCTCGCGATCCGGCCCGGAGCGCTTCGAGGGACTGTGCGAGTCGCGAGCAAAAGCACCGGCTTCGCGTTCACCGGCAACGCCAAGCACGTCAAGGCGCGCCGACCGATCCACACACTCGTCGTCTTCGTAGAGGGTCGGGGCGTCTACTGGGGGCGATCGGAGGATCTCCGACCCCACCACATCCTCGGGCAGGCCCGCGAGAGGGAGGACGCGTTTGTGTTCGAGCTCCCGCGGAGCCTCCTTCCGCCCCGCGGGCGCGACAATGAAGTGCGCGTCTTCGCCGTTCGCCTCGGGATCGCGTCGGAGCTCCGCTACGTCGGCGAATGGTTCTGGGCGACGCATTGAGCGAGGCCGCCTCGGCGGCCACGCGGGAATCAGCTGCTGCTGATGACGATCAGATCTCTTCGGCCCAGCGCCGGTTGCGCTCGAAGTCCCAGCAGCCGAAGCTGAAGATCGCCACGGTGCCGCCGAGAGCCGCGCCGAAGACGAGCGGATAGAACCAGCGCCCGACGCCGTGGCCGAGGATCGTCAGCACGAGGAGCGTCGTCCAGACCCAGAGGAACGCGAACATCAGGCCGCACGCGGCGGATATGAGCAACAGCTGCAGCTTCCCGCCGTTGCCGATCATCGGCAGAAGCAAGTCTTGCTGCGAGACGTCCCGCTCGGCCTTGTCGGGCCGGACGTTGTAGTCGAGGGACGCCCGATCCCAGCCCTTGCCCATAGTCGGAGCGTAGTCCTGCGGCGGCGCAGTGCATAGCCGAGTCTGCCGCTGCGGCGATCTGCGAACGTACCGCGCGATGTACGTCGCCTCCGAGGAACGCTACGAGCGGCTCAACCTCTGGGCGCGCTCGAGCAGCGAGTGATGGAAGAGCACCTGAGCGAAGCGGAGGTCGCGTGAGGACGCGCTACGTCCTCGTCGGGATCGCCGTCGTGGTCGCGCTCGGGGCGTGGGGCCTCGTCACGCTGAGCGGCGGCGGCGCCTCGACGCCGGTCTACGATCGCGAGGCGACCCGCGCGTGTCTCCTGCACGCGGGCTTCGACGTGAGGTGGCACGGCGGCAGTGCGGAGACCGGACTCCCGGGCCTCGAGCTCGGCCCCGCTGCAGAGCCGGTCGGCGAGCTTCCGTTCGCGCCCAGCGCGGACGACGCCGGGAACGCAACCGTCGCGGGCGAGGACACGGTGTACGACAACGTGATCGGGTACGGAGCGATCCGCGACAGCAAGGTCGTCCGAGGCTGCCTGCGCGAGGCGTGACCGCGCGCTGCGACTGGGTGCCCGAGGACAATCCGCTCTACGTCGCCTACCACGACGAGGAGTGGGGGGTGCCGACGCACGACGACAGGGAGCTGTTCGAGCTCCTGACCCTCGAAGGCGCTCAGGCCGGCCTCGCCTGGATCACGATTCTGCGCAAGCGTGAGGCCTACCGGGCCGCGTTCGCGGGCTTCGATCCGGCGACGGTCGCAAGCTTCAAGCGGCGCGACGTCGAGCGGCTCATGGGAAATGCGGGCATTGTCCGCAACCGGCTCAAGATCGAGTCGGCCGTCAGCAACGCCGCGCGCGTCCTGGAGGTGCAGGAGGAGCTTGGGAGCCTTGACGCGTACCTGTGGGGCTTCGTCGACGGCGCGCCGCTCGTCGGAAACTGGGGCACGTCAGCCGAGGTCCCGGCGGAAACCGCGGAATCACGCGCGCTGAGCAAAGACCTGAAGCGGCGCGGCTTCCGCTTCGTCGGGCCGACGGTCTGCTACGCGCTCATGCAGGCCGCAGGGCTCGTCGACGATCACACCTTGGGTTGCTTCAAGCGGACGGGTCGAGGCCGAGCCGACCTGTGAGCCAGTCGAGCTGCCAGGCGCGCTCATCGTCGACGGCGGCCTGATACGCCGCCGGGTCGCCGCTCCGCTCGGCGGCTGCGCTTCCCGCGGCGTGAGCGACGACGAAGCCCAGATTCGCTGCGGTCGCCGAGGGGCTCTGGGGCGGCAAGCCCGGTACTTCCTCCCACATCTCGGGGCGTCGGCCCTCGACGAGGGCGACGGCATCGGCTGCGAACGCCGTCGCCTGGGCCCCGACCGCGGCCGGCTCGTCGACTCGCGTCCGCTGCGAGCAGACGCTCGCGAACTCGATTGCGAGCGCGTCGTTCCACGCGTCGATTCGCCGGGTCAGGCGGCCGCGCGGTGCAACGACGAGCGACGGGAGCTCCTGGACCGGCCCGTCGAGCTCGATCTCCCAGAGCTCGTCGTCGATCCAGCCCAGCAGGTCGGAGACCCGACAGGCGTGGATTCCGTTCCTGCAGTTCTCCAGATCGCCTTCGGCCGCGACCCAAGCGCCCGGGTCTTCGCCGACGGGCGTGGGCCAGCGAAACTGGCTGAAGCGGCCGACAGCCCCGGTGCGGAGGAACTTGTAGGCGATCACCGGGCGTCCTTCTGCCAGTCGCGGAAGACGTTGACGAGCGCCTCGCGCACGTCGGGCGGCAGCTGCTCCTCCTCGATCTTCTTTCCGAGCTCGACGGTGTGACGGAACTGGTCGAAGTAGTTGCGGCAGGGCGGACAGATCGCGATGTGCTCCTCGAACCCGAGCCTGCGCCCGGGCGGCATCGACCCCTCGAGGTAGTCGGTGACGAGCTCGACGATCTCCCTGCAGCTGAGCGGCTCGGATTGGATCATTCGGCCTCGCTCCCAAAGTAGTCGACGAGACTCATGCGAACGCGCGCCCGGGCGCGATGGAGCAGCACTCGCTGGTTCTCGGGGCTGACGTCGAGGAGCGTGGTGACTTCGTCGGCCGACCAGCCCTCGATGTCGCGTAGCGTGATCACCACGGCATAGCGGGCCGGAAGCTTCGCGATCGCGGCCCGAAACGCATCCGTCGCCTCGGCGGAGGCGAGACGATCCTCCGGGAGGGTGCGCCAGTCCTCCACGACGCTGGACCAGGCGCCCGGCCAGCGCGGGTGGGTGGCAGCGAAGAACTGGTCGGGGTCGACGGAGGCATCGAGCGATGATTCGTGCGGATCGGCAAAGGGGATCGTTCGCTGCTCCCGCTCGGCGCGCCGCCGCGCGCAGTTGCCGAGAATCACGAAGATCCAGGTCTTCAGCGAGGAGCGCCCCTCGAATCCATCGAGCCCGCCAAGGACGTTCACCCAGGCGTCCTGGACGATCTCCTGCGCGAGCGACCGGTCGCGCACGTACAGCGTGGCGACCCGAAGCATCGCCGGCCCGTAGCTGTCGACGATCTCCCCGAATGCGTCCTCGCTGCCTGCCCGCAGCCGTTCGAGCAGCGCGCTGTCGGCCGACGCTTCGACGTCGCTCGAACTCATTGGCCGACTCATTGCGTCGTCAAGAAGAACCAGTGTCCAACAATTTTCCAAATATCTGTAACGGTCAACCCCGAGACGTATCAGTCACTCTAGATGGCCAATTTCACGACAGCAACCAACGCGACCAGCGACGAGGATTTGATCGCGAGAATGGCGGACGGCGACGAGACGGCGGTTGCGGAATTGCACGCGCGCTACCACCGTGCCGCCTACGCGATGGCGCTGCGCGCTCTGGCCGACCGAAGTCTCGCCGAAGACGCCGTGCAGGAGACATTTCTCGATCTCTGGCGAGGTGGGGCCAAATGGGATCCGGCGCGAGCCAAGCTCTCCACGTGGATCTGCGTGCTCGCTCACCGGCGCGCCGTCGACATCGCCCGGCGCGAGGTGCGCCGAGAGACGGCGCCGGAGCAGGCAGAGTCGTGGGCTGCCGATGCGTACACGACGGAAGAGCTCGTCGTTCTCCGGGAGGATCGGCGCGACGTCCAGAGCGCTCTCGAGCAGCTCACCGCGACGCAGCGCAGAGTCGTCGAGCTCGCCTACTACGGAGGACTGACACAGGTCGAGATCGCGCGTACTCTGGAGATTCCCCTCGGCACCGCGAAGAGCCGCGTCTTCGAGGCCCTTCGCTCCCTCAGAGAACTCCTCCCGGCCCAGCAATCCGCGCCCGCCCTGGAATGAACTCAACAAGGAGTCGATCGTGCAGACAGTCCTAGGTTCTCCACAGCCCGTCGTACGGGACGCTGCGCGGATGCCCGCAGACGTCGCGGCGACGATGGTCGCCGACAGCCTCAGCGCCCTCGGCGCCGACGCCGGCTTCATCGCCACTCTCGACCCTGAGCTCGGGCTGCTCGAGATCGCGCGCGTGACGCCGTACGCCAGGCATCCCGTTCGCTTCACCCTGGCGCTGGAAGCGCCGTACCCGCTCGCCGAGTCGATCCGGACGCGCCAGCCGCTCTTCATCGAGAACAACGAGCAGCTGGCGTGTAACAACCCCGGCTTGGTCCGGATCCGCTCAGAGGATCACTCCTGCGCGACGATCCCACTGCTCGACGAGTCAGGCGAGCTGCTCGGAGCGCTCAATCTCGGCTTCGACGAGGCGCGCACTTTTTCGCGACGGGACTACGAGCGCATCGATCTGCTGGTACGCCATTGCGCGGAGGCGATGAGCCTTGCGCTGATCCTCGAAGCCGGGCTTCGGGCTTAGGACTGGCTGCTCGAGCCGCGAGTCGGCGTCACCGCGGAGCTGACGCGCCCCCAATGGCGGAACGTCTCCGCCGCGGCTCCGAGGCCGCCGAGCCGGCGGAAGGCGAGCAGCGCAACGAGGTAAAACGCCAGCGGGGAAATCCACCAGGGCATGGACCCTCCTTCTGCCCTTCAGTCTAGCTTGACACGACGGGCGCCAGCCTTCAGCCTCGACGCGAAGTGTCGGAGACGACCGCAGCCAGCACGGACATCACCGTCGAGGAGCTCCAGCTCGCGGCCCGCAACCACGCTCTCCCGCTCGAGGCGCTGCGCCGGGAGATCACGCCCGTGGGCCTGCATTACCTCCTGATCCACTTCGACATCCCCTTTGTGGACGAGACGGAGTGGCGGCTCGAGATCGGCGGCCGCGTCACGACGCCGCTCGAGCTCGGCCTGGACGAGCTCAAGGCGCGGCCTGCCAGGACCGTCGCGGTCACGCTGGAGTGCGCGGGCAACGGCCGCGCGCTGCTCGCCCCGCGCGCGCTGAGCCAGCCCTGGCTGATGGAGGCGGTCGGCACCGCCGAGTGGACAGGCACGCCGCTGGCGCCGCTCCTCGAAGAGGTCGGGCTCGTCCCGGAAGCGGTCGAGGTCGTCTTCACCGGGCTCGACCGCGGCGTCCAGGGCGAGGTCGAGCACGCATACGAGCGCAGCCTCCCGGTCGCGGACGCTCTAGGCGACGACCTGCTCCTCGCGTACGAGATCAATGGGGTGCCTCTCCCGCCGCAGCACGGCTTTCCGCTGCGGCTCGTCGTGCCGGGGTGGTACGGAATGACGCACGTGAAGTGGCTTAGCTCGATCACCGTCGTCGACGAGCCCTTCCGCGGCTGGCAGCAGGACGTCGCCTACCACCTGCGTGAGTCGGAGGAGGAGCAGGGCGAACCGGTGACGAGGATCCTCCCACGGTCGCTCATGGTGCCGCCCGGGATCCCCGAGTTCCTGTCGCGCGCGCGGCTCCTCGGCGCCGGCCCGTGCCGGCTGGAGGGACGCGCGTGGTCGGGCTGGGGCGAGGTCCAGCGCGTCGAGGTGAGCAGCGACGGCGGGCGAACGTGGGCCGATGCGACCCTCGGCGACGCGCCGTCGGAGTTCGCCTGGCGCGGGTGGAGCTTCGACTGGAACGCCGAGCCGGGCGAGCACGAGCTCCTGTGCAGGGCGACCGACGCGGCCGGGAACACGCAGCCGTTGAGCCCGGAATGGAACTACGACGGCTTCTGCAACAACGCCGTCCAGCGCGTGCGCGTCACGGTCTCGTAGCTTTGCCCGATCGGGAGCGAACGCTCGAGAAGCTTCGCGAGATCGGCCTCGGGCTCCCCGAGACGAGCGAGCGCCTGTCGCACGGCGCGCCGAGCTTCTTCGTCCGCGAGAAGCGCTGCTTCCTCATGGTGCTGACGAACCACCACGGCGACGGGCGCTTCGCCATCTGGTGTGCAGCCGGTGAAGGCGTGCAGCGGATGCTCGTCGAGGCGGACCCCGAGCGGTTCTTCGTCCCGCCCTACGTGGGCCACCGCGGCTGGCTCGGCGTCCGCCTCGACCGGGAGCTCGACTGGAACGAGCTCGCCGGGGTCGTCGAGGACGCTTACGTGGAGGTCGCGCCGGCCAAGCTCGTCGAGGCCGCGCACCGCGAGACCGAGTAGGGAATCCCTCGATCGAGGGACGGCTAGCGCTTCGAAACGCTCGATCCTTCCTGGGAGATGCTCACCGCGACCCCGTCTCGTCGCTTCTTCGCGTTCGCCTCTGTAGCGGTGTTCGCCATCGTCTTTGTGGTCTTCACGCTGTACGAGCGTCCGGCGCTCGGCCTCGGCCACTTCTTCTACTTCGCGATCGCCCTCGCTGCGCTCGCCGGCGGACGCCGCGTTGGCGTCGGGGCAGGCTTTCTCTCTGCGGGCCTCTACGCGGCCGGCGTACTCCTGAACTCCCACGTTCCATCGTCTTCGGTCCCGACACTGCCGACTGTGATCCGCGCGGTCACATTCGTTGCAATCGGCTGGCTGATCGGCTGGTTCGCCGAGACGCACCGCCGGATGGTGGCCGAGCTCAGCGTCCTGGCCGAGCGCGACGCCGTCACCGGCCTGCCGAACACCCGCGCGTTTGAGATTGCGGTCGACCGCCGGCTGAACGCGGCGCGCCCGTTCACGCTGCTGGTGGGGGACATCGACGCGCTCGACGATTCGGGTTCGCAGATCGGCCCCGACGAGTCGCTGCGCGCCCTCAGCGACCTGCTCTCCCGGTCGCTCGAGCCGGACGACGACATCGCGCGGATCGGCGGCGCCGAGTTCGCCGTGCTGACGACCCGTCGCGTAGGCAAGGACGCGAGCGACCTGGCGCTCCAGCTCGAGCGGGTTGCCCGCAACGGCGACTTTCAGGTCACATTCGGCTGGGCGTCCTTCCCGCAGGACGGGGAAAACGCGCTCTCGCTTTACCGCGCCGCCGACGAGCGGCTGTACGCGCGCAAGCTCGTCGCAGGATCGGCGCGGCGCGGAACGCTCACGGCCGTGGGCGGCTCGGGCAGGCGCTCCGTGCGCGACCTGATGCCCTAGGAAGCGCGCTCGATCAACTTCGCGAGCGGGAGGTCCGCGAGCGAGTCGAGCACGACATCCGCTTCGTCCAGGCCGAGGGCGGCGGTGACGCTGTTCGGGACGGCGACGCAGAAGATCCCTGCGGCCTTCGCGGCCTTGATGCCGTTGGGCGAGTCTTCGAAGGCGATCGCCTCGGCGGGCGCGAGGCCGAGGACGTCCAGTGCCTCGAGGTAGAGCGTCGGCGCCGGCTTCGCCCGAGCGACGTCGTGGTCGGCGGCGACGATCGCGTCGAAGTGCTCGGCCCGCTCGAGCCGCGCCAGGTGCCGGTTGATCCAGTCCTGCGTCGAGCTCGAGACGATCGCGATCTTCAAGCCGAGCGTTTGCGCCTGCTCGAGGTACTCGAGGATCCCGGGTCGGAGGTCTTCGACGTCCGTCAGCGAGAGCTCGTAGTCCCGCCGCCGCTGCAGCACGGCCTCGCGGTCGAGCGGCCCGGCGAGCTCCTCGAGGTGCTCGTACGGCTTGAAGGGCGCGCCGATCGTTCCGACCAGCGTCATCCACTCCTCCAACGGCAGCTCGTGACCGTGCTCGCGGTAGGCCTCCTGCCAGGAGGCGAGCGAGGGCGTCTCGGTGTCCACGATCAGGCCGTCGAAATCGAAGAGGAGTCCCCGGACGGCCACCGCCCGAGCGTATCGACCCGGCGTTCCTTTAGGACTGGTAGGTCGGGACGATCGAGACCTGGGCCGACGCGGCGTTGGCGAACGGGATCGCCCGCAGGCCGCTCGAGATCTTGTAGAACTCGCGCGCTCCCGGAGGCAGAGCGGCGAAGGTGAAGCCCGTGCCGCCGCCGAGAACGTTGCCGGCGGCGTCGAGGATGACGCACGAGAGCTCCACGCTCTGGAGCGTCCGCGTCGCCTGGTCGTTCTGGATCTCGCCCTCGACGGAGCCAGTGAAGCCGGCATCGTACGGATCCATCACGACTCGCGTGTTCGCGACGGCGGGGAACGCCTTCGAGGCGGGACCGGACTTGTTGATCGTGACGACGATCTCGAGCCGGGCGATCGGCGGGACGCCGGAGAAGCTCAGGTCTCCGCCGAGCGCATGCTCACGGCCGGAGGCGACCGCGCTAACGTGGGTGGTCGTCGAGCCGATCAGGCGGTTGTCCGGCATCACGAAGTTGGCGAGGACGGTCACGTCCTGCGCGTCCTGCGGCGAGTCGTTCGCGAGGACGACGCCCCAGCTGACGACGCTGCCGCTGTACGGCATCGCCCGCTGCGTATAGCCCTTCTTGACGACGGTGATGTGCGCGGGGATGACGGAGCCGACGACCATGATCGTCTTGACGGCGCCGCCGGCGGCTCCGCAGCTGACCATCGCCATCGCCGGGCCCGGCTTCGTTCCGCGTGCGACGAGCCAGCGCCATGACGTGCGGCCGCCGCGCGCGGCGTGCGTACCGAGGCCGCGCTGCTTGGCGCCGCTGTCGTACTGCACGGTCAGCGAGCAACGCGTTCCGGCGGGGGAGACGTTGACCGACGCCGAGATGTAGTTCCCCTGCACCGCGCGCGTCGGGACGTTGAGGGTCACGCTCGAGACGCGTTCCGAGGCGGCTCCTGCCGGGCCGGCGAACGCCAGCGCGGAGAGCGCTGTGAGGAGGACGAGACGCTTGGGGAGGGTGGGGGCGCTGGCCATCGTGAGCTGTTGGGCTGTTCCAGCGTGGCCGCGCCGCTTGCCCGTACAGCCCTTCCATCGTGCGCCGCGGGGTTGGTTGTGACCCTCGTGCGAGGGATTCGCCGCCTTCTGCGAAGATCGAGCGGCCTTGCCGGTACCGGAAGACCTCTCCAGGCGGATCGACCGGGCCGAGGCCGACTTCATGCTCGACTGGCTCCGCGGCATTCCGGGCGTGCGGATCGAGCCCTTCGGCGCTGCCTGGGCCCCGGTGAACCCGGACGAGCCCCAGCTGGACTTCCAGAACCGGTTGATCGGGCTGCACCCGGGGGACGCGGGCGAGCTGGACGCGATCCTCGCGTACTACCGGGAGGCAGGCGTTCGGCCATGGTTCGAGCTGCCGCCGGCGCACGACTTCGCGCGGCTGTCCGGCCCTCTGGTTGCGGCCGGTGCCCTTCCGATCGGGTTCCACACCGTCCTGTACCGCGAGCCCGAGCGCTTCGAGGTGGACGCGCGCGTGCGCGAGATCGGCCCGGACGAGGCGGAGTTCTTCGCGGACGTGCTCCTGCGCGGCCACGGCGTTCCCGACGACGTTCCGCGGAGTCATGTCGCGCGTTGGGCCGAGAATCCGACGTCGCGGCTGTACCTCGCCGAGGTCGACGGTGTTCCGGCCGCGGCGGGAGCTCTCGTGCTCGGGGAGGTCGCGAATCTCGCGAATGCGTCGACGCTCCCGGAGTTCAGGGGCCGCGGGCTGCAGTCGGCACTGATCGGGGCGCGGATCAGCACGGCGGCCGCGGCGGGCTCGCCGCTCGTCTGCTCGGGCGCCGCATGGGCGTCGCAGAGCCAGCGAAACCTCGAGCGCGCAGGCCTGCGCATCGCGTACACGAAGACGGTCTGGCGCCTCCAGCCCTGACCGGGGTCAGACCCCGGGCGCGGCCGGAACGGCCGCGCCCTGGATGGCCCGTGCCGGGCACGCGCCATGTCCGCCACGGCCCGTGCCAGGCACGTGTCGCGTCGCGTTAGGACGTGGCCAGAAAGCCGGTTTCGGAGCGGCGCGTGATCTGCGTCGAGCTCGACACGATGATCTGCGGCTTGGAGAACGCGTGCGACAGGCCGTCCGCGCCGATGAACTGCGCGCCGGCGAAGCCGAAGGCGTACTGGTTGCATGCCTGAGTCGTCGTCGCCCAGCTCTCCGCGGTCACGATCGCCGGCAGGCCCGAGGAGCTGACGGGAAGCGCGAACGCAGGGCTGACGGCGCGGCCG
Organism: Thermoleophilia bacterium; assembly: GCA_040005095.1. GTDB lineage: Bacteria > Actinomycetota > Thermoleophilia > Gaiellales > Gaiellaceae > UBA5186. Next base: position 13,863 of record JBDTZN010000004.1, on the reverse strand, counting down.
TTCACGACGACGTGCCACGTGCCCGGCGCCACCTCCAGCACTGCGACGGTGAACCGCGTTCCCGGCCGCACACCCCGCGCGAGCTCGACGTAGCGGCGGCCGGCCGGGAGCATCAGCTCGTAGTAGAGGCGGCTCCCGCCGCCGCGATACGTGGCCAGACCGGCCTGGAGCCACGCATTCGTTCCGCCGGGACCCAGGCCGCGCCCGCCGACGCCGACCCAGGCCGCCACGTGCCCTCCGGACACGCGCGGGGCGGAGACCGCCGTCACGGTGGCGGTTACGCCGTGCGCGGCGTCGTTTTGCGCGAGTCCCGCGTACGTGTATCCGTGCGACGCGCAGGACGTCCCGCCGCGGGCGGCCGACGGCAATGCCGCCCAGGCGCCGGCGGCGCAGGCGAGCAGAGCTGCCGCTAGCGCGGCGATGAAGCGAGGGGACACGCGGGCACAACGCCGTTCCGCCCGCCCGGGTTACGCCCGTCGACTAGCGTGGAGGCCGAGATGCGGCCGATCGTCGGCGTCACGTCCTATGTCGAGCAGGCGCGGTTCGGCGCCTGGGACGTCCCCGCGGCGCTCATCCCGCTCAGCTATGTACAGGCGATCGAGCGCGCGGGAGGCCGGGCGCTCATCGTGCCGCCGAGCGAGGACGGGGTGGAGGAGACCCTCGATTCGCTCGACGGTCTGCTGCTTTCCGGCGGCTCCGACCTCGATCCGTCCCTGTACGGCGCGGATCCGCACCCGGAGACGCGCCACGTTCGACCGGAGCGCGATCGGGCCGAGCTTGCGTTGCTCCAAGCCGCCCTCGCGCGCGACTTACCGGTCCTGGCGGTTTGCCGGGGCAGTCAGGTGCTGAACGTGGCACGGGGCGGGAACCTCGTCCAGCATCTGCCCGAGACCGTTGGCCACGAGGCGCACCGCGAGACGCCCGGCGTGTTCTCCGACCATCCCGTGCAGGTCGAGCCTGACAGCCGGCTCGGTGGGATCGTCGGGGGCGCGGTCGACGTGAAATCGCACCACCACCAGGGCTACGGCGAGGTCGGGGAGGGGCTCCGCGTCGTGGCGCGCGCCGACGACGGGACGATCGAGGCCGTCGAGGATCCCGAGCGGCGCTTCGCCGTCGGCGTCCTCTGGCACCCGGAGGCAGGAGAGGACGCGGCGCTCTTCGACGCGCTCGTCGCCGAGGCGCTGGCCTACCGGGCTAGCCGGACGCGCTGAGCGGCGGCGACAGAGGGGGCTCGACGCTCTGCAGTGGCGCGGGCGCGACGGGGACTGCGCGGGTCGCTGTCGCCGGGACGGCTGCGGTATCCCGCTCGATCTGCAGCTGGCAGAGCGCGCTCTGCGCCTGGAGCCTGTAGCCGAAGGCGGGGGCGTCTCCGACGGTGTAGCCGATCACCGCGCCGAGGATCGCGCCGACGATGAGCATGGCGAATCCGAAGGTGGACGGAGTCGGCCAGGACGCGCCGAGCGAGGTCAGCGGGATGGCGCGGAACGACGCGCCGACCACGATGCCGGTCGCGATGGAGCCCATGACGACGGCATCCGCCTTCGAGTACAGACGGGCCGCGGCAAGCTCGATGATGCCCGGGTCGCACTCCGCTCCGTAGGCCGCCACGGCGTCCTCATCGGCTCGGACGTGAGCGTTCTTGAGATTTTTCGTGCGCCTTACGTTCGCGTGGCGCAGCCCGAATGTTGGTGGCGCTCAGTGCGTCCATGAGTGCCATGTGGGTGAGAGAGGCATCGACCCGTCGAGCAGAGCGCCAGGCCGCGGCGCCGGCGCGGAAGGTCGATGCCTGTCCCGCCGACATATCGTTCGGCGGCGGGCTGCGCCTGCGGCTCAAGCGCCTCGGCGTCTCGTTCATGGACGCACAGGCGGGCGCGAGTCGCCCGATCGGCCGCTAGAGCCCTACGTTCCGACGACCTGGACGATCCAGCGCCGCTCGCGCTCACGGTCGAGCTCGAGGAAGAGCACACGCTGCCAGGTACCGAGCTGAAGCTCCCCGTCGCGCACGGGCACCGACTCCCCGGCCGTCCCTAGGAGCATGGCCATGCAGTGCGAGTGGCCGTTCCCGGCCTCCATGTCCTCCTCGCAGATGTTCTCGGTGCGCTTCCCCCAGTCGTCGTGCGCGTAGTAGCTCTCGCTCGGCACGAGCCGCTTGAGCAGCGTGGCGAAGTCCTCGAGGAAGCCCTGCTCGAACTCGTTCACGCGCACGCAGCAGGTCGTGTGGGGGGAGTAGACGCAGGCGATGCCGTCGACGATCCCACTTTCCCGGACGGCGTCCTGGACGTGCTCGGTGATGTCGGTGACCTGGAGCCCCCCGGTCGTCCGGAGCGTGCGCTCGCGCTGGAAGACCTTCACTCCGGCATTCTGCCCACTGCGTGTGAACAAAAACTGAAGAACCGGCACCGGCGTTAGGCTCTCCGTGCGGGCCCGTAGCTCAGCTGGTCAGAGCAGCGGACTCATAATCCGTCGGTCCCTGGTTCGAATCCAGGCGGGCCCATTCCCGACCGAAATCGCCCGATTTCGGTCGGCCGGGAGCTTTCTCCCCCAAAAGAGTGAATTTGCGGCCCTGACCCTTCCGGGGGACGTGCTGTCACCCGCTTGGCCTGAGAGTTCGATGCGTGGCGCGGCGTACGCGTCCGGTTAGTGGGAGAAAGCGGCTCCCGCGCAATGCGCGGAAGATGGGAGAGGAATGCGGTCAAGTTCCAATGCCTCGCCTTCGGACGTGCGCGCAAGCGCGCTCTGGGGTGCGGGTAGCCGGAAGGGCGAGTTCCGGTCGAGCGCGCTGTGGGGGAAGGGCGGACGTCGTGTCGCCGGTGCCCTGCTCGCGGTCGTGGCGCTTGCGCTTCCTCTAGCGGCCACGGCGAGTGCGCAGAAAGATGCGCCCCCGAATGCGAAGTATGTTTCCCCGGGCCTGCTCAAGAAGGCTCATGACGATCCGACTCAGAACGTCCGGATCATCATCCAGAGCGACGGCGGGTCTAAGGAGGCTGACAAGGCTCTCAGAGGTCTTGGCAAGCTGAAGAAGGATCTCCGCCTCATCGGCGCAGTCTCGGTCGAGGTTCCGGCCGGCGTCGTGAACGCCCTCGCCGGCGTGCCGGGTCTGACGATCACTCCGGACTCTCCTGTGAAGGTGAGCGGAAGCGTCCACTACTCCAAGCAGATGTGGCCCTACGAATCGGGCAACGCTGCACTCTGGAGCGGCACCACCTCCGCGCCGACGATCGCAATCGTCGACTCGGGCATCGACGCCTCACGCGCCGATTTCGCCGGTCGGCTGTACCCGCAGGTCAACCTGAGCACGCTGACGCCGAACGCGACCGGTGACGGTCGTGGGCACGGCACGTTCGTCGCGGGTATCGCGGCGGGCGACGCAGCGGGCTACACGGGCGCTGCTCCGGCGGCGAAGATCCTGCCGATCCGCGTCATGAACGACGAGGGCGTGGCGATGACGAGCGACGTCATCCGCGCCGCGCAGTGGATCTACGACAACAAGGACGCCTACAACGTCAAGGTGGCGAACTTCTCGCTGCACTCGGCCATGCCGAGCCGGTTCATCAACGACCCGCTCGACAAGGCGGTCGAGAAGCTGTGGTTCGCCGGGGTCACCGTCGTGGTGGCTGCGGGCAACTACGGCACGGCAAGTGGACCGAGTGGCGTCAGGTACGCCCCGGGCAACGATCCGTTCGTGATCACGGTCGGCGCGGCCGACCTCGGCAACAGCATCAGAGCGTTTGATGACGCGGCGGCTCCGTGGTCGGCGTACGGCTACACGTACGACGGCTTCGCGAAGCCGGAGATCGGTGCACCGGGCCGGTACATGATCGGTCCCGTTCCGACGGCGGCGACGCTGACGTCCGAGCGGCCCGACCACGTCACCTCGCCTGGGTACATGCAGCTCTCGGGCACGTCGTTCGCGGCTCCGGCCGTGGCCGGCGCGGTCGCTCAGATCCTGGCTCGGCATCCCTCGTGGACGCCGGATCAGGTCAAGGGCGCGCTGATGGTGACGGCGAAGCCGGTCCCTGAGGCGATCCCGCTGTCACTGGGCGTCGGGGAGCTCAACGCGGCCAGGGCGGCTGCGCGGAACCTCACGCCTCCGAATCCGAACGCGGCGCTGAACAGGTTCGTCGTCAGCGCTTCGGGTGGAAGCGGCATGGTGTTCGACGGGGCAAGCTGGTCGGATTATGTGAAGGCCAACGCCTCGTGGTCGGACGCCTCGTGGGCGGAAGCCTCGTGGTCGGACGCCCTGTGGTCGGCAGCCTCGTGGTCGGACGCCTCGTGGGCCGACGCCTCCTGGGCGGACGGCTCCCTCGCGGCGGCCTCGTGGGCCGACGCAGCGATCGCGGCTGCCTCCTGGGCCGACATGTCCCATGAGGATGCGGCCGAAGGCGACGCCACGGTGGGCGCAGTCCCGCTCGACGCGGCCGATCAGTTGGCATTGCTCGCCGATCCGGAGCTGGCGGTTCCGGCAAGCGAGCTGCCTCCGTCGCTGCCACTCGCGCCGTAGGTAGCACCCGAAGGAGAGCCGGGTCGAGAGGCCCGGCTTTTCTTTGTCGTTGTAACCGAACATGTGTTCGTGTAGCGTGGCGCTCCATGCAACTGCGGCTGGATGCGGCCGACCGGCTGGTCGAGCTCGTCGAGGAGCGACGCGGGCCGATTGCGGCGGACGAGGCGGCCCGGCGAGTCTTCGCCCTCGCCCGCACGCCGACGGCGCTCGCGCGGAGCTTGCTCGACGAGACCGTGCGCGACGACGCCCGCCTCGCCTGGCGCGGCGACGCAGTCGCCCTTGCCGCGCCGCTCGGGGCTGACCTTCCACTCGAGTCGGCCACCTACGTCGTCGTCGACCTCGAGACGACCGGGCTCCGTCCCGGCTCCTCGCGGATCTGCGAGATCGGCGCGGTGCGCGTCCGCGGCTTCGAGCTCGAGCAGGAGTTCCAGACGCTCGTCAATCCGCGCGAGCCGCTCGGGCCGGCGATCTCCGCGCTCACGGGCCTCGCTGACGCGGAGCTCCGCCACGCGCCACCCGTGGAGGTGGCGATGCGGCGCTTCCTCTCTTTCGCGGGTGACGCAGTGCTCGTCGCGCACAACGCGCGCTTCGACCTGGGCTTCCTCGACCGTGAGACGCAACGGCTGACGGGCAGCCGGATCGCCTCGCCGGTCGTCGACACGGTCGGGCTGGCGCGGAAGCTCCTCGCCGGACGGATCGCGCGCGCCAACCTGGGCGCGCTCGCGTACTTCTTCGGCACAGACGTGCGGCCGTGCCACCGAGCGCTTCCCGACGCTCAAGCGACCGCGGAGATCCTCGTCGGCCTGCTCGGGCTGGCGCAGGAGCGCGGCGCGAAAACGGTCGCCGATCTGGCCGAGCTGGCAGCCACACGACCACGTCGTGTCTACGGAAAGCGCTCGCTGGCCTTCGGAGCGCCCCAGCGCCCCGGCGTCTACCTCTTCCGCGATCGCAACGACACCGTGCTCTACGTCGGTCGGGCCCGCGACCTACGCGCGCGCCTGCGCTCGTACTTCACGTCCGACAAGCAGCGCCCGGCGGTCGAGGCCGCGCTCGGCGCTCTCGAGCGCATCGAATGGCGGCCGTGTGGCTCCGAGGTGGAAGCGGCCCTCGAGGAGCTGCGCCTGCTGCGTGAGCTGCGCCCGCCCGCGAACGCTCGCAGCGCGCGGCCGGACCGGTACGTCTATCTCCGGGCTCGGGGGCAGGACGTCGTGTGCTCCGCGAAGCCCTCGGCGCTCGGGCCGCTACGCAGCCGCCGGCTCGCGCGCCTCGCCGCACGCTCGCTTCGTCCCGAGGAGCTCGAGTCTCCAGCGGCGGCATTGCCGCGGCTCCGTGGACTGGTGCACAAGCTCGCGGCGCAGCAGCGCTACGAGGACGCGGCGCGCATGCAGGCGCGTGTCGACGCCCTGGAGCAGGTTCTCCGCGCGCTCGCGACGCTCGAGCGGCTGCGTTCGGTGGAACGGTGCCTCGTCGTCCCTGCGCTCGAGGACGGCTGGCACCACGCCTTCTTCGTCGTCGCCGGGCAGGTGGCCGCGAAGCGGAAGCTGCCGCCGGGGGCCGGCGCCGCGCTCGAGGTCGCGTCGGGCCTCGCCGCCGTCAATGCAGTCCGGGCGGAAGGCGTCTCCTACGCTCCGGAGCTCGCCGACGAGCTGCTCGTCCTCGGCACGTTCATCCGCCGTCCTCCGCCGGAGCTTCGCGTCGTCCCGCTCGAAGCCACGGCGATCCTGGCCGCCTGCCGGCCTCGCCTCGCAGAGGCCGCGTGACCGTTTTCGAGCGTTTTACGTTGTACCTGCGTGGCAACAACATCCCAGTCTCCGATCGATCTGAAAGGAGGACCGGAATGAGCCTTCTCTGGATCATCCTGATCGTGATTCTGATCCTCGCGCTGCTCGGCTTCTTCTCGCGCGGCCGCTGGTAAACCCGCGCGTCTCTAGGACCGAGGTTCGACCGATATAGGCCGCCCGGCACTTGCCGGGCGGCCTTCGTTTGACGATCCTCTCTAGGTGGACGGATCACAGACGACTCCGGCTGTCTTGGCTCGCGCCGACGCGGAGTCGGAGTTGCCCCGCCTCGGCGGCATGGCTCGTCCCGATGGCGTGGTGATCATGAGCGAGCGCTTCTGGGCCTTCGCCGGCGTGGACGGCACGCTGCGAACCGGTGACACGCCGGCTCCGCACAAGTTTCTCCAGCGCATCCCGCTGCTTCGGGGCCTCGTCCGCCTCGGTGCCTCGCTTTCCCCGCTGTTCCGCCGGGGCGGTGTCGCGCGCCCCCGCGAGCGCTACCTGCTGCTGCTCGCCGTGCTCGCGCCGTTCGCGCTCGCGGTCGTGCCCGACTCGGCGCGGACGCTGATCGGCATTCTCCTGACGCTCGGCCTCCTCGGCTGGATGCTGCGCGGCCGCACCCTCAACCTGCACGGCGCCGAGCATCGCGCCATCGGGGCCTGCGAGGCCCGGAGCCTTGGCGCGACCTGGGCGGGCGAGGCCCGTCCGAGCCGTTTCGCACCGCGCTGCGGCACGAACTTCGCCGCCCTTGCGGCCCCCCTCACGATCTTCGCCGAGCGCCTCTGGCCGTTCGCGCCGGCGCTCTACACGCCGCTCGCCGTGACGCTCGTGGCGCTCTCGTTGACGATGGAGCTGTGGCTAGTGATCCAGGACTCCTCCCGGTCGCTCGCACGCGGCCTGCTCCTCCCGGGGCTCGGCCTCCAGCGCCTGACCACACGGGAACCGCGCCTCGACGAGACCCGCGTCGCGCTCACGGCGGTCGCGTCCGTCCTCGAGCGCGAGCTCGCCTAGCTCAATCGTTCGGCGAGGAACCGCAGCGATAGCGGGTAGCGGGAGTCGATGACCCCGGAGTGCGTGCCGTCGAAGAGCTCGAACTGCGACTCCACGCCGAGTGCCTCCAATGCGTCATGCATGGCGATGGCGCCAAGGTCGAGAGAGAACTCGTCGCGCGTGCCAGCGTCGAGGTAGATACCGCGCAGGCCGCGAAGCGCATCGGCATAGCGCGGGGCCATCCGTACCGGATCCCACTCGAGCCAGCGCGCCCACACGTCCTGGCGTAGGCGTCCGCTCGGCAGCTCGAAGGGAAGCTCGTACGAGCCGTCGTCGTTCGGGGAGTAGCACGCGGCCATCGCGAGCACGTTTACGAGTGTCATGTCCGTCGGCTTGTCCTGCGGGCGGCCGCTCCAGAAGTCGTCCCAGAACCGCTGGGGCGAGCCGTCGTACTCGCGCGCTAACGCGCGCGCGGCTGTGGGGAACTCCGGCATGAAGCAGCACTCGAACAGCGCGTCGCCCGCGTGCGAGGCGAACGCGCCGAACAGATCGGGGCGTAGCATGGGCGTGATCTGCGCGCCGTAGCCGCCGCTCGACTTCCCGTGGATGCCGCGGTGCTCGGGAGCCGCCATTGTCCGGTACTCACGGTCGACCCAGGGCACGAGCTCGTTGCAGAGGTAGGTGTGGTACCGGCCCACAGCCGGCGAGTCGACGTACTGGCTGCCGCCGTAACGCGTCCAGGCATCGACGAAGACGACGATGCACGGCGGGGTCTCTCCGGATGAGAAGAGCTCGTCCGTCAGCTCGGGGAAGTTGCGCCCGCCCCAGCGCTTGCGTGCCAGCCACATGTCGACCTGACCGGAGAGGCCCTGAATCACGTAGACGGACGGGTAACGCCGTTCCGGCTCGTCGTCGTACCCGGGCGGCACGTAGACGTAGACCGGCCGCACATGCGGGTCGCCGAGCGGGTTCCCGCGCAGCGCCTCCGACTCGATCGTGCGCTGCTCGAGCCGTCCGTGCCACTCCGAATCCCAGGGGAACACGGCCGCTAGGATATGGCCATGGCTGACCTGGGAACAATGCGCGTGAAGAGCGGCCTCGCCGAGATGCTCAAGGGCGGGGTGATCATGGACGTGACCAACGCCGACCAGGCGCAGATCGCCGAGGAGGCTGGAGCGGTCGCGGTGATGGCGCTCGAGCGCGTTCCGTCCGACATCCGCCGCGACGGTGGCGTCGCGCGCATGGCCGACCCGGACAAGATCCGCGAGATCCAGGAGACGGTGACGATCCCGGTCATGGCGAAGGCGCGCATCGGGCATTTCGTCGAGGCCCAGATCCTCGAGGCGCTCGAGGTCGACTACATCGACGAGTCCGAGGTACTGACGCCCGCCGACACGGCCAACCACATCGACAAGTGGAAGTTCACCGTCCCCTTCGTCTGCGGCTGCACGAACATCGGCGAGGCCCTGCGCCGTATCTCCGAGGGCGCGGCGATGATCCGCACCAAGGGCGAGGCGGGCACGGGCGACATCGTCAACGCCGTCACGCACATGCGCTCGGTGTTCGGCTCGATCAAGCGTCTCGGCTCGCTCGACGAGACGGAGCTCTACAGCGAGGCGAAGAACCTCCAGGCTCCGGCCGAGCTCGTGCGCTGGGTGGCCGAGAACGGCCGCCTTCCGGTCGTCACGTTCACCGCCGGAGGCATCGCGACTCCGGCCGACGCGGCGCTCTGCATGCAGCTCGGTGCCGACGGCGTCTTCGTCGGCTCCGGGATCTTCAAGTCGGACAATCCTGAACAGCGGGCGAAGGCGATTGTCGAGGCGACGACGCACTTCGCCGACGCCGAGGTGCTCGCGCGCGTCTCGCAGGGCCTCGGCGACGCGATGAGCGGGCTCTCCACGGCGACGCTCGCTCCCGAAGACCTGCTCGAGACCAGAGGCTGGTAAGGACGCGGAGGAACCCATGGTTCCCCCGCGAGCCCCCTCCTTCACAATTCGCCCGGTCCAACACGCCTAGGCTCCCGCCGGGCGGAGCCCGGCTCCGCCGCCACCACTAGCGCGCAGTCCGGCAGGAGATCACGATGAAGCAGGTGCGTTTCGCCGATCGTCACATTGTTGTCACCGGCGCTGGGACGGGGATCGGACGCGCGATCGCGCAGCGGCTCTCCGCGGAGGGCGCGGCGCTGACGCTGCTGGCTCGCGACCGGGGCCGGCTCGAGGAGACCGCGAAGACGCTCGCAGGCCCCGTCCAGTGCCTCTCCTGCGACATCCGCGACCGAAACGCCGTGGACGAGGCCTTCGCCGGCGCGGCCGCCCGCCTCGGCGCAGTCCACGCGCTGATCGCGAACGCGGGCATCGGTGGTCCGAACGCCTCCGGCCACGAGGATCGCTTCGAGGATCTCGTCGCGACGAATCTCGTGGGCACCTACAACTGCGTCCGAGCGGCCCAGCGCCATCTCGCACCGGGCCCAGCGACCCGCCACATGGTGGTCACTGCGTCGATCCTCGCGCGCATCGCCGTCCCGGTCTACACGGGCTACAGCGCCTCGAAGGCGGGGCTGCTCGGCCTCGTTCGCTCGCTCGCGGCCGAGCTGGCGGCGCAAAACGTGCAGGTGAATGCGATCTGTCCCGGCTGGATCAAGACCGAGATGACCTGGGAGGGCCTCGACGCGATGCCGGGCACGCGCGAGGAGGCCTACGAGCGGGCAATGCAGGAGGTACCCCTGCGGCGGATGAGCGAGCCGGAGGAGATTGCAGGCACAGTCGCGTGGCTGCTCTCCGACGACGCCCGCGGCGTCACCGGGCAGGCGATCGACCAGAACAACGGCGCCTGGATGGGGTAAGGCAGAATTCACGCAATGGAGACGATCGGCGTCCTGGCCGTTCAGGGAAACTTTCGCGAGCACGCGGCGATGCTGCGGCGGCTCGGCCCGGCCGTCGTCGAGGTACGTAAGCCCGAGCAACTGCAAGGGCTGGACGGGCTGATCATCCCCGGGGGCGAGTCGACGGCGATCATGCGCCTGATCCGCCTCTACGGGCTGGAGGAGGCGATCGAGCGCTTCGCGGCTCCGATCTTCGGCACCTGCGCGGGAATGATCCTCCTCGACCGCAACCACCTGGGCCTGATCGATCTCGCCGTCGAGCGAAACGGCTACGGCCGGCAGGTCGCGAGCTTCGAGGCCGATCTGCACCTCGGCGACGAGAGGCCGCTCCGTGGCGTGTTCATCCGCGCGCCCCGGGTCGTGGACGAAGGCCCTCGGGTCGAGACGCTCGCGAGCTACGACGGTGAGCCCGTGCTGCTGCGCGAAGGCCGGTTCCTAGTCGCGTCGTTCCATCCCGAGCTGACGGACGACACGCGCGTCCACGAGCGGTTCCTCGAACTGGTACGACAGGAGGGGCATGTCCGGTCATAGCAAGTGGGCGTCGATCAAGCACAAGAAGGGCGCGGCGGACAAGAAGCGCGGCGTCCTCTTCTCCAAGCTCTCGCGGGCGATCATCGTCGCGGCTCGCGACGGCGGGCCAGATCCGTCCGGGAACCTTGCCCTTGCGAACGCGATCGAGAAGGCGAAGTCCTACTCCATGCCGAAGGACAACATCGACCGTGCGATCGCGCGCGGCTCCGGCGCGGACGCCGACGCGGCCGCGTACGAGACGGTGATCTACGAGGGGTACGGGCCCGAGGGCGTGGCCGTGCTCGTCGAGGCGCTGACCGACAACCGCAACCGCACGGCCGCCGACGTCCGCAGTGCGTTCGCCAAGAACGACGGCAACCTCGGGTCGACTGGCGCCGTTGCGTGGTTGTTCGAGCGCCGCGGGCGCGTGCTGGTGCCCGCGGAGGGCGCCGACGAGGACGAGCTGACCCTCGCAGCCGCCGAGGGCGGGGCGGAGGACGTGAGCCGCGACGGCGACGTCTACGAGGTGATCGCCGAGCCGGACGCGCTCGTCAGCGTCCGCGAGGCCGTCGAGGCCGCCGGGTTCTCCGTCGAGGACGCAGACGTGACGATGATCCCGAAGACGACGGTAGCGATCGACGACGAGGCGTCGGCGAAGAAGCTCGTCCGCCTGATCGAAGCGCTCGAGGAAAACGACGACGTTCAGGACGTGTACGCGAACTTCGACATCCCCGAGCGCGTCTTGGAGGCTGCGGCGAGCTAACTGCGAATGACGTTGCCGATCCCGGCGACGTAGCAGGCGCCGACCTGAGCCTGCGGCATGAAGGCGCGCACGCGGAGACGCGATTTCACCTTGGCCCTGAAGCTCGCGGACGTCACGACGAGCGGCGCGGCCCCGGTCGTGGCCCTCAGATAGACGCGCTTCACGGACACCCAGCGGGTCAGCGGGGCGCTGTAGCGCTGGAAGACCACGTATCTGCCGGTGAACGGCATCGCCGCCGTCACACTGACCGAGAACCGGCCGGCCGCGAGCCGGGTCAAACGGACGCGGGGCCGCACCTTCACGGTGACCGTCGCGGCAGCGGCCTTCCATTTGGCTTGGAAGTTCGTGTTCAGCGTCGGCTTCACGACGTAGCTGAAGGCGCCGCCCGTCGTGGTCGAGAGGCTCGTCAGCTGAGAGAACGCGGTCTGACCGCACGGCTGGGCGAGGATGGTCACCCGCTCGCCCGCCTGGGCCGTCGACACGGCGCCGGAGAGCGTCGCCGCGCCGCCGAAGATCAGGATCTTCTTCGACGACTGGAGCGTGACGGAGGTGGGCCCGGCCTGGACGGTGATGCTCCCCTTGAACTTGTTGCCGGTCTGCGTCGGATCGCTGTAGTTGAACTTGCCCGACTGGCTGAACGTGCACGACCCCTGCTGGCCCGGCTGGATCGTGAGGCTGCAGTTGTAGTTCTTGACGACGATCTGGTGCGCGACCGCGTCGCTGTTCGTCCACGTGACCGTGTCTCCCTGCTTGACCGTCACGTCGGCCGGCACGATGCCCGCCTTCGAGATCACGACGGTGATCGTTGCGGTCACGCCGGGCGCGGCGGCTGTGAGCGCTATCGAGGCAAAGAGCAAGAGCAGCAATCGGCGCATTTTCGGAACCCCTTTGTCGAAGCTTGTGTGCGAAACGTCCCCGCGTTCAAAACGACGCGGTTTCGGGCTCAGACTTGCGGTGTGCAGGCGTTTTCGCGGTCGCGTCTAGCGCGACGCCAGTGCCGAGTAAGGAAGCGCGTCGGCCGGAGCCTTGACGCTGACCGGGAGATTCGGGTTCGCTTCGTCTTTGGTGAGCGGCACGCGCGACTCCTTCCCGAGCCAGGCGCGGCCTAATCGGGGAGGATCGTCCGAAGCGGTGCCTAACGTGTCCTCGTGAAAGTCGTAGGCATCGACCCAGGAACGGCTGCATGCGGATACGGGATCGTCCACGAAAGCGGCGGGCGCCTCAAGGCCATCGACCACGGGTGGTGGCAGACGGCTGCCGGGGAGCGCCCGGAGCTGCGGCTGAAGACGATCTACGAGGGCGTGGCGGGTCTCATCGAGCTGCACGCACCGGATGCCGTCGTCCTCGAGGAATCGTTCGTCGGCGCAAACGCCCGCACCGCGCTCTCCGTCGGCCAAGCCCGCGGAGCCGTGCTCGTCGCGGCGGCGCGCGCCGGCGTCGAGTGCGCTGAGTACGCACCCTCCCGCGTCAAGCAGACGGTTTGCGGCTACGGCCGCGCCGAGAAAGCGCAAGTGCAGCGGATGGTCAAGGCGATCCTTGGCATGAGCGAGGAGCCCAAGCCGACGCATGCAGCCGATGCGCTCGCCGTCGCGATCTGCCACGCGCTCGCTCCGCCTCTGCTCAAGATGGTGAGCGGCGCGTGATCGCGCAGCTCCGCGGCCGCCCGATCGCGCGCACCGCCGAAGGGCTCGTCGTGGACGTGGCGGGAGTGGGCTACCTCGTCCAGGCGACCCCGAGCGCCGTTCGCAAGGCCGACGGTGCCGACGAGGTGACGCTCCTGACCTATCTGAACGTCCGGGAGGACGCATTGCAGCTCTTCGGCTTCGCCGAGCAGGCCGAGCGCGACCTCTTCGTCTCGCTGCTGTCGGTGAACGGCGTCGGGCCCAAGGTGGCCCTTGCGGTCGTGTCGGGCTCGCCCGCGGCTGAGCTGCGGCGCGCGATCGTGCTGGAGGACGCGGCGCGGTTCCAGGCGATCCCGGGTATCGGGAAGAAGACCGCAGAGCGGATCGTGCTCGAGCTCAAGGAGAAGCTCGCCGACGAGCCCGTGCCGATCTCGTCCGCCGCTGGAACCAGGCCCGAGCTCGTGGCCCGCGAGGCGCTGGTCGAGCTCGGCTACACGCTGCTCGAGGCCGAGCAGGCGCTCGCCTCCACCGATCCCGACTTGCCGCCGGAGGAGCGCGTCCGGCAGGCCCTGCGCGCCGCATGACAGAGATCTTCGTCGCGCCCGTAGCGCCTGGAGAAGAGGAGGAGCTCGAGCAGACCCTCCGCCCGCGGCGCCTGGACGAGTTCGTCGGTCAGGAGCGCGTCAAGGAGCAGCTTGCGATCGCGCTCGACGCGACGCGCGCGCGCGGCGAGGCGCTCGACCACGTCCTGTTCGTCGGCCCACCCGGACTCGGCAAGACGAGCCTCGCCTACATCGTCCGCGAGGAGCTCGGCGTCG
>JBDTZN010000087.1:0-7870 GCA_040005095.1 Thermoleophilia bacterium | reverse complement strand
GCGCCGAGCAGGAACGTCTGCCCCGCGCGCGCCTCGTAGACCATCTCCTCGTCGAGCTCGCCGACGCGACCGCCGCCGTCCACGAGGTGGACGCCGAAGAGGCCGCGGTCGGGGATCGTGCCCGCGTTTGTGACCGCGAGCCGGCGCGCTCCTGTGCGGCCACGGATCACCCCCGCGGTGCGGTCCCACACGATGCGGGGCCGGAGCTCCGCGAACTCGTCGGAGGGATAGCGGCCGGCGAGCATGTCGAGCACGTTCTCGAGCTGCGGCCGCGAGAGATCGGCGAACGGATACGCCCCGCGCACCAGCTCGTGCAGCTCCGCGACCTCGATCTCCTCGTCGGCGCAGATCGCGACGATCTGCTGCGCGAGGACGTCGAGCGGGTTGCGCGGGATGACGGTCTCCTCGATCTCGCCCGCGCGCATCTTCTTGGCGACGACCGCCGACTCGAGCAGGTCGGCGCGGTACTTGGGGAAGATCCGGCCCTTCGAAACGGCGTGCAGCTCATGCCCGGCGCGGCCGACGCGCTGCAGGCCCGCGGCGACCGACTTCGGCGACTCCACCTGGACGACGAGGTCGACCGCGCCCATGTCGATGCCGAGCTCGAGTGACGAGGTCGCGACCAGGCACGGGATCTGGCCCTGCTTGAGCAGCTCCTCCACCTCGAGCCGCTGCTCGCGCGCGAGCGAGCCGTGGTGGGCGCGCGCGATCTCCGCCTCGGCCAACTCGTTCAGGCGGATCGCGAGGCGCTCGGCGAGCCGGCGATTGTTGACGAAGACGATCGTCGAGCGGTGCTCCTGCACGAGCCGCAGCAGCTCCGGGTAGATCGAGGGCCAGATCGAGGACGAGGTGCCCTCGGAGGTGGCCAGCACGTCGTCCGGCTGGGAAGCGCCCGGCTCGCGCATGTCCTCGACGGGCACGACCACCTTGAGATCCATCGCCTTGCGCACGCCCGCGTCGACGAGCTTGATCGGTCGCGCGCCCGAGACGAAGCGCCCGATCTCCGCCATCGGCCGCTGCGTGGCGGAGAGTCCGATTCGCTGAAACGAGTTCTCGGCGAGGCGCTCGAGCCGCTCCACCGACAGTGCAAGGTGCGAGCCGCGCTTCGTCCCGGCGACGGCGTGCACCTCGTCGAGGATCAGCGTCTCGACGCCGCCGAGGATCTCGCGCCCGCGCGAGGTCAGGAGCAGGAACAGCGACTCGGGCGTGGTGATCAGGATGTCCGGCGGCTCGCGCAGCATCGCGGCGCGCTCCTTCTGGGGCGTGTCCCCGGTGCGCACTCCGACGCGCAGCTGCGACTTCAGCCCCGCGAGCGGCCCCCGCAGGTTCCGCTCGATGTCGTAGTTGAGCGCCTTGAGTGGGGACACGTAGAGCAGGCGAAGCCCTTCGCCGGGCTTCGCTGTCAGCCGGTCGATGCCGTAGAGGAACGCGGCAAGCGTCTTCCCGGAGCCGGTCGGAGCCTGGATCAGAACATGTCCGCCCTCGGCGATCGCGGGCCAGCCCTGCTCCTGCGCGGGGGTCGGGGCTGCGAACGCGCCGTCGAACCACGCGCGCGTGGCGGGACTGAAGACGCTCAGCGCGCTCACCTCCCCAGGGTACCGCCGCGAAGGTGGACTACCGCGAGCGCGGGGCGAGTCTATTTGCCGCCGAGGACGAAATAGAGGACGAGCACGGCCGCGGCGACGATCGCGACGACGACTCCAATCGTCGCGGTGATGCCGCCGAGGAGAATCCACGGCGTGCGCTCGCTGCGTCCGGCTTGCGCCTCGGCCCCGAGATCCTTCGCGGTGTCGACGGGGTGAACGACGGCGTCCGGGACGACTTCCTTGACTTTCTCGACGGGATCGGCCACGAAGCCTCCATACCCCGAGCGGTAGGATCGAAGCGTGGCGAGCGCGACGAAGCCCGACCGGCTCTGGTTCACCCCCGACGACGAGGCGAACGAGCTGATCGCCCGGGATCCCTTCGCGCTTCTGATCGGCTTCGCGCTCGACCAGCAGGTGAGCGTCCAGAAGGCGTTCTCCTCGCCGCGGGAGCTCGAGGAACGGCTTGGCGGCGCGCTCGATGCCTGCAAGATCGCGGCGATGGACACCGGCGAGCTCGAGGAGGTGTTCTTCCGCAAGCCAGCTCTGCACCGCTATCCGGGCGCCATGGCGAAGCGGGTCCAAGATCTTGCCGCGACGATCTGCGACGAATACGGCGGCAATGCCGAGCGCGTCTGGACCGACGCAGCCGACGGACCGGATCTGAAGCGCCGGCTCGCGGCCCTGCCCGGGTTCGGCGACATGAAGGTGCGCAGCTCGCTCGCCGTGCTGGCGAAGCGCTTCGGCGTCGACCTGCCAGGGATGGACGAGGTCGTGCCGACGCATCCGACGCTCGGCGACGTCGACTCGGCCGAGGCGCTCGAGCGCTACCAGGAAAAGAAGCGCGCGTACAAGGCGAAGCTCCGGGCCGAGTCAAGCTGATCGACGTCCGCGAGCTGACGGACGGCGGGCAGACCGCGCCGGAGATCGCGCAGTCGATCTCCGACTTCATCGACGGCGCCGAGCGCACGCTCGACATCGCGCTCTACGACGTCCGGCTCCACGACCCGTCGGCGGAGATCATCCGGGATGCCTTCCAGCGCGCCCGCGAGCGCGGCGTCCCCGTCCGGCTGGCGTACAACGTCGACCACGGGAAGAGGATCCCCGTGCCGCCGCCGCCGGAGACCGAGCCGTCGCTGCTCGAGACCCTGCCTGTCGAGCTGGCCGCGATCCCGGGCGTTCCCGACCTGATGCATCACAAGTTCATGGTCCGCGACGCCGCAAGTGTCTGGGCGGGCTCGACGAACTGGACCGACGACTCGTGGACGCGTGAGGAGAACGTGATCGTCACCGCCGACTCGCCGGGGATCGCCGAGCGGTACGCGCTCGACTTCCAGCAGCTGTGGGAGACCCGTCAGGTCGACAAGACCGGCAGGGTGCCGACCGAGCCGGTGGACGTCGACGGCGTCCCCGTGCGCACGTGGTTCTCGCCGAAGCGCGGCGAGCGGCTCGCGGCCCGGATAGCGAAGACGATCAAGACCGCGGAGCGCAGAATCCGCATCGCCTCGCCGGTGATCAGCTCCGGGCCGATCCTCGGCGCGCTCGCGGAGGTGGCCTCGGACGGGCGCGTCGACCTGGCCGGGGTGGTCGACCAGACGCAGATCAACCAGGTGCTCTACCAGTGGGACGAGAACGGCAACAACACGTGGAAGGAGCCGGCGCTCCGAGCCGCGCTGACGCGGGCGCCGTTCAGCGGCAAGGTCACGACGCCGTATGCACTGGGAAGCGTGCACGACTACATGCACGCCAAGGTGACCGTCGCGGACGACACGGTCTTCATCGGCAGCTTCAACCTCTCGCACTCCGGCGAGCTCAACGCGGAGAACGTCCTCGAGATCCCGCATCCGGAGCTGGCCGAGCGGATGGCGACGTTCATCGACGGCATCTGCGGGCGCTACGGGCCCGTGAAATTGCGGGCGTAGCAACTACGGTGCGACGGTGAAGGTCGCCTTACTCGTCGCACTGATCGCCCTTCCGGCCGCCACGCCCGTGCCGCGTCTCGCGAGCTGCCCGCTCTTCCCCTCGACGAACGCCTGGAACCAGCGGGTCGACAAGCTCCCGGTCGCCTCCGACTCCGCGGCGATCGTCGCCTCGATTGGCCCGTCCAAGTGGATGCACGCCGACTTCGGCTCAGGCCTCTGGGAAGGGAAGCCGATCGGGATTCCCTTCGACGTGGTCACCCGGAAGACGAAGCGCGCCTTCGTCACGTTCGAGTACAGCGACGAGAGCGACCACGTCGGCTACCCGATCCCGGCGGGCGTCCACATCGAGGGCGGCAGCGACCATCACGCGCTCCTCCTCGATCGGAGCGCGTGCCGCTTGTACGAGCTCGGCGGGCTGGAGCGGCAAGGCGACCGCTGGCACGCCTGGGCCGGCGCGACGTGGAGCCTGCACGCGAACAAGCTGCGGCCAGCGGGTTGGACGTCATCCGATGCGGCGGGCCTGCCGATCCTGCCCGGTCTCGCGCGGTACGACGAGGTCAAGGCGGGCGCGATCCGCCACGCCCTGCGCTTCACCGTGTCGAGGACGCGCCGCGCGTACGTCTACCCCGCGCGCCACTTCGCGAGCAGCCTCACCGATCCGAACCTCCCGCCGATGGGCCTGCGCCTGCGGCTGCGCGCGAGCTTCGACACGAGCGGCTTCCCGCGCCAGTCGCGGATCGTGCTCGAGGCGCTGAAGCGCTACGGGATGATCGTCGCCGACAACGGCGCCGACTGGTACGTGACGGGCGCACCGAGCCCGGGCTGGTCGAACGACGACCTGCACTCGCTCGGGCGGGTGCAAGGGTTGAATTTCGAGGTCGTGGACACGTCCTCGCTGCCCAAGCCTTTCTGAGTTATCCACAGCGATCTGTGGAAAACTGGTCATCAGGAGCACAGCTAGCGCACCCAGAGCTGGTCGAACAGCATGCCCAAACCGGCGGGGCTGTACTGGTAGTTGCCGACGCGCTTCGAGAGGACGTCGACCACCTTCGGGTTGACGAGCGGGACCCAAGGCGCCTGGTCGACTGTCTGCCGGTCGACGCGCTCCCACAATCCGCGGGCGGCATCGGGATTCGTCGCCTGCTCGGTCAGGGCGCGCTGGATCTGGCGGTCGATGCGCGGGTCGCAGAACTCCCCGGCGTTCGAGTTGGCCGGGTTATCGGGTAGGAACGAAGCGCAGGTGAGGATGGCGTTGAAAAAGCCGGAAGCCGCCGGATAGTCGGAGATCCATTCGGACGTCCCGATCTGCGCCTTGGTGCGCGAGTCGCCTATGACCGAGAAGTAACCGAAGCCGCTACGGACCTTCATCGACGCGCGATAGCCCAGTGACCGCAGGAGCTTCACGGTGTACGGGCCGAAGCCTTCCAGATCCCCCCAGGACCAGACGGTGATCTTCATCCCGCGTGTGCCGGAGCGGGCGACGAGCGAGCGCGCTTTGGCAAGATCCGGCGCCGTCCAACTGCCTCCGCTCGGCGCGCCTGCGGTGTAGGGACAGTAGGGCCGGTAGCCCGGGAAGTACGGAGGCAGGATCTGGCACGTCGCCTGGGCGACGTCGGGACCGCCGGCGGCCTCGACGGCTGCGGCGCGATCTGCGGCGTAGTTCAGCGCCCTGCGCACGTCGAGACGGTCGAAGGGCGCGAGACGGGTGTTCAGGAAAAGATAGATCGTCGCCGGCTGCGGGTTCGTGTGCACCTGGCTCGCGTATCGGGTCTCGATCGCGGCCAGCCGGCCCTTCGAAGGAGGCGTTTGCGACTGAGAACTACTGAAGACGTCCGCTTTGCCGTTGATCACGTCGTTCACGGCCTCATCGGGCGTGCCGCCGATCGCGAAGCGGATCTCGTCGGGATAGCCGTCCGGCTGCGCCGCCTTCGACCACTCGTGGAAGTACTTGCTGCGGGCGAGCCGGAGCAGGCGCTTCGGCCGGTAGGACGTGATGACGTACGGCCCGGTTCCCGGCAGCGGATGCGTGCCGACCTCTCGCGGCGGCGTTCCCGCGGGCACGACGTACGCGAAGGGGAGCGCAAGCTTGTCCAGGAATTCCGGGTCGGGCGCGACGAGGTGGAAGGTGACGGTTTTCGCGGCATCGTCCGCGACGATCCCATGCGAGAGATCGCACCTCTTCGGCTTAGTGGCGCATTGGGTTCCGCCGGCGATGCCTGCGTAGTAGCCCATGCCTCCGGACCGAAGCTTGAAGACACGCTCGATCGCCCGCCGGAAGTCCTCCGGCTTCACGGCCGCGCCGTTCGAGTAACGGATGTTCGCTCGCAGCCGGAAGGTGTACGTCCTCCCGCCGTCGGTCGGAGTCGGGAGCGAGACGGCGAGGTCGGGCACGAGCTGCGTTCCTTGAAGCCCGCCGACCTGGTTGAACGCGACCAGGCCGTCACCCGTCATGCGCAGGATCGACCACGAGGTCGAGTCGTAGGCGACGGCGGTGTCGAACGAGGAGGTCGAGCGGTTCGTCCGGACCTTCAGCGTGCCGCCGCGGTGGCCCGCGCCGGACTGGCGGACGCTCACCAGCACCGTGCCTCCCGAGATCGCCACTCCCTGCGGCCGGTTGCCGACGCTGATGCGTCGCGCCACCTGGTTCGTCCGCGGATCGATTCGCGCCAGAGTGCCGTCGAACTGGTTGCTCACCCACACGCCGCCCCCCTCGACCGCGACCCCCGTCGCCCCGTTTCCGGTCGTAATCGCCGCCGTAACCGAATTCGTCGCCGGATCGATCCGGGACACGGTCCCGTCCAGGCTGTTGGCCACCCACGCGGCGCCGCTGCCGAAAGCGAGTCCCGTGGGGCCGTTCCCGACAACGATCGGCTGCACGAGGTTTCCCGTCTTCGGATCGATGCGCACCACGTGGTTCGCCGTCCTCTGGCTCGCCCACAACGTTCCTGCGCCGAAAGCGAGCTCCGTCGCGGCGATCGGAAGCGTCTTCATTGGCCTACCACTGTCGGCATCGATCCTCGTGATCGTGTCTTGGCCGGTGTTCGCGACCCAGATCGAGCCCTTTGCGTAGACGACGCCGACCGGGAAGATGCCGACGTCGATCGTCTGCACGACCGTGTTCGTCCCGGGGTCGATCCGCGAGACGGTGCCGGCCAGGCTGTTGGCTACCCAGACAGCGCCGTTGCCGGTCGTGATCCCGCTCGGGCCGCTCCCGACCGTGATCGTCTGGGCGACCTGCTTCGTCACGGTGTCGATACGCGAGACTGTGTTGTCGTCGGCGTTTGTCACCCAGAGAGCTCCCTCGCCGACCGCGAGATGGCTGGGCGACGCCCCGACCGGCACCTCGTCGGCGATCTTGTTCGTCGTCGGATCGATCACTCCGACCGCGTTCGCATCGACTTCGCCGAGGGCCTTTGCGCTGCCGGAGCGAACGGCGAGCACGACACCAGCGGCGGTCGCGGCGGCGAGGACCAAGGCACCGACTGCGGCAAGCCGCCGCCTCTGTCCACGGAGGAGAGGATGCGCGACCGCATCCTGCGCGGCCTCGGCAAGCTCGCCCTCGAGACCCGTATAGGCCGTGGGCGCCTCTTCTGTCCGCAGCGGCGGGAAGTCGTGCGGTAGGCCTTCGGCGACGAGCTGATAGATCCGCTCGGGTCGATCGAGGTCCTTTAGCCGATGCTCACCGAGGTCGCGCAGCTCGGCTCCCGGCAGCTCGTCGTCCTCGAGAACCGAGCAGGTCGCCTGCGAGACCAGGATCTGCCCTCCTTGACCGGCAGCCATGATGCGCGCGGCGCGATGGACGCCGAGGCCGTGGTAGCGGTCCTCTGTAAGGGCCGGCTCACCCGTGTGGATGCCCATCCGCACGCGCAGCTCGGCCCCCTCCGGCCAGGGGTGTGCGCCGAGGGCGCGCTGGGCGGCGACCGCGGCCAGGGCGGCGTCCCTCGCCCGGCGGAAGGCGACAAAGAAGGCGTCGCCCTGCGTGTCGATCTCCTGGCCGCCGTACTCCTCGAAGGCGGCGCGGAGCAGGCGCTGGTGCGCTGTGAGCACCTCGCTGTAGCCCTCGCGCAGCTGCTTCAACAGTCGCGTCGAGCCCTCGACATCCGTGAAGAGGAAGGTGACGGTCCCGCTCGGAAGCTCGGGCATCACCCATGAGCGTATTACCCGAACGGGTCAATGCGGCATACCGGCGCCGTCAAGCTCGACCGACTCGCGAACTTTGTCTCAGGAGCTCTCAGCGGATCGGGGCTCAGCTCACCCCGGCGAGCAGGAAGGCGCGGTTCTCCTTCAGCATCTCGCGGGCGATCACGAGGCGCTGGATCTGGTTCGTGCCCTCGTAGATCTGTGTGATCTTCGCGTCGCGCATCA
>JBDTZN010000086.1:0-7978 GCA_040005095.1 Thermoleophilia bacterium | reverse complement strand
TGAACCATCTTGCCGTGCTCGTCGACTCCGCCGACCAGCACATCGCCGAGGCCAACGAGCTCGGGATCGAGATCGACAACGTGGTCGACGCCGCCAACACGCTTGCGGTATTCGTGTGGGGCCCCGAGCGCGTGCGCGTCGAGTACGTCGAGCACAAGCCAACCTTTTCGCTGACCTAAGTGCTCACCATCGCGGGAGCCGGCATGGCCGGACTCGCCGCGGCCGCCCGCGCGCGCGAGCTCGGGCTCGACATGCGCCTGCTGGAGAAGGGCGACCGCATCGGCGGGTCGATGCTCCTCTCGAGCTGCGTGATCTGGCGCTTCCGCACGCTCGAGGACTTCCGCCAGGAATGCCCCGGTGGCGATCCCGCCCTCCAACAGCAGGTGGTCGAGCGGCTGGACGACGCGCTCGACTGGCTGCGCTCACTCGGCGCGCCGGTCGTGTGGGAGGAGACGGGAAATCCGCGCACCGTCGGCCTTCGCTTCGACCCGAGCGGCCTCGCCGACGCGCTCCTTCGCGTCGCTGCGGTCGAGCCGCAGTTCCGCTCGGCCGAGCTGCCGGACGGGCCGTTGCTGCTCGCGACCGGTGGTTTTCAGGGCAGCCCGGCGCTCGTCGAGCGCCACATCCGGCCGGCGGCGCCGCTCAGGCTGCGCGCCAACCCGTGGAGCGCCGGCGATGGGCTCGAGCACGCCCTCGCTCGCGCCGCGGACGTCTCGGCCGGCCTGGACGAGTTCTACGGGCGCAACATGGCCGACGTCGACTTCGGCGAGGCCGAGTTCGTCCCGCTCGCGCAGCTCTACGGGCGGTACGCGACGGTCGTGAACGAGCAGGGCGAAGCGTTCTTCGACGGCACGGTCTCGTGGTCGGAGAACGACCTCGTCCAGACGACGGCGCGACAGCCCGGCGCGAAGGCCTGGTACTTGCTCGACGACGAGGCGCTGGCACAGACGGTCCGCGACCGCACGGTCGCCGAGATCGCGACTACGGCGCCGACGGCGACCCCACCCGAGGAGCTGCCGTTCGAAGTGCCGCCCGGCACGAAGCTGGCCGTCCGCGTCGCGCCTGCGATCACGCACACGATCGGCGGCCTGCGCGTCGATCCCCAGGCGCGGGTCGTGGACAGCGCCGGCGCGCCGGTCCCGGATCTGTACGCCGCAGGAGCCGATGTCGGCGGGATCTCGACGGGCGGCTACGCGAGCGGCCTCGCGGCGGCGCTCGTCTTCGGCCGAATCGCCGCTGAGACCTACAGCATCAGGTAAGCGCAGAGCCGCGAGTCGCCCGGCAAGGGAGACGGCGCGATCTTCGTCACGCGCAGGCGCTGCTCGCCCACTTCGATCTCGGCGCCCGGCTCGGGCAGCTCGCCCTGCTGCTCGCGCAACTCGTAGCCGTTCGGCGTCCAGACGAACAGCAGATACGTCCCCTCCGACACGGCGCGGAGTCTACTCCGAGCGACTCACCGAGTACGGCGGCAGCACGACGCGGACCGCTGTCCCGCCGTCCGAGCCCTGCTCGACCTCGAGGCGCCCGTTCAGCGTGCGCGCCCGCTCTTCGATCGCCTCGAAGCTCCGGCGTCGCCGCTCGCCGGGCGCGTCATCCGAGACGACGGTCTCGGTCGCGCCGTCGGGGCGCCGTTCGATCCGCACGCCGACGTGCGTCGGCGGCCCGCGACGGATGGCCTGGTGCAGCGCCTCGCGGATGATCTGGTAGAGCGCCGCCTGCGCCTGCTCGGTCATGGTCTCGGCGGCCTCGACGTCGACGTCGATCTGGATCTCGTTCACGAGTGCGAGTTGCTCCGCGAGCGCCTTGACCGCGGGCGCGAAGCCCTGGTCGCGCAGCACGACTGGCTCGAGGTTGAACGAGAGGTCGCGCAGCGCCTTGATCGCCGTCCGGTGCCGGTCGAGCGCGCCGCTGATGATCGAGCGCCCCTCGTCGGCGCGCCCCTCCTCGACCGACCCGAGGCCGGCGTCGAGCATCAGCGCGATCCCCGAGAGCGACTGGACGACGGTGTCGTGGAGGTAGAGCGCGAGCCGGCGCCGCTCCTCCTGCTCGGCGGTGATCAGCTGATCCGAGAGCGCCGAACGCTCCGCTTCGCGCACTTTCGCCTCCGCGAGCAGGCGCGCGTTCTCGCTCGCCCGTGCTGCGAAGTCGGCCAGCACGGTCGCGCGCACAGCATCGCCACGCGGGAAAACCGTGTCGCGCTCGAGCCGTAGCGCCACCACGCCGTCGGCTCGTGCGTCGAGCGGGATCGTCATCGTGCGCAGCCCCTGCGGCGCCTTCGCCTCCTGCTCGGCCGAGAGAAGGCGCGCCCGCGCGCCGAACAGCCGCTCCGCCTCCTCGCGCGCCTGCTCCAGGATCGCCCGGGACTCCGTCGTCCCGGCGATCGCCCGCATCGAATCCACCAGGGACTCCAGGAACGAGGCCTGCGCAGCGAGCTCGCCCTCGGCGCGCTCGTGCCGCTCGCGCTCGCCCGAGACGAGGAAGAGGCCGAGCGCGACCGCCGCGCCGATGGCCGTCGCGAGCCGCGCGTAGGCCAGGAGCGAGAGGCCATGGACCGCCGACAGCCCGGCCGCGACGGCCGTGAGGACCACGCCGACGGCAAGGAGCGCCGCCCTAGTGCGACTTCTGGTGATGTCGCCGTCTCTCCTCGATCGCTAGCACCAAGCCGGGGCGTGCACGCGCCCGCCGCGCAGGCGAGCACGCCTGCGCAAGGGCGCGGGTGCGTTCCGGCGTAGCGTGATAGCGGGCGAGGAGCCGGCGCTCATTGCCAGGAGTCGCACTTAGTCGATGATCGCTTCGCGAAGAGCAATCGCGACCGCGTGGGTGCGCGTGTCGGCTTCGAGCTTGGCGAGGATGTGGCGCACGTGGCTCTTTACGGTTTCCTGGCTGATGAAGAGGCGGCCCGCGACGTCGGCGTTCGACATCCCGTCGGCCAGCAGCTGGAGGATCTCGCGCTCGCGGCCCGTCAGCATGTCGTCCTTGCCGCGCCCGGTCAGGAACGCGGGCATCAGCGCGGGGTCGACGTAGCCGTCGCCTGCAGCGACCTTCTCGATCGCGCGCAGGAGCGTCTGGTGCGGCGCCTCCTTGAGGATGTAGCCCTTCGCGCCCGACTCGAGGCCGCGTCCGAGCAGGGAGCGCTCGCTGTAGGCGGTGAAGATCAGCACGGCGGTGTCCGGCAGCTTCTCGATCAGCAGCTTGGTCGCCTCGAGGCCGTCCATGCCCGGCATGCGCACGTCCATGATCACCACGTCGGGTCGCCTGCGCTCAGCGAGCTCGACCGCGCTGGCGCCGTCGGACGCCTCGCCGACCACGCGGATGTGCGGCGCGCGGGAGAGCGACAGGCGCAACCCTTCGCGCACGACCTCGTGGTCGTCGACGATCAGACAGGTGATCTCGTCTGTCACAGCCCGCGGATTGTATGTCGGGAGTTAGACGGCGAGAAAAAGCTGCTCTGGTTCGGGCGGTGGGGCGAGCTTGACGGCGCGTCGATCCCGGATCCCATGCGCGCGAGCGAGCGCGCCGACCGCAGCGCGCACCGGCTTGGTGTCCTCGGCCGAAAGGTAGGCGCGCTTGGCGTAAAGCTGCTCGTAGCGCTCAAGCTCCTCCGGCCAGTCGCGAGCGAGGCTTTCGAGGAAGTGCTCGCGCGTCCCGGCGCGCAGGAACAGGACGTTGGCCCAGACGCCGCAGGCGCCCGCCTCGCGCGCCGCGCGCACGACCTCGGCGAGCTGCTCGGGGCGGTCGGAGATCCCGGGCAGGATCGGCGCCATCCCGACGGTGGCCCGCACGCCGCCGTCGACGAGGGTCTTGAGCGCGCGCAGACGCTGGCGCGGGTGAGCCGTCGAGGGCTCGGTGCGCCGCCAGACCTCATCGTCGAGCGTGGGGATCGAGAACGTGACGGCCACGTCTGCGCGCCGGGAGGCTTCCTGCAGCACGTCGAGATCGCGGACGATCATCGGCCCGCGCGTGATGATGCGGATCGGCGTCGAGACAGCGGCGAGCTCATGCAGACACGCGCGTGTGAGCCGGTAGCGCCCCTCGGCCGGCTGGTACGGGTCGGTGGCGGCGCCGATTGCGACCTGCTCGCGCTTCCAGGACGGACGGGACAGCTCCTTCCGCAAGACGTCCGCGACGTTGATCTTGACCCGGATCGACGTGCCGTAGCGATCGTCGGAAGGCCGGTCGGCACGGTGCTCGAAGTGCCTGACGTAGCAGAACGTGCAGCGGTGGACGCAGCCCATGTACGGGTTGAGCGACCACTTGAATCCCATGCCGCGGACCGCGTTGAGCGCGCTCCGGCACGGCTCTTCCCGGTACTCGACGCTCACAGCCCAATAGTAGAACATATGTTCGCCCCGCCGACAGGACGGTTGGCTATGCTCTCCGCAGTCTTGGACGACGACCCACGACCTAGACGTCCGCAGAACGGGGAGCGGACGTGACCCTCACGATCGAGCTCGCGGCAGTCGCCCTGCTGGTGCTCCTGAACGCGTTCTTCGTGGCGGCCGAGTACGGGCTCGTGACGGCGCGCCGCACCCGGATCCTCGAGCTCGAGCACCAGGGCAGCAAGCAGGCCCGGGCCGTGCTGAAGATCGTCGCCAACCCGCCGCGGTTCATCGCCGCCATGCAGCTCGGGGTCACGCTGACCAGCCTCGCGATCGGCGCGCTCGGCGAGCACGCGCTCTCGAAGGTGCTCGACCCGATCATGGCCACGCTGCTCGCCGTGATCCTCGCCTTCTTCGTGATCACCTTCCTGCACGTCGTGATCGGCGAGCTCGTCCCGAAAGGGATCGCGCTAAACCATTCGGAGACGACGGCACTCGCCGTCTCGGCGCCGGTGCGCGCGTTCTTCACCGTCTTCGGCCCGCTGATCTGGTTCCTGCAGCGCTCGACCGAGTTCGTCCTGCGTGCTATCGGCCTCGACGCGACCGGCGGCGACAGCGACGTCCACTCCGAGGCGGAGCTCCGCATGCTCGTGTCCCAATCGACCGAGCACGGCGAGATCGAGGAGCAGGAGCAGGAGATGCTCTACAAGGTCTTCGACTTCGCCGACAAGGAGGCCACGGACGTGATGGTCCCTAGACCCGAGGTCGTCGCGCTCTCGATCGACCTACCGCCCGAGGAAGCCTTGGAGGCGGTGATGGACTCGCCGTTCACGCGCTACCCGGTCTACCGAGGCTCCCTCGACGAGATCGTCGGCGTGCTGCACATCCGCGACCTCTTCCTCGCGCTCCGCGACCGCGGGATGTCGGAGGTGAAGATCGAGGAGATCCTCCGCCCGGCCCACATGGTTCCCGAGACGAAGGATCTGGCGGCGCTGCTCACCGAGTTCCGCCGGACGAACCAGCACCTCGCGATCGTCATCGACGAGTACGGGGCGATGGAGGGCATCGTCACGCTGGAGGACCTGCTGGAGGAGATCGTCGGCGAGATCGAGGACGAGTTCGACCTCCCGGACGAGTCGATCGAGCAGGTCGACGACCACACGATTCGCATCGACGGGACGTTCCCGATCGACGACTTCAACGAGCAGTTCAAGACCGGTCTGCCGGTCGAGGACTACCACACGATGGCCGGCTTCGTCTTCGGCCTGCTCGGCCGGGCGCCCGAGCCGGGCGACACGGTCTCGCACGACGGGATGCGCTTCGACGTCGTCGAGGTCGAAGGCTCGCGCATCGACCGGATCGAAGTCACCTTCGAGCAGCGCCGCGACCTGCGCGAGCGCGACGAAACCGACGACGACGCGGTGGCGCAGGAGGCCGATCCCGGCGCGGCCGCTTGAGCAAGTGCCCGACGCGCCGTTCGAGATCCGTTCCGCACGCGACGACGATCGCCTCCCGCTCGCGATTCTGTTCGCGGCGGTCGCCGAGGAGCGCGACGGAATCGCCACGGAACCGCCGGTCGACGTCGAGGCGCACGCCGCGAGCTGGACGCTGGACGGGACGCTCGTCGCGGTCTCCGGCGGCGTGATCGTCGGATCGCTGCACGTCGAGCGGAGCCGATTCGGGTTCGGCGAGTTCGGCATGGCGGTGGCGCGCGAATGGCGCCGGCGCGGCGTAGGCTCGGCGCTCCTTGCGGCGGCGATCGAGTGGGCGCGCAAGGGCGGACTGCACAAGCTGAGCCTCAGCGTCTTCCCGCACAACACCGCTGCGATCGCGCTCTACCGCAAGTTCGGCTTCGTCGAGGAGGGGCGCCGCGTCAAGCACTACCGCCGCGAAAGCGGTGAGCTCTGGGACGCGCTCGACATGGGGCTGCTGCTCTGACCTTCCTTAGTGGAGCCTCAGCTCCGCGATGCGCCCGTCCTCGATCGTGAAGGCCAAGTTAGCGGCGCAATTGTGGCCCTGCAGCTCGAACTCTGTTTGCCGAAGCTCCATCGTCTCGTGCGCTGGCGCACGTTGACGCTCTCAAGGGTTTCGGCCGGGGCTCTGGCCACAGGGCCAGTCAAACCACCCTACTCCTGTTCGGGCTGTCTCGCCTCGCTCGCGTCTCGCGAATCGTAGGGCCTTAAGATCCGTCGGAAATGACGGCTGAGGACGACATAGCGAGCGTCGCCGGCCAACTGGCGGACCTCACTCGCACCGTGGCGGACATGGAGTTCCAACTCACGGCGCTTCGCGAGCAAGCTGATAGTCAGCAAGTGCGCGCCAACAGCCCGCAGGAGCGCACCGACGTCCAGCAAGAGCGCATCGACCTCGCGGCGCGCGAGCTGGCCGAGGTCAGTGACCGTCTGCAAGCTGCGGCGAACGCGCTGCGAGAGTCGATCTGACCGTACGGGCCTAGCCGAGCGCTAGCTCTGCGATGCGTCCATCCTCGATCGTGAAGCCGGCGAGCTCTCCCGTCCGCACGGTCAGGATCAGGTAGGGCTTGCCCTCCCAGAGCCCGATGTTCTCGACGTCGGTGCGCGAGGGCCGGGGCGGGGAGGAGAGGTGCGAGTGGAAGATGGCGAGCTCGTACCCGTCGTCCTCGGCAAACCAGAGCTCGGGGTCGTCGAGCTCGAGCTCGAAGCGGTAGGGCGAGGCGGCGCCGTTCCGTCCCGGGACGTAGCGCTCCGCGGCGCCGTCGCGCAGCAGGACGAGCCCGCAGGCCTCGTTCGGTGACTCGGCCTCGGCGTGCGCGACGAGCGCTGCGCGCACCTCGGCCGGGATCACCACCAGACCGTGCGCTCCATCGACGCCGCGACGTCCTCGGCGTCCCAGAAATCGGCGGAGAGGTACTTCCAGCCCGCGTCGGCCAGGATGGCGACGACCGTGCCTACCTCGCGCTCGGCGGCGAGTTTGCGCGCCACATGGACGACCGCGCCCGACGATACCCCCGCGAAGATCCCGTCGCGGTCGAGGAGCTCGCGCACGGCGGCGACGGATTCCTCGTTCGAGACGAGCACCTTCCGGTCGAGCTTCGACACGTCCAGGATCGGCGGCACGTAGCCGTCCTCGAGCGAGCGTAAGCCCATCACCGGGTCGCCGGGAAGCGGCTCGGCGGCCGCGACGATGACGTCGGGGAAGCTCTCGCGCAGGCGTGCGCCCGTACCCATGAGCGTCCCGCCGGTGCCGAGACCCGCGACGAGGACGTCGACGCGGTCGAGCGCCGCGACGATCTCGGCGCCCGTGCCGTCGTAGTGCGCGCGCGGGTTGGACTCGTTCGCGTACTGGAACGGCATGAAGTACCTCGGCTCGCGCTCCGCCAGCTCGAGCGCGAGGCGGACGGCTCCGTTCGAGCCCTCGTCTCCTGGTGACGTGACGATCTTCGCGCCGTAGAGCTCGAGGAGACGCCGCCGTTCCATGGTGGCGTTCTCGGGCATGACGCAGGTGAGCGTGTAGCCCTTCAGCTTCGCGACGAGGGCCAACGAGATGCCGGTGTTCCCGCTGGTCGGCTCGAGCAGCTCGCGCCCGGGCTGGAGCTCGCCCGCGGCCTCGGCGGCCTTGATCATCGCCTTCGCGATGCGGTCCTTGATCGACCCGGTCGGGTTCTGGCCCTCGAGCTTGGC
>JBDTZN010000085.1:0-7996 GCA_040005095.1 Thermoleophilia bacterium | reverse complement strand
GTTGTTGTTGTTGTTGTTGTCTCCGTCACCCCTGCCCCCGCCGATCGTCTGCGGGATGTAGATGGCCTGGAGCTGTCCGTCCTCGCCGACGGCCGAGTTCGCCACGAGGGTCGTGCCGGGTTGAGGCGCGGGCTGGTTGTGCGCCTGCACGTCGGTCAGCCACCAACCCGGGCCGAGGATGTCGAAGGCGTTGATCACGCCGGACGACTCCCAGGTGCCGGGGCGTAGCGTCGCAGGCGTCGCGACTCGCGCGACCGACTGGAGCGTTCCCGTCGGGATGTCGTAGACGAGCACCCGGTTGTAGCCGGCGTCCGCCACGGGCGGGTTCGGCGGGCTCGGGCCGCCGCGGAACGGCGACTCGCGGTCCTCCTGGATCACGAGCGACCGAGTCGACGTGGCCAGGTTGTCCGGGTTGTAGATGTCGTCGCCGGTGTCACCGTCGAGAATCACCTTCAGCGACGCCTTCGTCGGATCGCTCTTGTTGACGTCGAACTGGTAGATGCGACCTCGCCTCGTGCGCGGGGCCTTCCCCGTGTCCGAGAAGTAGTAACGGCCCTTCACCGGCGCGTAGAGCGTCGGATCTTCGAGCCGGTCGAATCTGAACGCGTCCTTGGCACTCGCAGCCTGCTTGAGCGTCACCGAGTTCGCGTTCTCCGTCTGCGTGATCGGAACGAAGTGCCCACTGAGCGGTGGGTCGCCCTTGTGGATCTGGGTCGAGTCGATCGCCGTGTCCGCCTTCCACACGTACAGGCTCCCCTTCGACGGATCGCCTGAGATCGCGGCGTCGAACGACTTGGCGATGTACGCGTAGAGATGCGAGTTGAAGCCCGGCCGGAAGTCGTCGTCGGTGGTCAGGAAGAACCACTTGGACAGCTTGGTCGGGACGATGTTCTCGTGCTGGAGGTGGCCGAAGTGCGTCGTCTCCCACCACTGGCCCGTGTCGGCGTTCATCGCGATCGAGCTGCCGTCGTGGCCTGCGGGCGGAGCGGGCGGAATACCGTTGATGGCCTCCTCGCCGGTGAAGTACCAGGGCGTCCCGTGGATCACCTCGAGTGTCGCCGAGCAGAAGCGCTCGAAGCCCTCCAGCCCTGAGAAGACGTACTTCGCCGAGAGGACGCTGTTCGTCTGCGTGTCGATCGTCAGCTTCGAGATTCGCGTGTCCACTCCCGGCGGCTGGCCGGGGAACGTGATCCCAAGCTCGTGGTTCATCAGCACGGTGTACGTGCCCTTGCTTCGGCCCTTGCCCGCGAACGCGCCGAGGCCGTCCGGGATCCCGGACATCTGGTAGATCGGCACCTGGCCCTGCGGGACAGTGTCGCCTGTCGACAAGATCGGGTCGACCAACACTCCCGGGGCGGTCGGGATCAGGTATGGCGGCTTGAGCGTCTTCACTCCGGTCGCGGCAACCGCGACCGCAACGGACACCGTCGCGACCGCTGCAAACGCGAACGCGGCCACGCGGAAACGTCGCTTTCTCATCGATTCTCCCCCTACGTTTGAAAGCTGGCGTCGCGATCCTAAAGGGCCGAGAGCAGCAGGTCGAGCATGACCTGCGGATCGCGCTTGACGCGCTGGCCTGTCCCGTCCGATCGCTTCCGCAGGTCGAGCGCGCGCGGGTCGGTCAGCGGCGCGAGGCGTCCCTCGCGGATCAGCGCCTCGTCGACGCCGCCGAGCCGGCCGCCATACGTGGTGTAGACGGGCACGCCGAGCGCGGCCGCCTCCCGGTTCATTGTCCCGCCCGCGGATACGACCAGATCGGCGAGGGCGATCAGGCTCTGCGCGTCGACGGCGGTCTCCGGGAGGATCACCGAGGGGAGCGCGAGCGCGCGGACGTACTCCCGCTGCTCGTTGGTGCGCGGCAGCACGAACGCGTGCACGCCCTCGTGGCGGCCGAGGTGCTCGAGCGTCTGCGGGAAGAGCGGGTTCGAGTGGCGGTGGTAGAGCGAGACGTCGGGCGGCGGGCGGAGCACGACGAGCGTCCGCGCCGGGTCGACGTGCCATTCGTCGAGCACCCCCGCGTCGGGCTCGAAGTCGGCGAGGTAGTACTCCTCCTTCAGGCCTGGGTACTGGACGAGCTTCGGCGGCTCGGCGCCGTAACGCGCGAGTCGGTCGGGTGGGATCGAGTCAGGCACGACCACCTTGGTCGCGGCGCGGCAGCCGAGCTGGTGCTGGAGCCACGCGAACTCGTAGTCGAACGTCGTCGAGCTCGGGATTCCGAGCCGGTGCGCGGTCATCGTCAGCTCGTGGGAGCCGTGCGCGAGCGCGACGTCGAAGTCCCGGCCGCGCGCCCAGCGCCGCAGAGCGCCGAGGCGGGACCACATCGACCGCGCCTTGCCGAGTCGTGACCGCCCGCCGTGCCGTCCGAGCACCTCGGCTTCGAGCCCGTGCAGCTCGAGCAGCTGCAGCGTCTGCGCGTAGTCGCGCGCGGTGATCTCCACCTCGTCGCCGCGTTCTCGCAGGATCCGGATCAGCGGCCGGAACACGAGCACGTGCGCGGACGCCGTCATGTCGATCCAGACCTTCACCGCTCGGCGAGGACCTCGGCCGCGAGCCGCGGCTCCCGCAGCGCCGTCGGCTCGCGCTCGACGTGCCGCTCGTGCCACAGCGTGAATGCGAGGAGGCCCCAGAGCTGGCGGCTCAGGTCCTCGCGCCCGGAGACGTGGTCGTCGATGACCCGCTGCACGGCGGACGGCTCGAAAAACCCTTGCGCTCGCACGCGCTCCGCGGAAAGTGCCTCCCGGGCGAACGGCTCCAGCTCGCCGCGCAGCCACGCGGCCGCAGGAATCGAGAACCCGCGCTTGCGGCCGTGTGCGATGCGGCGCGGCAAGAGCGGCTCGGCAGCCTTCCGCAGGAGCACCTTCTTCTGCAGGCCCCGCACCTTGTGCCGCGTCGGCAGCGCGAACGCGAAGCTCGTCACGACGGTGTCGAGGAACGGCACGCGAGTCTCGAGCGAGTGCGCCATCGAGGCCCGGTCGGTCTTCACGAGCAGGTCGTCGACGAGATAGACGGCCGCGTCCACGTCCTGCAGCCGAGCGAGCAGCGGCGCGCCCTCGGTCTCGTCGAAGCGCGCGCGCAGCAGGTCGACCGGGTCGAAGGACGAGCGCCGCCCGAGCAGCTCGGCGCGCGCGTCCGGCGAGAAGATCTCCTTCCACCCGTGGTGCCTTTCGAGCGGAGGCAGGTGCGCCGCGCGCACGAAGCGCTTCGCCCGGTAGTCGAAGCTCGCGCGCCGGCTCGACGACGGCAGCCGCTCGACCAGCGGCGCGGCGAGCTGCGCGAGCCCACCGAACCGTTCCGCCAGTAGGTCGGCCGCGTAGGTGTAGTAGCCGCCGAAGAGCTCGTCGCCGCCTTCGCCCGAGAGCGCCACTTTCACGTCCTCGGCAGCCAGCTGGGAGACGAGGTAGGTCGGGAGCGCGGACGAGTCGGCGAACGGCTCGTCGAACGCGTCGGCGAGCGCGGGGAGGAGCAATGCGGCATTTGGCCGCAGGACAAGCTCGCGGTGCCGCGTGCCATAACGCTCGACGACGACCCGAACGTCACGAAGCTCGTTGAAGGAGCGCTCCTCGAACCCGATCGAGAACGTGCGCAACGGCTCACTCAGCTCCTCGGCGGCGAGGGCGGCGAGCACGGAGGAGTCCACCCCGCCGGAAAGCAGCACGCCGACCGGGACGTCGCTGACGAGATGTGCGCGAACCGAGTCGCGCAGCCGACCCCGGAGCTCCTCGGCCAGCTCGGCCTCGTCCTCGTCGCGCAGTTCCTCGCTCGGCGCCGGCCGCGCGAAGCGCTCCAGCCGCGGCTTTCCGCCCTCCCAGACCAGCAGGTGCCCGGCGGGCAGCTTCCGGCACTCCTTGAAGATCGTCAGCGGCGCCGGGATCGAGTTGAACGCCAGGAACGCCTCGAGCGCGTCGAGGTCGATCTCGCCGCGCGGCAGCGCCCGCAGCTCCGACGCGAACTCGAGTCCGCCCCGCGCGGCGCGATAGTAGAGCGGCTTGATCCCGAACCGGTCGCGCCCCAGCACGAGGCGACCGCGCCGCGCATCCCAGATCGCGACGGCGAACATCCCGCGCAGCCGCTCGGCGAAGCCCGTGCCGTGCTCCTCGTACAGGTGTGCGAGCACCTCGGTGTCGCCATCCGAGCGAAACGTGTGCCCGGCGCGCTCGAGCTCGCGTCTCAGCTCGCGGTAGTTGTAGATCTCGCCGTTCTGGACGACGTGGACGGTCTCGTCCTCGTTCGTGAGCGGCTGGTCGCTGCCGGCGAGGTCGATGATCGATAGGCGCCGCGCCGCGATCCCCACGCGCTCGTCGAGGAAGGAGCCGTCGCTGTCCGGCCCGCGGTGGACGAGCTTCGCGCTCATCGAGTCGAGCCAGGCGCGGTCGGGAGGCCCGTCGCCGGACGCGATGCCGCAGATCCCGCACATGGCGCCGTACTCTAGAGGTGCCTGCAGTACGTAATCTCGCGGCGTGAGCTTCTCCCGGCACGAAGAGCTCCAGCTCCTGGCGCTGCTCATCGCTGTCGGGGCGATGATCTTCGCCGTCGGCCGGCTGCGTGTGCCGTACGCGATCCTGCTCGTCCTTGGCGGCCTCGCGCTCGGGTTCGTCCCTGGCCTGCCACAGCTCACCCTGCCGCCGGATCTCGTGCTCGTGGCGCTCCTCCCGCCGTTGCTCTATTCCGCGGCGTTCTTCACCTCGCTGCGCGACCTCCGGGAGAACATCCGCGCGATCTCGTTTCTCGCGATCGGCCTGGTCGGCGCGACCATGGTCGGCGTCGCGGTCGTCGCGCACATCTGGATCGACAGCTTCGGCTGGCGGGAGGCCTTCGTCCTGGGCGCGATCGTCTCCCCGACCGACGCGATTGCCTCGACGTCGATCGCGCGCCGGCTCGGCGTGCCGCGGAACGTCGTCACGATCATCGAGGGCGAGAGCCTCGTCAACGACGGAACGGCGCTCGTGTTCTACAGGTTCGCAATTGCCGCGGCCGTCTCGGGCACATTCTCGCTTGCCGAGGCCTCGGGGCGCCTGGTGCTCAACGCGGCCGGAGGGATCGCCGTAGGGCTCGTCGTCGGCTTCATCATCCGCGAGGTTCGCCGCAGGATGCCCTTCGCGCCGACGTCGATCACGATCGCGCTTCTGACGGGCTACTTCGCGTACCTGCCCGCCGACGCGCTGGGCGTCTCCGGCGTGCTCGCAGTCGTCACCGCCGGGGTCTACATGGGCTGGCATACGCCGCTGCTGACGACCGTGGAGACGCGGCTGCAGGGAGCAGCATTCTGGCAGATCCTCACGTTCGTCCTCAACTCGCTCCTCTTCCTGCTCGTCGGCCTGCAGCTGCCGAAGATCCTCGACGCGCTCGGTGGCTGGAACGGCTGGACGCTCGCTGTCGACGGCGCGATCGTCTCGGCCGCGGTGATCGTCATGCGGCTGCTCTGGGTGTTCCCGTTCACGTACGGCCCGAGGCTGCTGTCCAGGCGGCTGCGCGAGCGGAGCCCGGCCCCGCCGTGGGAGCACGCGGCGCTCGTCGGGTGGGCCGGCCTGCGCGGAAGCATCTCGCTCGCGGCCGCGCTCGCGATCCCGCTGACGACCGACGCCGGCGCGGCTTTCCCCGAGCGCAACCTGATCGTGTTCCTCGTGTTCTGCGTCATCCTCGTCACGCTCGTGGGACAGGGGCTGACACTGCCGCTGCTCATCCGCGTGCTCGGCGTCGAGGACGACGGACAGGCGGACCGCGAGGAGGCGAAGGCGCGCATCAAGGCCGCCGAGGCGGCGCTCGGGCGGCTCGAGGAGCTGGAAGAGGAGGAGTGGGTCCGCGAGGACACCGCCGAGCGCATGCGCGGGCTCTACGGCTTCCGTCGCGACCGGTTCAAGGCCCGCTTCGACGACGGCGACGACGGCGGGATCGAGGAGCGCTCCACCGACTACCAACGGCTCCGCCGCGAGCTCCTGGAGGCAGAGCGCCAGGCGGTCGTAGGCCTGCGGAACGCCGGCTACATCAGCGACGAGATCATGTATCGCGTCACGCGCGACCTCGACCTCGAGGACTCCCGCCTGGAGATCTAGCGCCCGCGCAGGGACTGCCCGAGCACGCGCCAGGCCGTGACGACGAGCGTGCGCAGGTAGAGCCGGACCGAGCGGTCGGCGATCCATTCGAGATCGTGCGCGAGCTTCTCGGCCATCGACGTCTCGTAGCCGCGGCGGACCTGCGCGAAGCCGGTCAGTCCGGGCCGGACGACGAGCCGCTGCCAGTACGCGGGCAGCTCCCCGGCGAGCTCCTCGAAGAAGCGCGGCCGGATCGGACGGGGCCCGACGAGGCTCATGTCCCCGCGCAGGACGTTGACGAGCTGCGGCAGCTCGTCGAGCTGGGTCGCGCGCAGCCAGGCCCCGATCCGGGTCGTCTCCTCACGCGTGCGCGTGACGAGCTCCTCGCCGAGGTACGGCCCGATCCGGCTCTCCGCGTCGGGGCGAAGCGTGCGGAACTTCAGCATCTGGAACACGTGACCGCCGCGCCCGACGCGCTCGCCGCGGTAGAGCACGGGCCGTCCGCCGGTGACGAGCATCCCGAGCGCAATCGGCAGCGTGAGCGGCAGGGTGAGCAGGAGGAAGAGGCCCGCGAGGACGACATCGAGCGTACGGAGGACGAGATCCTTGTCCCGGCTGGCGCTGTCCTGCGCGAGCCGCTTGTAGCTCGTGATCAGGGTGTCCTCGAGCTGGGGCGGCGTGGCGGACACGAGGGGATGCTATTCCGTTCCTCGGATAAGGTTTGCTTATGGACACGCGCCAGCTCGCCACGTTCTGCGCCGTCGTCGAGCGCAAGAGCTTCTCGCAGGCCGCCGAGCGGCTCGGCGTGACGCAGCCGGCGGTCAGCCTGCAGATCCGCGCCCTCGAAAAGCGACTGGGCCGCCAGCTCTTCGACCGCTCGGGCCGGCGCGTGGAGCCGACCGAGGCGGGGCTCCGGCTCTACCGGGGCGCCCAGCGCATGCTCGCGCTCGAGGAGCAGCTCGTCGAAGAGGTCACCGACGACGACGAGACGGAGATCGGCGGACGGCTCGAGCTCGGCTCCTCGAGCGGCCCCGGCGGCGCGATCCTCCCCTTGCTGCTCTGCGAGTTCCAGGCGGCGCATCCGGCCGTCACGGTCGCGCTGACCGTCCTCGACACGTCCGCAGTCGTCGACCTGGTCGCGAGCCGTGAGCTCGAGCTCGGGATCGTCGGCGCCGCACGCCGCCACCGCTCGGTCACGTTCGAGCCGTTCTTCCGCGACGAGGTCGTCCTCGCGACCCCGCCTGGCCACCGCTTCGCGAACCGCACGATCACGCTCGAGGAGCTCGGCTCCGAGCCGTTGATCTTCATGCAGGAGGGCGCGGGCGTGCGCCAGGTGATCGAGGACGAGTTGCGCCGGGCGGGCACCCGCCTGCGCGACTTCGACGTCCAGCTCGAGCTCGGCCTGCAGGAGTCGGTGAAGAGCGCCGTCGCGGGCGGCTACGGGGTCACGTTCATCTCGCGCTCGTCGATCGAGCCCGAGCTGCGCGCGGGGACGCTCGCGGCTGCGCGGGTCGAGGGCCTCGAGGCGGCGCGCGAGATCTCCGTGGTGCGCGCAACGGGGCGCTCCGCGACGCGTGCGGCCGAGGCGTTCCTCGAGTTCGCGCGCGAGCGCGTCCCGTGATTGTTCGCTGGGGGCTCGAGGAGCTTCCCGGCGTCCTGCGCGGGCTCAGGATCGAGCGGCCGTTCGTCGTCGCCAGCCAGCGCTGGGACAGCGTCGACCTCGGCGTCGAGCCGGTGGGACGCTGGAGCGACGTGCCTTCTGAACGCGTCGGCGAGGCAGCGGCGCTCGCTGTCGGCGCGGAGGGGATCCTCGCCGTTGGTGGCGGCAGCGCGATCGACCTCGGCAAGGCGATCGGCGTCGAGGCGGGTCTGCCGCTCGTGTCTGTTCCGACCACGTACGCGGGAGCCGAGTGGACGCCCTTCTTCGGCGTGCGCGACCGCGACCGAAAGATGCGCGGCGGCGGCGC
>JBDTZN010000084.1:0-8019 GCA_040005095.1 Thermoleophilia bacterium | reverse complement strand
GACCCGCAACTTCCTGCAAATTGCAAGTTTTCGAGGTTGCGACCAAGCGAACATAGTTCCTGCGCGTCGCCCTTTCGGCCTTCCGCGACAACCAAACACCAGACCTGCCAGCTCGATTCAAACGCGACCGCCTGGTAGCAGACCAGGCGCGATCTGCTACCCGGGCCGCAGAAACGGTCAGCGCCTTGTACGCACGTCGGGGCCTGGCTGGCACGACCCCGTGGCATCCCCGCGCTCATCGGAGTCCCGCGCGTGACTCTCCCGGGGTACGCGCGGGAGAGCCGCCGCCGAAGGGCCAGAGGCCGACGCTGCGAATGCAGACGCCGCCGCCGCCGAGGTGCAGCAGCGCGACGTCGAGGCTGTGGTCAAGCGGCTCAAGCACACCGCCGAGCAGCGAGACGTAGCAGCAGCGCGCGAGCTCCGCGCATGGCTTGAGCTAGCGAAAGAGCGAGGCACTTGCGAGGAGATCGACACCGCGACCACGTACGCAGTGCTCAGCATGAGCAGAGGCAGCAGCTACGCACCCCACACGCCGAAACTTGCGGCGCGCTCCCTACAGCCTGTGGATGCCGTGTGCATTGACGAAACGCGTTTTCCGCACTTTGCGAGGCGTTCGGCCGAACTGCTGTGGAAAGCATCACCAAGATCGGACGCTTGCCCTAATGATGGCTGGATGCCGAGGCCTGGGCCGTCCCCCGCGGTTCCGCGTCGGCGAGGCGGGGGCCCAAGTCGCCGCAGTCTTGCGCCCCCGCCGTTCTTGAACGGCACGGCGAGTCGGCTTTTGAGCTAGTTCGTTCCACTCGAACGGGCGGTGCAGGAAAGCACCGTCGTCGGGCGATACTCCGAGCAGCGTCCGCGTTGCGGCACAGGGCGGCGCACCTGTGGCGAATGAGAATCGAACTCGAAACACGAGCGGCTGCGGACGCTCTCAGTGATTACCTGCGACGTGTGCGTGCATCGTCACACACGTCGGCGAGCGGACGATAGACGCCGCTCCACCTCAACGATCGCAGAGCGCGAGCGACGCGCAGATCGAGCTGGACGCGTCCCCTGCGGGTGTGGGAGGCTCTAAATCCCAGTGGTGCTGTCATCCGGCGCGGACGGCGACTCGACCACGCCCTCGCATAACGCCTTTCACGCTCGAGTCGTAACCCCGGCAGCCGCGGTTCTCCGTCTTAATCCACGAGCGCATGAGTAACGCG
Organism: Thermoleophilia bacterium; assembly: GCA_040005095.1. Classification (GTDB taxonomy): domain Bacteria; phylum Actinomycetota; class Thermoleophilia; order Gaiellales; family Gaiellaceae; genus UBA5186. Next base: position 6,817 of record JBDTZN010000084.1, on the reverse strand, counting down.
CCCGGGCCGGCGCTAGCTCAACGCAAGGAGGAGCTTTCCCGGATTTGCCGCAGGAACCCCGTGGCTGCCGACAGCCCGCGGCAGCACAAGGACGCGGAGACGACGCGAAGGCGGCAGCCGCAGCCGCGCACGTCACGCCCTCGGACGCCGACGCCATCGTCCTACGCCCGAAGCAAGAACGCGAAGGCAGGCGACGTCGCAGCAGCGCGTGAGCTACGCGCATGGCTTGACATGGCCAAGTAGAGGAGTGGTGGCGACGAGCTTTACGACACCGCGACAACGTACGAGGACTTGTCCCTAGAGCAAATGCAAGGCCTGCGCGCACGTCTTCTCACCGAGGCCATAGAGGCCGAGCGCGCCCGCTTGTCCGAGGGGCGGGGCACCCCCGCGAGCTTGGGACTCCGGCGTGTGACACTACTGGGGAGAGTCGCGGAGGGCTTGATCCGGATCGGAGAGGCGCGGAGAGCACGGGAGGCTCCCTCGGGTAGCGCGGAATCAGGTACCACTTCCTCGGAGCGCGCGGTTCGACTCAGACGCTGGCGAGCTATGCTCGCTCTGTGCGCCGCTTCATCGGCCGCGACACCTTGCGCAAGCGTCTGGTGCCACTCGAAGGGAAGCCCCGGGCGGACAAGCTACGCAGACGCGGTCGTCCGCATGGTCGTGCGCGAGGGCGTTCTTCCCCGAGCCCGTGCCCGCGCCGCGCCGGCCCTAAGCGGAGACCGTCTCAGCTTCCGTACGTGGGCGCGGGCTGGTCGGCCTCCGCCGACGAGCCGAGCGTCCGCGCGAGACCTTCCTCGAGCTCGACCTCGGGCTCCCAGCCGAGCACGTGCCGGGCGCGCGTGATGTCCGGCTGACGCACCTGTGGATCGTCGACCGGCAGCGCCTCGTAGACGATCTTGCTCTCCGACCCGGTCACCTTCAGCACCGCCTCGGCGAGCTCGAGCAACGTGAGCTCGCGTGGGTTGCCGATATTGACAGGAAGGTGCTCGCCGCTCAGCATCAGGAGCCGGAGCCCCCGGATGAGGTCGTCTACGAAGCAGAAGCTGCGCGTCTGCGAGCCGTCCCCGAACACCGTCAGCGGCGCGCCGTCGAGCGCCTGGCGCACGAACGTCGGGATCGCGCGCCCGTCGTTCGGGCGCATGCGCGGCCCGTACGTGTTGAAGATGCGGACGATCGCGGTGTCGACGCCCTGCTGCCGGTGGTAGGCCATCGTCAGCGCCTCCGCGTAGCGCTTCGCCTCGTCGTAGACGCCGCGCGGGCCGATCGGGTTAACGTGGCCCCAATAGGTCTCCGGCTGCGGGTGCACCTTCGGGTCGCCGTACACCTCGCTCGTCGACGCGAGCAGGAAGCGCGCCCGCTTGAACTTGGCGAGGCCGAGCGCGTTGTGCGTCCCGTAGGAACCCACCTTCAACGTCTGCAGCGGCAGCCGCAGGTAATCGATCGGGCTTGCGGGGCTCGCGAGGTGGTAGACGAAGTCGACCGGCTCGGGGATGTCCAGGTGCCGCGTCATGTCGTGGTTGATGAAGGTGAACTCGTCGCCGCGCATATGCTCCACGTTCTGGAGCGAGCCGGTCTCGAGGTTGTCGGCGCAGATCACCCGCTCGCCCTGCGCGAGCAGGAACTCGCACAGGTGCGAGCCGAGAAAACCCGCGCCACCGGTGACGACTGCGGTTCTCATCCTGGCTTCATGATGAACGATCGCCGGGGCACAGACAACCGGCCGTTCGGCTGGTCCGAGTAGGTCGAAACGCGGCCGCGTTGTTGCCATGCGTCGAGTACGGCGGCTGGTAGGTCACCCGCGCCTCGCAAATGGGTCGCTCGGCCCATGGACGGCCGCCGCGGGGACGGTACTGTTCACGAAGAACAGTCGTGGCGACGGACAAGCTTTTCGATCGAAGTTGCCCTCGGGCCGCAAGGGAGCGACAGGAGCTACTTTTGGAATCCACCGAATGACGGGGGCCGAGCGTCGACTGCCACGGGGAAGGTACGGCGAACCGACCCCACGGGGACGCGTCTCACCCTTCTCCTGTCGCTCGTCGGCGAGTGGAGGCAGCGATGGAGTTGCATGAGGTTGCGCGTCGCATCGTCGGCCAACACTGGCGCCTCATCCTCGTCCTCTTGCTGCTAGGTGCCGGTCTGGGCGCGGTCCACTCGGTAGGTGCGCGCACGTACACGGCGTCCACGCGCCTGGTGCTCGACACGCAGGACCCGAAGACCCGTGCGGAATCGATCGCGATAGCCGACACGGCGGGCGCGATCGCGACCAGCCCGGCCCAGGTCGAAGGCGCGCTTCGCGACGCACATGTGGCCGGACGCGACTCCGTGAAGCTCGCGAAGAATCACGTGTCCCTCCGCGGGTTGGGTACGTCGGCAGTGCTGGAGCTGTCGGTGAACGACCGGAACCCGCGCGTCGCCCGAGCCGTGTCCAATGCGCTCGCCGGGCGACTCATCCGAACACGGCAGGATCTCAGCAGCGGCGAGATCGAACAGGCTCTCACCCGCCTCGATCGGCAGATCGAGAGCACGAACCGCAGGATCGCCGCGGCTGACGCCGCCAGCGACTATCTCAACGTGCAGGCGGCCACTGGAAACAGCTCGAATGGATCGGGCGATCTCCGGGCGAAGCGGGACGCTGCGGCGAGGCTGCGTGACTTCCTTGCACAGCAGCGAGGGGTCCTCGAGTCGGAGCGGGTCAGTCTTCTTTCGACGAATGCTTTACGGCCCAAGCCCAGGATCATCAGTCCTGCCACGCTGCCACGACACCCAGAGCCGTCGCAGCTGGTTCCGGACCTGATCCTCGGCGGTCTGCTCGGCGTCCTGCTCGGCGTCGGGCTGGCGGGCCTCCTCGAAACGATGCGGCCGACGCTGGTCGGCAGTTATGCGCTCGCTCGCGAGTTCGACACGCCACTCCTCGGCACGCTTCCCAGCAATCCGGACGAGGACGATCCGCGGCAGGATGTTGCCGGCATTGCGGTGCTGCTCCGGCTCGCTGCCGAGGCAGCGCATGTCGACCACGTCGGCCTCGCCGGCACCGTTCCGGACCTCGACCTGCGGCGATTTGCCGAACGGCTGGAGGAGGGTCAAGCTGCCGGTCTCGACATTGTTCCCGCCGAAGCCAACGACGTCAGACTCGCCGGGACGGCCGGGGCTCCAGGCCCCGGAACGGGCGAGCTTCCCCCAGACTGGAGCCCGAGCGGCCCCCCGTCTGATTCTGGGCGAAGCAGCGCAGATCGTGGCGGCTCGGGGTTGCGGATCCGGTCCTTCAGCCTCCAAAGTGCCTCCTCGAACAACGGGACGAGCGATGGCATCGTCCTCGTGTCGCCGAGCACCGTCATGAGGGCAGAGCTCGTCGGCGTCAGCAATCTTCTGAGGCTGACGCCCGTCCCCCTGCTCGGATTGATCGTCTACAAGGTGTCCCGCTCGCCGGGGCACGGCCACGGTCGTCGCCCCTCCGGCGCAGTCGTCGGTGCCGGCTCCGGTTCCACGCTCGCGAGTTGATCGCTGCCCCATCGCCGTAGCCCGTCGCCGTGATTGCGCGAGGTTCGGGGGACGACTACAGTCGCGGCATGATTCGCCGGGTCATCGTTCCTTGGCGAGTGTTCGTCGTGATGGCGCTCACCCTGGGTGCGGTGATGGGCTCCGCGGTCGCAGTGGTCGCCGCTCCCGAGCAAGCAGCTTCTCGCGCCGATCGGAACGATGCTCGAGCGGCCGGCAGGATGGCCGCAAAGAAGCCGCCACGTTACCGCTACATCTTCCATACGGGTGCAAACCAGGCAGGGGCTGCTTCGCTCGGTTTCAATCTGCTCGACGTCGACGAGAAGGCGGAGGCGGACGCGCTGCCGGCCGGGACGCGAGGCCTTTACTGGCTCGGCGACTATCTGAACGAGAGCTGCAGCTGGGAAAAGTCGGATGCGGCGATCACAGCGAAGGTCAGGGCAGGAGTTCGCGACCGGAAGATCTGGGGCTACTACTTCTCGAACGAACCTGATCCGTACGGGTGCCCGAACGCGGTTGCTCAGCACCGGGCGCGCGCCCGCTTGATCAAGTCGATCGATCCGGCGAAGGCGACGTACATCAGCCTCGACATGAACTGGCGGGAGCAAGCGCTCCGCCAGATCCCGCTGTGGGTGAACGTGACCGACTACGTGGGTCTAAACCCATACATCTGCTTCGTGGGCCGGCCGAGGTGCGACTTCGCGTGGCTCGACCGTGTGATCGCCACAGGCGACCGCGCGCGGCTTCCCTACTTCGGGCACGTGCAAGTGTTCCAGGCGGATGAGTGGCGCTGGCCGACCACTACCGAGCTTCGCCGGATGCTCGCGCGCTGGACGGCCTCGAAGGAGAAGGGGTATTCGGTCTTCACGTGGTCGTGGGGCGGAAGTGTCCTGCTCGACCGTCCGGCGCTCGTCGACGTGCTGAAGCGTTTCAACACCAACAAGCCGTTCCGAAGAGTTGCGGCGTCGACGTCAACCCATGAACACCACTACACCTTCACCGGCCGCACCTCGGTCGCATTCGACTGGGCGGGGACCGCGAACAGCATTCGGTTCGGCAGGACGGCGGAGTACGGCAGGCGTGTGATCGCGCACCGTCCGACGCCGGTCCCAACGTCATCCGGCGGTCCCTTCTGGGAGGCGAAGCTCACACGGCTGAAGGCAGGAACGATCTACCACTATTCGATTGGAGGCGGCCCAGACAGCAGGTTCCGGACAGCGCCGACCGGCAGCTTCCGGTTCGACGTCGAAGCCGACGTCGGCGACTCTGGCGATGCGCCTCGGGTTGGCTCGACCCAAGCGCAGATCGCCGCCGACGGGCCCGCGTTCGTGATCGTCGCCGGTGACCTCACGTACGCGAACGAGAACGGCCAGTCCGCGGTCGACCGCCATTTCGACGACGTGATGGCCTGGAGCTGGACCAGCGCCTACATGCCCGCTTGGGGCAACCACGAATGGGACGAGCCGGACGATCTGCGGAACTACAAGGGCCGGTTCGCGATCCCACACGCCCGCGCGTCTCCCGGCGCGCCGAGCAAGGGCTGCTGCGGCGAGGACTGGGGCTGGTTCGACGCCGGCGCCGTGCGTTTCATCTCCTATCCCGAGCCTTACACGGACGCGACCTGGTCGAACTGGAGCGTCGCAGCCGGTAAGGTGATGGTGGCCGCACAGGCAGACAAGCGCATCCGCTTCATCGTCACGTTCGGCCACCGCCCCGCCTACTCGACGGGATACCACTCCGGCGAGGGGAGCCTGGCGTCGATCCTGGATGCGTTCGGCGATCGCTACTCGAAGTACGTCCTAAACTTCAACGGCCACTCGCACGATTACGAGCGGTTCCGACCGATCCACCACGTCGTTCACGTGACGGCCGCCGGAGGCGGTGCGCCGCTCGAGAGGCCGTGGCGGCGGACCGACCCTCGCACCGCCTACCGCGCGATGCATCTGGAGCATGTGCGTGTCGACGTGACGCCGGACTACATACGGATCCAGGCGGTGTGTGGGCCGCCGAGCTCCGACGACGAGGTCGCTTGCGGTGCAGGCAGCGTGATCGATTCCTACACCATCACGCGGCCGAGGTGGTAGGACCCGCCGGGCACCGGGCGCGCGGCCGGGCCCGGTGCCTGCGGCTCAGCGAACCTTGATCCGCTTCTTCGCGGTGGAAGACAAGCCCGCAGTGTCCTTGACGGTCACCATCACGAAATAGGCTCCGGCGGCGACGTAAATGTGAGTGGCCGTCGCACCCGCCTGTGGCCCGACGGCGGGTGAGCCGTCGCCGAAGTCGAACGTGTAGCTCGCGATCGGGGTCGAGTCGGGGTCGGTCGAGGCCGAGGCATCGGCGGTGACGGTGAGCGGTGCCGAACCCTGAGCGACTGTGAGCGCGGCGACGGGCGGTGAGTCGGTCGCCGTGACCTGTGCCGTAGCCGTCGAGGCCAATCCGGCAGTGTCCTTGACCGTCACCGTCACGGTGTAGGTCCCGGCAACCGTGTAGGTGTGGCCGGCCGTAGCACCGGCCTGCGGCCCCACGGCCGCCGAGCCGTCGCCGAAGTCGAAGGTGTAGCTGGCGATCGGCGTCGCATCGGTGTCCGTCGAGGCCGACGCATTGGCGGTGACCCCGAGCGGTAGGACGCCGGACGTCGGGGACAGCGACAGGGCAGCGGCCGGCGGCGAGTCCGCAGTCGAGACGGTCACGGTCGCGGTCGCACTGGACCATAGGCCGGCGGTGTCCTTGACCGTCACCGTCACGGTGTAGGTTCCCGCGGCGGTATAGGTGTGGGTCGCTGTCGCTCCGGTCTGCGGCCCGACGGCCGCGGAGCCGTCGCCGAAGGCGAATGTGTAGCTGGCGATCGGGGTCGAGTCCGTGTCGGTCGAGGCGGAGGCATCCGCGGTCACGGCGAGGGGCGGCGCACCGATAGTCGGGCTGACGCTCAACGAAGCGGCGGGCGCCGAGTCAGCAACCGCCGTCACCTGCACGGTTGTGGTCGCGGTCGACGCGAGTCCGGCGGTGTCCGTCACCGTCACCGTCACCGTGAAGGTTCCTGGAGCGGCGTACGTGTGCGTCGCCTGCGCTCCGGCCTGCGGCCCGACGGCCGCCGAGCCGTCTCCGAAGTCGAAGCTGTAGCTCGCGATCGGCGTCGAATCGTTATCGGTGGAGGCGGAGGCGTCGGCGGTGATGCTCATCGGGGCGATGCCGGAGGACGGGGTCACCGAGACCGCGGCCGCCGGCGGAGCATCGGCGGATGCTCCGGACAGGTACTCGTACGCTCCGCGGTCGTCGTAGGCGCGCGCTCCTGCTCCCGTGTTCGGTGTGGCCGGGTCGTCGA
>JBDTZN010000083.1:0-8028 GCA_040005095.1 Thermoleophilia bacterium | reverse complement strand
CCCGACATCAGCCACTCGCGCCTGCCCAGCCAACGCAGAGTGGCAGTTTGCAGGCACTTCAAAAGACGGGAGCGACGGGACTCGAACCCGCGACCTCCGGCGTGACAGGCCGGTCTTGGCGCTTGCGGGCTGACCGGGGATAGGCGGGGATTCCCGGCACCAGCAGGGCTTTCCGCCGCTCGGGTTGCGGGGATACGCGGGCGGCGGCGGGGTCTTCCGGCGGCCTCTGGCGGGATCTGCGCGGGAACTCGGCGTTGTCTCCGCCGCAAACGGAGATCAGAGAGCTTGGAGTGGACGAGCGCGACCGGCGGCGCACTCCTTGGCGAGAGCACAATGACCATGGATTGTTGGTGGGACGACGGCTTGGTCGTCCCCTTAGGGGCAAACGAGGCGGTAGCGGCGTTGCGGCAGGAAGTCTCGCCACTCCGCTTGCATCAGGTTCCGATGTGCGACTCGGCAGGCTTGGTCCCTCCATGCCGCGGGATCGATGTTCCAGACGACCCCGGTGCCGTCGGCGAACACCGAAATCGTGTGCTTGCCGTCCGGGAACGAGGTGCCCCAGCCGCCGGTGTTCGCTCCGGGCAGTGGCGAGCCGACGAGTCGTCCAGAGGCGAGGTCCCAGAGTCGGAGCTTGCCGTCGCCGCTCGTCGTTACGAGCTCGCGGCCGCTCGCCTCGTACGCGACGCTGAGCACGAGCCCGTTCTGGCCGCCGAGCGTCTGACCGACCCTCCGCCCGGTCTGTGCATCCCAGAAGTCGACGTTTCCGGAGAGGTCGCCGGTCGCGATCGTGTTGCCGTCTGGTGAGAAGCGGATGGTGAGGATCGCGACCCGGTGCGGGATGGTCCGCTCGAGCGCGCGCCGCGCGACGTTCCAGACCAGGATCTTGCCGTCGAGGCCGGCGGTCGCGAGGAGTTTGCCGTCCGGGGCGAAGTCGAGGTCCTGCAGCGTGTTGTGTCTGGTTTCGACTTGACCCATCAGCTTGCCCGTGCGGAGGACGTAGACGCGCAACAGGGCAGGGTCTGACGGCGTACCGACTCCCGAGGTCGCGAGCAGCTCGTCATCCGGCGAGAAGGCGACGCCGGCGGCGCCGGCGTCGACGGGCGAGCGGAGTATCCGGAAGACCTTCCTCGTACGTAGGTTCCAGACGACGGTGTTCGGCGCGTTCCCGGTCACGGCGAGCAGGCGGCCGTCGTGGCTGAATGCGAGCGAGACGACGTAGCCGAACGGTCCGTGGAGCTGAGCGAGCGCCGCCTGGTCGGAGGATCGCCAGAGGGTGACGTGACCAGGTGCGGGCGAGGTCGCGAAGAGCGAGCTGTCCGGGCTGGCGGCAACGGCCGTGGAGGCGTTCTCGGCCGGCGTGTGTGCTCCCTCTCCGGCCGCCGCAACTGGGTCAACCCGAAACGGCCGGCCGAGCCGGCGCTCGCCGCTCACGTCCCAGACGATCACGCTCCCGTCGCTCGAGCCCGTGTACAGCGTCGCCCCGTCCCGGCTGAACAACGCGCCGACGGCCGAGCCGGCATGGCCGACGAAGCTCTCCCGCAGACGTGCAGTCGGCACGTCCCAGACTGCGACGCTGCCGTCGTCCGACGTCGTCGAGAGCACCTTGCCGTCGCGGCTGAACGCGACCGCGAGTACACGTCCGGTCGCCCGGCGTCCCATCGGTTGCTGCGCGCCTGTGCGGAAGTCGACGACGACGACGCTTCCGTCGTCTCCCCCGAAGGCAGCCCGGTCGCCGACGGGCGAGAGCGCCGCGGCACCCGAGATCGGAAACTTCCGGATCGGCTCGAGCGTCCGCGCGTCGAGCAGGAGCGAGGTCGTCTCGCCGCTCGTGACGAGGAGCGAGCGTCCATCGTTCGTAAAGCCGACGAGGCGTCCGCCGGGGATAGGTCGCGAGCGCCGCAGCGCCCGACCGTCCGTCACGCGTCGCAACACAATCATCTCGGCGGGCGGCGCGGGCGGCGACGAGTGGCAGGAGACCGCCTCGCCTGTGACGAAGGTGCGGCCGTCCGCCGCGAAGGCGACGTCCGCCGTGACCGCGTTCGCGGAGCGAACCAGCGCGCGTGTCCGGTGGGTTCGCGTGTCGACGAAGTAGAGCTTCGAGTGCTTGCCGTCGCTGTCGCCGACGGCGAGTGTGCGGCCGTCGGTGCTGAACGCGAGCGCTCGGACCGGACGAACGATCGCTCCGCAGTAGCTGATCAGGCCGGGGCTCGCGAAGCGTGGTCCGTGCTCACGGAGCATTCGCGGGTCGAAGAAGGTGACGCTGCCGTTGTCACTGCGCGCGGCCAGGATTCGGCCCTCCGGGCTGAGCGCGTCGTCGAGGACCCGCGCCCCGCCGCCGCGAAGCACAGCCAACGCCGCAGGGCTGCGCAGCAGGGTGGCCAGGAGGTTGCTGCGCGTTGCGAGCGAGTCGTCGAGGTTCACTCCTTCCCGTGCGAGCAGGAGCGCGCGGTCGAGGCGCGGCTCCGCGAGTGCCTGCGCGCCGAGCCGCTGCGCGATCGCAGCGGTGGCCTGCCCGCGCGCCGTTCCCCGCTCGCGCAGGGCGACCGAACCCGCGGCGAGCGCGGCAAGGAGCAGGGCGAGCGCGGCTGCGAGGAGGCTGCGAAGCCATCTGTTCGCCCGGCGCTGCCGTGCGGCCTCGCGGGTCGCGGCGGCGCGGCTGGCGTCGAGGAACTCGTCCTCGAGCCGGTTCAGGGCCGGCCGTTCGGCCGCGCTGTCGAGCCACGCGAGGGTCGCCGCCAGACGCGCCCCGAGGTACAGCTCGCCCGGGTCGCGGCCGTTGGCCGCCCAGTCCGAGGCCGCCTGTGTCAGGTGCTCGTGGAGGCGGCGGCCTTCGCGGTCCTCCTCAAGCCAGCTCGACAGCCTCGGCCAGTGCTCGATCAGGGCCTCGTGGACGAGCTCGACGGTGCCGTCGTCGGCGACGAGCAGCCGTTGCGCGACGAGCGTTGCGAGCACCTGTGCGACGCGGTCGTCGTCGCAGACGTCGAGCTGCGCGCGTGCGACGCGCTGGCGTCTGAAGGCCCCCTCCTTTCCGCCGGCGACGAGACGGAGGAGGATCGACTTGGCGAGCTGCCGGCTGTCCTCGTCGAGCGACCGGAACGCGGCTTCCGCCTGGCGGCCGACCGCTCCGCGGACGCCGCCGAAGCGCTCGTAGCTCGCGAGCGTGAGCGTGCGACCGTCCCGGTCGTGCCAGAGGTCGACGAGCGTCGTTGAGAGCAGCGGCAGGCCGCCGAGCTCGCCGGCGATGTCGTCCACGAGCGCGCCGACGAGCGGGGCCTCGACGGCGAGGCCGGCCCGCTCGCAGGGGCCTTCGATCGCGCGGCGCAGCTCGGAGGCTGTCATCGGCCCGACGAGGGCGTGGTTCGGGGCGACGAGGTCGGCGAGCTCGGGGTAGGCGACGAGGCGGCCGAAGAAGTCGGCGCGCAGCGCGATCAGGATCGACGCCCTGCGCTCCGGATCCCACGCGGCCTCGGCGAGCGTCTCGACGAAGGCACGGCGCTCGGCCTCGGTCACCGACGGCGAGAACGCCTCCTCGAACTGGTCGACGGCGAGCAGGAGCCGCTCGCCCGGCCGCAGGCGTGCGAGCGCCTGCGGCAGCTCGCCGCCGAGCGCCCCGCGCAGCTCGGCGATCGGGTGCTCGCCCGGCCGCACGACGACGTGACGTGCCCCGCTTAGCCGGGGCAGGAGCCCGGCGCGCAGCAGGGACGACTTGCCGATCCCGGATGGGCCGCTGATCGCGAGCAGGGGCGCTTCCTGGAGTCGGGGCAGGAGCTCGTCGATCAGCCGCTCGCGGCCGAAGAAGAACGGCGCGTCGGCCGCCTCGAACGAGGCGAGCCCCTTGAACGGGCAGACGAGCGTGGCGGCCGTCTCGGCCGGGTTGGCACCCGCGTCGGTCGCGATGCCGAGCGCCGGGTCCTGAACGAGGATGGCGCGCTCGAGCTGCTGCATCTCGAGCGCGGGCTCGAGCCCGAGCTCGTCGTTGAGGAGCTTCCGCGTGCGCCGGTAGACGTCAAGGCTCTCGGCCTGGCGGCCGCAGCGGTAGAGCGAGAGCATCAGCTGCGCCCGGAAGCGCTCACGGTACGGGTAGTCGGCGATCAGCGCCTCGAGCTCGGGGACGAGGCCGAGGTGTCTGGCGAGCGCCAGTTCGGCGTCGATCCGCTCCTCGACCGCTGCGAGACGCAGCTCCTCCAGCCGCTCGGCTTCGACCCGCGCAAGCCGCTCGAACTCGAGATCGGCGAGCGGCCGCCCACTCCAGAGCTCCTCGGCTGCGCGGAACGCGACCGCTGCGGTGGCCGGATCGCCGCCGGCAAGCGCCTCGCGGCCTTCCGCGGACAGCCGCTCGAACCGCTCCAGGTCGAGCTCCCCCGGCTCGACCCTGAGCAGGTAGCCGGGCGGCCGCGCGACCAGACGGGGCTCGTTCGCCGGCAGAGGGCTCAGGAGCTTGCGAAGCCGCGAGACGTGGTTGTGGAGGGCGTGCTCGGCCGAGTTCGGGCTCTGGTCGGCGAAGAGCTCGCCGATCAGCCGCTCACGCGAGACGACGCGATTCGCGCTGAGCAGAAGGAGCGCGAGCAGCCCGCGCTGCTTCGGACCGCCGGCGTGGACCACCTCTCCGTTCAGGCGAACCGTGAGCGGACCAAGGATGCGGAACTCGAGACGAGGCGATTCCATGCCGGAACCGCAGTCTCGATGCACTTGCGAGCGCTGACAAGCCGCCGGGAGCTCTTTGGGAGCGGTTTGAGAGCGGCGTGCCGCAGGCTCTGGCCGTGCTCTACACGGCGAAATGCTTCTGGCCCGGGGTGGCCGAGGAAGAGCTTCGGCTCTCGGCGGCTCGGGCCGCCGCTCCGAGCGAGCAGGTGCGCTTCCGCGGTGCGCTCTACCTCCCCGGCGACGAGCTCGTCCTCTGCCTGTTCGAATCGCCCACACCTCAGGCCGTCAAGCGGGCGAGCGAGCGCGCTGGCATGCCTTGCGAGCGAGTCATCGAGACCGTCTGGGTCGAGCCAGACGCCAAAGAGGGAGGACCGAGATGAGACAGCTGATCGCTGTCGGAGGCTGCGTTGCGCCGCTTCCGGGGGGCCTTGTATCTCCCTCGCGACGAGCTCGTCCTCTGCCTGTTCGAGTCGACCTCGCGCGGCCGGGTCAAGCGCGCGAGCGAGCGCGCCGGCATTCTCTGCGAGCGCGTGATCGAGACCGTCTGGGTGGAGCCAGAGGGGGAGGGAGGTTGACCGAGATGGGGCGGCTGATGCCTGCCGCATTCCTGCTCGCGCTGCTGCTGGGACTGCCGGAGCCGGCGCTGGCGACGGGTCCGCGCGAGCTTCCGACGCTGCCGGGACGCTCGGCCCGCCACGACGTCACGCCGCGCGGCGACGGGCCACGGCCGCTGCAGAGCGGCACCTACACGGCAAAGGTGTTCCCACTCGGGTTCCGCATCACCGTCCCCGCCGGCTGGCGAGGCGGCCAGGGGCAGTCGCGCCAGTTCAAGCAGCCGACGTCGGCCTTCGGCTGGATCGTGCTCTCCCAGGGCACCGTCGCGAGAGCGCGGGGCGCGATCACGATCGTCACCGCAGACGGCCGCACGCCTTCCGTCCGGGCGGTCGTCGCCGGCCTGCGAACCCGGGGACACGGCGCCAGCTACGGCCCGACGACGCCCGCCACGATCGCCGGCTTGCGTGGGAGCCAGTTCGACGGACGCGTCGAGGGACAGGGGCACGTGTTCGTTCCCTTCAGCCCTTCGCTGCACGTGGCGACCTTCTACGCGGACGCCTTCGCCTTCGACGCCGGCGAGCTGTTCCGAGTGCTCGTGCTCGACGTCAGAGGCAAGACGGTCGTCATCTTCCTCGAAACCGCCGCGCTTTCACCCGGACAGTTTCCCGCCTTCCTCGACTCAGCCACCCAGATCCTCGGCTCGCTCCGCCTCGTCGGTTGAGAGCCCGCCCGAAAGGAGACACCATGCGAGCCCTCGTTATCTCCATCCTCGCGATCTCGACCGCCGCGCTCGTCGCCGCAGGCCTGGGAGCCGGCCGAGGTCCTGCAGCACCCCTTTGTGTCGGAAGCCAACACGGCTGCTATCAGACGATCGAGTCCGCCCTCGACGCGGCCCAGGACGGCGACCGGATCATCGTCGGGCACGGCACCTACACCGGCGGGATCGTCATCGACAAGAGCATCCAACTCGAGGGAGCTGGCGCCGAGGCGACGGTGATCAGCGGCGGCGGCCCCGTCCTCACGATCGGCGTTGCCGGCGCAGCGAGCGAGCCGACGGTCTCGATCTCCGGCGTCACGATCACGGGCGGCCTCAATACGTCGACCGTGGCGCTCGGCGGCGGCGTCTACGTCCCGGCGTCGAGCGGCGGCCTCGGCGCGACCGTGACGATCGCAGACAGCATCGTCACCGGCAACCGGGCGGCGCCGACCGTCGCTGCGCCGATCGGGCCGCCCTGTCCGGGCGGGCCTTGCGCGTTTGCGCTCGGCAGCGGCGGCGGGATCGACAACGCGGGCACGATGACCCTCAGAAACGTCCTGGTCACGAACAACCAGGCAGGCTCGGACGTCGCCAGCGACGCCGACGGCGGCGGTGTCATGAACGAGCGGCAGGCCATACTGGTGCTCAGCAGGAGCGTCGTCAGCGGGAACGTCGCACGCGTGACGCCGCCGAACGGCCGCTTCGGCGAGGGCGGCGGCGTCTTCACGCGCCGCGGCAGCACCCTCACGATCGACGACAGCTCGATCAGCGGCAACAGCGTCGAATTCTCCACCTCGTTCCCGACCGACATACCGGGCGGCGTCCTCGCCCAGGCCGGCGGGATCAAGATCGGCGGCGACGAGAGCACCCTGGTCACCATCCGGAACAGCTCGATCAGTCGCAACAGCGTCCTGGCCTCGAGCTCGGGCGGCGACCTGATCGCGTTCGGCGGCGGCATCGACGACGACGGAGCGCTCACGCTCCGCGACAGCACGATCAGCGACAACCGACTGATTGGGACAGCCGTCGGCAGCGTCTTCCTCGACGCCGGTGGCATCGAGGTCGAGGGACCGACGACGATCCGCAACACACGCTTCACAGGCAACAGCGTCACCGCCGTCGCTCCCACCGGCACAGCCCTGGCTCAGGCCGGGGCAATCCTCACCGCCACCGACCAGCCCGTCACCATCACCGACAGCATCGTCAGCGGCAACCTCGCAAGCAGCACGACATCGACGGGCGCAGCAACCGTCCAGGGCGCCGGAATCCTCAACGCCGGACTGCTCAAGCTGCGAGGCGTCCGCGTCAGCGACAACGCAGGGAGCGCAACCGGCCCGTCCGGCTCGGCCCGGGGCGGCGGCATCTGGAACAGCGACCTCCCCGACGGGCCACCCGTCCAACTGACACTGCGCGACACGAGCGTCACCCGCAACACCCTCAGCGCGAGCACCGGGCTCGCGATTCAAGGTGGTGGCATCTTCACTACCTTCCCAGTCACGCTGACCGACAGCCGCGTCGCGGGGAACACGCCCGACGACTGCGTCGGCTGCTGACAACTTCCGTGGAGTCGCCCGCCGGCGAGACTACGCATGGGCTCGTCGGCGGGTGTCTTCCGGGCCAAGTTCGTGTAACACCGGTGCATCACGGGCGCGGCACTTGGCGCCGTTGGGCGGACTTGTCGGCGGGAGCAGACAGGAGAAAGCCCTGGAAACGGGTTTTTTCTGTAGGCCGGCGATTCGCCGGCGACTCGTCAGGATCACCCCGCGGCGGGCTGACTGCGGTCTCCGTGGAACCGCTCGGCGCGGTCGCCCGAGCGTGGCCTCTCCGGGCGTGCCGGCTACGTTATCGCGGCGGCGGCAGGACCTCCGGTCGCTTGGGCCGGCGCCACCGGTTGCGGGGATCGTCGGCTCTGGTCGGCTCCTTGCGGGCATTTGCGTGCGGGATATGCGCGGGATCAAACGACACCGGAGGTCGTTTGCGCCCAAAGAGGCAACAAAAAGAGTTGATTTGCAGGAAGTTTACGGGAGCGACGGGACTCGAACCCGCGACCTCCGGCGTGACAGGCCGGCGTT